>JAFASQ010000212.1 GCA_019244395.1 Solirubrobacterales bacterium | reverse complement strand
TTCAAGCGCAAGGCCCCGCTCGTCGAGGAGCTCGCCGAGCGTCACCTCGTGAAGCCCATCGAAGGTTCTCCACGGCCGCTGCTTCTGGTTGACCTCCCGAGTGGCGGCCAGGGCGCGGGCTCGCCAATCATCGGCCAGTTCTTCAGGATGGGGCGATAACCCGCTCTCCCGCAAGGCACTCGCGATCGTGGGACGCCAGTCCAGCAGCGTTCCGAAGACGTCAAACGTGAGCGCTCGAACCTCCACCTGAGCGGAGCCTACGCCAGAGACGAACCATGCCGCTCCACTGCCGCAGACCGGCCCGGGGGGGGTCGGCTCGACACCACCCCTGCGGCGGCTGCTGCGGCCACCGGCCCGCGACTGCCGCTTCGGACGACCGGAGGCCTCGAGGAGAAGCCTGTGCGGCCGTGACTCTGCCACTCACACGACTCGGTCTTTGTGAAAGCGGGTGTCTGTTCGCGTTGGATCGCGGCGAGTGGCTGTGGCGAGCGGTTATGATCGGCGGGCGCGCAGGGCGCACCCGGTCCGCGGAGAGGGCGAAGCCCACCTGAGCCGACTAGTTGTGCTTATTTCTGGCCAGTCTCCTTTCCGGCTCGAGATGCGGACCCCGGGCCATTGCGAAAGGAGGCCATCGTGCCACCCCGCGGTCTTCCCGGTAACGCTAACCTCGAGCAGCTGAAGAACGGCGCCAAGTCTTTCGCGCGCGCTGTCCGCTCCGGTGACGCCGGCGCTGCTGACGTCGTGCGCGAGTTCCATCCTCGCCTCGGCGACGCCGAGCGTGGATCACCGGAGCTCGAGGCGTTCACGCACGCGGACGCGCTGCTTGTCGTTGCACGCAGCTTCGATTTCGAGAGCTGGCCAAAGCTGAAGGCGTTCCTGGAGAGCACGCGGGAATTCGCGCGCTCGCCGCATCGCGTGCCGCCGGGGGTTGGTCCGGTGGACGAGTTCCTCCGGCTCGCTTGTCTCAATTACGGTGACGACGAGCCGGAGCGGATCGAAGAGGCGCGGCGCATGTTGGTTAGAAGTCCAGAGCTAAGCCGCGCGGCGATGCACGCGGCGGCAGCAGCCGGGGCTGTGGACGCCACCCGCGCGATGCTCGCGCGTGATCCGTCGCTCGCCGGGGAGCGCGGCGGTCCGTTCGAATGGGAGCCACTGCTCTACCTTTGCTACTCCCGAGTGGGCGACGCGCCGCCTGAGCGCTTGGCGCTCGGGACGGCCAGGCTTCTGCTCGACTCCGGTGCTGATCCGAACGCCGGGTATCTGTGGGAAGGGCTGTGCCCGCCGTTCACCGCGTTGACGGGCGCGCTAGGGGGCGGCGAGAACGGGCCACCCGGCCATGAGCACGGGCTCGCGCTCGCTCGGCTGCTGCTGGAGCGCGGCGCCGACCCAAACGACGGACAGGCGCTGTACAACCAAGCGGGCGATCCGAGCGAGGACTGGCTCGAGTTGCTGCTCGAGTTCGGGCTCGGCCACGGCGCGGGCACTGGTCGGTGGTACCGCCTGTTCGGTGAGCGCCTCGAGTCACCCACGCAGCTGCTCGAGAACCTGATGATGGCCGCCGCCGGGCTGGGGTTCACGTCGCGCGTCCGACGGCTGCTCGAGCTCGGCGTCGACCCCGACGGAGCCGGAACGCACCACCCGATCTACGAGGGCCGCACCCCCGTTCAGGAGGCGGCGCGCGGTGGCAACCCCGAGGTGGTGGAGATGCTCCGAGCCGCCGGAGCAGACTCCGCTCTCGACGATGTCGACCTGTTTCTAGCCGCCTGCGGCGGCGGCGACCGCGCCCAGGCCGAGGCGATGAGAACGGTCGACCCGACGCTGGTCCAGCGGGCGATCGCGCGTCGACCCGGTCAGATGATCGCCGCGGCCGAGCATGGAAACCTCGAGGCGGTGGTGCTGCTGATCCAACTCGGTTTCGACGTCAACGCCCTCGAGCGGACATCCCCGCTGCACGAGGCAGCAATGCGCGGCAACCTCGAAATGATCCACCTCCTGCTCGACCATGGCGCCGACCCAGAGCTGCGTGACAAGGGTTACGACGCCACCCCTGCAGGCTGGGCCGAGCACTTCCGGCAGCGGGAGGCGCAAGAGCTCCTGCACGCGAGAGAAAGCATCCGGACGGAGGTCGTCGAAACCGACTTGCGCTATGGCCCGGACGACCCGGTCCGGGTGAACGTCGTGCACCGTGCACAACGCCTCTCTATCACCGACAGCTGCGCCGCGGTCGAACGCGCTGGTCGCCCAGAGGGATCGCCGAGTGTGTTCGACCGGATCGCGCGGTCGCTTGACGTCAACGTGCAGCGGACCGGTGAGGTGTGGCTCCCGGTAGTCGCCGCCGGGCCCGGCGAGAAGGCGATCACCAAGCGGATCGCAGACGCGTCACTCGCGCTCTACCAGGAACTCCTCGAGCTGCAGCACTGACCCGGAACCCACCTCCAGCGCCCTGGCTTACGCCGCAGCACGACGAACACGCTCGGCGAAGCGTGCTGGTCTGTCGCGTGCGACGTGAGGTCGCACGTATCGAGAGAACGACGCTGGATTGGAGGCTAGGTCGATGACGTAGAGCGTTGTTTCAGGTCCGTGCTCGATGACCTGTCCCCGCCTCGACGTGCGTCGCCCGTGAGGGTGGGGTGCGAAGCTCGGGGTAAAGCCGAAGGGGCTCCTGTTCCATCCGGGAACCACGGGTGAGGGGAAGATCGGACGGGTGAACTTGGGTGCACCCTTGGTTGATGCTTCGTCAAGCTGAGCTCCGCATGGATGGGTGGTTGTGGCGGGGCGGCCGCCTCGAGATCATCGGAGTCCTAGGCGGAGGTCGCTCGACAGTGGGTCGACCGTGCGCCCGCTCGATTCGCACCTCGGCGCAGCCAGTCCGAAACGATGACCAGCACGCTTCGGCGGGACGGCAGCCTGCGTCGACCGCTGAACTGCGTCCGTCTCGCACTATCGCGTCAGACAGAGCAAAGGTGCCGCCCCTGTGTCGCCGGAAGGGGACCGCGGCTCCGGACCCGCTTCGGCTCACCGCAGGACCGTAGGAGAAGCCACGCCGCGGACGCTGCCGATGCCGAGGGTGGCTGGTGGTTCGTGGGACCAGCCGTCTCAGCCGCTAGGCTTGCCAGCTGCCTGTAGCCCAAAGCGCGAGCGCTAGTCGTCGTGCCAGTCTGGCAACAGAGCAGCGGGTCTTCACGAAGTGCTGGAACCCGAGGAGACGTTCGCGTGGGGCCAAAGGGCGTACGCGCGCTGGCAGAACGGCTCGGCGACACCGACGCGCTCGCCACGCGCTCAACACCATCGGCACGGTCGAGCTGAGCCGCGGCGACATGGGAGGAAAAGACAAGCTCGAGCAAAGCCTCGAGCTCGCCCGCACCGCGGGAGAGCTCCGCAACGTTGCAATGGCGTACATCAATCTGTGCGGCGGGCTATACCGCCTCGGCCGGTATCGAAATATGGCGCGCTATGCGGACGAGGGGATCGAGTACTGCGCGGAACACGGCCTCGACGCGTGGACGAAGTCGCTGATCGAGGTGCGGGGCGAGATCGAGCTTGCCCTCGGGCTGTGGGATCAGGCCGCCGAG
>JAFASQ010000040.1 GCA_019244395.1 Solirubrobacterales bacterium | reverse complement strand
AGGGCATCAGATCCACATTGGATCGCGCGCTGAGCGCGTACCATCGCCTTAGCCGGCGACGGGATGTCGCGGCCCTGCCATGAGCGTTCTGAAGAGTCTGGAAAACAAGATCGCCGGCCTCGTCGAAGGCACGTTCAGCCGCGCCTTCAGGTCCGAGGTGCGACCGGTCGAGATTGCGCGCAAGCTGGCCCGCGAGATGGAGGAGCACAAGTCGTTCTCCGTCTCGCGCACGTACGCGCCTAACGAGTATCGCGTTTTCCTGTCCCCGCGCGACCGTGAGCGGTTCGCCGGCTACGAGGCCGCGCTGACCGCGGAGCTGGCCGGCTACCTGCTCGAGCACGCTCGTCGAGAGCGGTTGACCCTGCTCTCACGGCCGGTGATCGAGTTCGAGACCGATGATCGGCTCGGACTGGGCGAGTTCGGGATCCAGACCCGAGTCGCGCAGCCCGAAGACGAGCCGGTGAGCGCCGCGCCCGAAGCTCAGTCCGGGCGCACGATGGTCTACTCGAATGCCGAGCGCGTGTCGGAGCCGCTGGAGGAACGCGGGCGCACTCGGACCCAGACCGCGGTGCTCCTGATCGACGACAAGCGAGTCGCGATCAGCCCGGCCGGCGCCGTGATCGGACGCGGACGCCAGTCGGACGTCGTCTTGAGCGACCCCAACGTCTCGCGCCAGCACGCGGAGATCCGGCCGCGGGGCGGATCCTGGGTCATCACCGATCTCGGCTCGACCAACGGGTCGCAGCTCAACGGGCGCCGCATCGACGGCGCCGAGGTCCTCCGGCCGGGCGACGAGATCGAGCTCGGCGCCTCGGTGCTCACCTTCACCCTGGAGTAGTTGTGCGCTAATGCTCGCGCCCGTCTCGGTCGCTTTGAAGTTCGGCTTCCTGATCGTCCTCTACCTGTTCCTCATGTGGGTGGCGTGGAGCGCTCTGCGCGACCTGCGCCGGGGCCGGGGTGGTGTGGTGCGCTCGGATCGAGCGGCCCCGTACGACGCCACCGGGATGTACGACGCGGCGAGCGACTTCGCTGAAGTGGATGAGGACGGATTCGAGCCGCGGCTCATGGTGCAGCGGGCGCCAGGACACGAGAACGGGAGCACTTATGAAATTCCTACCCGCGGCGCTACTCTCGGCCGGGGAGACGTCGAGATCCAACTCGACGATCCGTTCGCCTCCGCGCACCACGCCCGCCTGTCGCGGGAGGGCCACGTCGTCGTGATCGAGGACCTCGGATCCACTAACGGGACCTATCTGAACGAAGAGCCGCTGAGCGGTCCCCAGCCGCTGCATCCGGGCGATCGGATCAGAATCGGCGACTCCGAGTTCTCCTACGAGGCATGAAGGCACCAGTCGTCACCCGAACCCCACCGGACGCGAGAATCGGCTCGTGATCATGCTGCGCGCAGCGGAGGTCGTCTGCAAGACGGACACCGGCCGACAGCGGCGGGACAACGAGGACAGCGCGTTCGCACGGCCCCCGGTGTTCGTGGTGGCGGACGGAATGGGCGGCGCCCAGGCGGGCGAGGTCGCCTCGAGAATCGCGATCGAGGCCTTCGAGCACGGCCTATCCGGTGACGGTAGCCCCGAAGAGCGGCTGGCCATGCGGGTTCGGGAAGCCAACCACCAGATTTACGAGCGCGCGAAGGCAGACCGCGGACGGGCCGGCATGGGGACGACCCTGACCGCGGCATACGTGGATGAGGCCCACGTGGCGATCGCCCACGTTGGCGACAGCCGTGCCTATCTGTTCCGCGACGGGAAGCTCCAGCGCCTCACCCAGGACCACTCGCTGGTCGATGAGTTGGTGCGCCGCGGCAAGTTGACCGAAGAGCAAGCCGCAGAGCATCCCCAGCGCTCGATCATCACCCGGGCGCTCGGTCCAGAGCCCGACGTCGAGGTCGACACGTGGACCTATCCGGGGCGATCGGGCGACGTGATCCTGCTCTGCTCGGACGGCCTCACCTCGATGATCTCCGAGGACCGGGTCAGGGCGATCCTCGAGTCGCACGAGAACCTCGACGGGGCGGCCGAGGCGCTGATCAACGAAGCCAACCAGGCGGGCGGCCGCGACAACATAACCGTGGTCCTGTTCCGCCTGGAGGACCTCGACTCCGGCCGCGACGCGGCCGACCAGGAGACGATGGTGGGCGTCGCGGTGCCCGGCGGGGCGGCGGGAGACCTCGACGACCGCGGACAGGGGTTCGAAGGTGGGGCGAGCGCAGAGCGCTCCAAAGCTTCGACGGCCGTGGCGCTGGCTTCTGCGCCCGCACAACCGAAAAGCCAACGAACTCCACCGTTCGCATCCGCGCCCGGCACTCGGCGGCTGCACGCCCGCCCCCCGGTGGCGCGGCGCAAGGAGCGGCGCTTCGCCAAGCTGCTCGCAGCCCTCCTGGCCACGGTGATCGTGCTGGCCCTGATCGGCGGCGGGGGCTACCTGGCCAGCCGCCAGCTGTATTTCATCGGCACCGACCGCCAGGGCGTGGTCACCATCTACCGGGGCCTGCCCTACGACCTGCCCTTCGGTGTGCCGCTGTATGAGACCTACTACGTCTCAGGCGTCCCGGCCTCGGTGATCCCCGCCGCGCGGCGGTCGGGGCTCCTGAACAACAACCTGCGCTCGCAGTCTGATGCGACATCGCTCGTCATGGACCTCGAGCAGGGGAGGATCGCGCCGTGAGCAACCCGCAGTGGGAGCCGCCGGTGAGGCGAGAACACGGGCACATACGGTGACCGCACGTAACCGCGAGCTCCTCGGGCTGATCCCGGCGTCGCTGCTCGTCACCGCGGGCTTCGCCGGCGTGTTCATCCAGCGCTCGAACGCGCTATCGAACGTCTCGCTCACCTACGGTGCGCTGTTCCTTGGGCTGTGCATCGCCGCACACGTGTTCATCCGGCTGACGCTCCCCCGCGCCGACCCCTACCTGTTCCCGCTGGTGGCCGTGCTGGCCAGCTTCGGGCTGGTGATGATCTACCGGATCAGTCCCACCCTGGCTCGCCAGCAGGCGCAGTGGTTCGTACTCGGGCTAGTCCTATTCGCGGGCACGATCATTCTGTTCCGCGACTACCGGAAGCTCGAGCGATACCGCTATACGATCGTGCTGGTTTCGCTCGGGCTGCTTGTGCTCCCGCGCCTACCGGGTATCGGCTACGCCGCCAATGGCGCCTATCTCGGTGTGCGGATCCCCGGCCTGTTCGTGTTCCAGCCGGCGGAGTTCGCCAAGATCGGCTTGGTCGTGTTCCTGGCCAGCTACCTGCGCGACACGCGGCAGGTGCTGGTCCAAGGCGGCCGGCGGTTCCTCGGCGTGACGCTGCCGCCGCTCAAGCAGTTCGGCCCGGTCGTGGTGATCTGGGGGCTGGCGATGGCCACGTTAGTTGTGCTGAGTGACACCGGCTCGTCGGTGATGTTCTACGGCGGCCTGTTGGCGATGCTCTACGTCGCGACCAACCGGCTGTCGTTCGTGGTCATCGGCCTGATCGCCGCGGCCATCGGGTTCTGGTACCTCGGTACGCACATACCCCACATTCACGCCCGCGTGGAGACATGGCTACATCCGTTGAACCCGCGGCTGTACCACGCTCCGCTCGGCAGCTATCAGGTGGCCAACTCGATGTTCGCGCAGGCGGCCGGCGGGCTGTTCGGCCAGGGCTTCGGGCGCTCCGCGCTGAGCTTGCCGGCCGGGGGAGCGCTGCTGCCCTTCCCCCAGACGGACATGATCTACGCGGTCATCACCGCCGAGCTGGGGCTGTTCGGGGCGGTGGCCGTGCTGATCACCTACCTGATGTTCGTGGCGCGCGGGTTCAAGACGGCGCTTCTGGCCCGCGACTCGTTCTCGACGCTGCTCGCGGTCGGACTGAGCGCGATGTTCGCGTTGCAGGTGTTCGTGATCGTGGGTGGGGTGACGCGGGTGATCCCGCTCACCGGCGTGACCCTCCCGTTCATCTCCTACGGCGGCTCGTCGATCGTGACCAACCTGGTGCTGCTGGCGCTGCTCTTGTTGATCTCCGACCGCGCGAGGAGGCCGGCGTGAGCACGCCGATCGTGCGCCTGTTCGCGGTGATCGTGCTGCTCTTCGCGCTGCTGGTGCTGTTCACCTCGCGCTGGACGGTGTTCCAGGCCGCGTCGCTGAACAACAATCCGCTCAACGTCCGGACGCTGCTCGACGAGTTGCAGATCAAGCGCGGGCGCATCCTGGCCGCGGACGGAACCGTCCTGGCGCGCTCGGTACCGGCGCCGGCTCACACGTGGAGCCGCACCTATCCGACGGACGGCCTGTTCTCTCAGCCAGTCGGCTATTCGATTGCCGCCCAAGGGCGCTCGGCGGGCCTCGAACAGTCGGCCGGACCGGATCTGCGGGGCGTCCAGACCGGACTGAGCTCGATCTTCGGGCCGCTGAGTCCCCGCCCGGTGGGCAATGACGTGTACACCACGCTCGACCCCAAGGCCCAACGGACGGCCGTCTCGCAGCTCGGCGGCCGCGCCGGCTCGGTTGTCGCGCTCGATCCGCGCACCGGCGCCGTGCTCGCGATGTACGCCAACCCGACCTACGACAACAATCACGTCGACCAGCTCGCTCCGGGGCAGTCGACGTTCAACAACTCGACGCAGGCCGCGTGGCCGCCCGGCTCGACGTTCAAGGTGGTGACCGCGGCGGCGGCGATCGACAGCGGCAAGTACACGCCGAACTCAATGGTCAATGGCGATTCGCCCAAGACGATCTCCGGTGTCCCGCTCCAGAACGACAACAACCAGAGCTTCGGGAACATCGACCTGACCCAGGCGCTGACTTTCTCGGTCAACACGGTGTGGGCGCAGGTGGCCGAGCACGTTGGCCGCGGCACGATGACTGACTACATGAAGCGGTTCGGCTTCTACGCAAAACCACCGCTCGACTACCCACCCTTACAGATACGAGCGAGCCTCCCGGTTGCGCCGAATGGGCGCCCGTATCCGCCGGGGAGCCCGAACGAGGACATCGGGCGGATCGGGATCGGCCAGGGCGGACTGCTCGTGACGCCGCTCCAGATGGCGATGGTGGTTGCCGCGGTGGCCCACCACGGCGCCTTGATGAAGCCGCATCTGACCGACAAGGTGGTCGACCAGGACGGGCGCACGGTCAGGACGATCGACCCGACAGTGTTAAGTCAAGTGATGAAACCCTCGACGGCGCAGCAGTTGTCGCTAATGATGCGTCGTGTGGTCGAGGAAGGCACCGGCACGCCCGCTCAGCTTGGGGGCATATCGGTGGCCGGCAAGACGGGCACCGCGTCGATCGGCGCTCCCGGGTCGGGTCTCACCCAGCCTTGGTTCATCGGATTCGCGCCGGCGGACAATCCCAAGGTGGCCGTGGCGGTCACCGTCGCCCTGACCCACGGTGGCTTCGGCGGCACGATCGCCGCTCCGGTCGCCAAGGCCGTGATGCAGACATTGCTGGCAGAAGGCAAGTGATGGCAGGTCTCGGCCCCGGCACGCTCATCGACGGTCGCTACAAGGTCCTCTCGCGCCTGGGGGCCGGGGGCATGGCTGACGTATTCCTGGCCGAGGACGAGCAACTCGGCCGCCAGGTCGCGCTGAAGCTGCTCTACCAGCGGTTCGCCGAGGATCCCGGATTCGTCGAGCGGTTCCGGCGCGAGGCCCAGGCGGCAGCCGGGCTGCAGCATCCCAACGTCGTCAGCGTGTACGACCGCGGCGCCTACGACGGGACGTACTACATCGCGATGGAGTACCTGCCCGGGCGGTCGCTCAAGCAGCTGATCCGCCAGGAGGCGCCGCTCGAGCCGATCCGGGCGATCGACATCACCCTCCAGATCCTGAAGGCGGCCCGGTTCGCGCACCGGCGGGGGGTGATCCACCGCGACCTGAAGCCGCACAACGTGATCGTCGACGACTCCGACAACGCCAAGGTGACCGACTTCGGGATCGCCCGGGCAGGCGCCTCGGACATGACCGAGACCGGATCGATCATGGGCACCGCCCAGTACCTGTCGCCCGAGCAGGCGCAGGGACACGCCGTCAGCGCCGGCTCAGACCTGTACTCGATCGGCGTCGTCCTGTACGAGATGCTCACCGGGCGGGTGCCGTTCGATGCCGAGTCGGCCGTCACGATCGCGCTCAAGCACGTCTCCGAGGCGCCCCCGCCGATGACCGTGTTCAACCCGAACGTGCCGCCCGAGCTCGAGCAGGTGGTCATGTGGGCGCTGAACAAGAACCCGGTTGACCGCCCGGCCAATGCCGACCAGTTCATCACCGCACTCGAGCAGGCGCGCAGCTCGATCCTGTCCGGCGAACGCGGTCAGCGCACCGCGAGCATGGCGGCGCTGGCCGGAGTGGCCGCGGGAGGGTACGCCGCCGCGGGCGCTGTGGCCCCGGGGCCGCTGCCCGTACCGCCGCCGACCGGGACCGACGTGTATGACGGCAACGGGACGGTGCTGGCGCCCCCGCTCGAAGAACCGCCACCTCGCCGGCGTAGCCCGTGGCCATGGCTCGTGCTGCTGCTGGTGCTGCTGCTCGCCGGTGGCGGCGTGGCCGCGTACCTGCTAACGCGTCCAGCCAAGATCGTGGTCCCGCCCGTGGCCGGGGAGCAATTCAGCACGGCGCAGGCCCAGCTGCAGAACGCCGGCTTCACCGTGAGCCAGGTCCAGCTGACCAGCTCACGGAAGGCGGGGACGGTGATCCGGCAGGTTCCGCTCGCGGGCACCAAGGTCAAGGAGGGATCGACCATCGCGCTCACCGTCAGTTCGGGTCCCGGTAACACCACCGTCCCGACGGTGATCGGCGAGCCGGCGGCTCAGGCCAAGGCGAACATCGAAAGTCAGAGTCTGAAGGTCGGGAGCGTCCAGCATCAGTCGAGCACCACGATCGACTCTGGCCGGGTGATCGAATCGAGCCCGACCGCAGGAACGAGCGTGCCGGTGGACAGCAACGTAACGCTGATCCTCTCCACCGGCCCGCCGCCGGTGCAGGTGCCCGACGTGACCACCGAGGACGTCGGGCAGGCCAAGGCCACGCTCGAGGGGCGCGGCTTCAACGTCAGGACCCTCGATGAGGTCTCGAGTACGGCCACGCCGGGGACCGTAATTAGCCAGAACCCGGGTGGCGGCGCTTCGGTTCCCAGCGGCTCTGACGTCTCCCTGGTCGTGGCCAAGGCGCCGCCCACGGTGGCGGTGCCGGACGTCGTCGGCAAGACCACGGGGGCGGCCGACGCTGCGCTCGGCGCGGCCGGCTTCCCAGCGGCCGCCCAGCAGCAGACCGTGACCAACAAGAGCCAAGATGGCATCGTCCTCAGCCAGGATCCGTCCGCCTCGACCCAGGCCAAGAGGGGCGCCACCGTGACGATCGTGGTGGGCAAATACGTGGCCCCCACGCCGACCACCACCACGACCACGACAAACCCGACGACGACGACGACGACCCCGACCCCGACCGGCACCACCACGACGCCGAAGAAGAAGAAGTGAAGCCCGCTCGTGTCGCGGTGCTCGGCGGAGGCCGCTCCTCCGAGCACGAAGTGTCGCTCGCTTCGGCGGCGTCCGTGTCTGCCGGGTTGCGCGACGCCGGCTACGAGCCGATCCCGATTGAGGTTGGGCGTGACGGGGTGTGGCGGCGTGACGGCGGCTCGGAGGTGGCGGTGCGGCCGGGCCGCGGCCTGGAGGGGGTGGACGTCGTGTTCCCGGTGCTGCACGGGCCATTCGGCGAGGACGGGACCGTCCAGGGGCTGCTCGAGTGCCTCGGGATCCCCTACGTGGGCGCCGGCGTGCTCGCCTCCGCGCTCTGCATGGACAAGGTGATGTTCAAGGAGTTGATGGGCTATGTCGGGCTCCCGCAGGTCCCGTATCGCGCGGTCACTGCCGAGTCGCTTGCCTTGGATCGCGCTGGGGTGCTGGGCGGGATCGGCGCGCTGGGGCTGCCGGTATTCGTCAAGCCGGCGCGGCTCGGGTCCTCGGTCGGGATCGTGCGGGTCGTCTCTGCCGAGGACCTGCCGGGCGCTTTGGAGACGGCGTTCGAACACGACGCCCTGGCCATCGTGGAGGCGGCGGCGCGGGGGCTCGAGGTCGAGTGCTCGGTGATCGGCAACGGCAACCCGATCGCATCGGAGCCCGGGGAGATCGTCCTGGCCGCGGGCGAGGCGGGCTGGTACGACTACGAGGCCAAGTACACGCCGGGCGGGATGCAGCTGGTCGTGCCGGCGCGCGTGCCCTCGTGGGTGCGCGAGCGGATCCAGTCGGTGGCGATCGAGGCGTTCCGGCGCGCCGGATGCAGCGGCCTGGCCCGGGCGGACTTCTTCGTCGAGGGCGAACGCGTGCTCCTCAACGAGCTGAACACGATGCCGGGCTTCACGTCGACGAGCGTGTTCGCGTCGCTGTTTGAGGCCAGCGGTGTGGCGTACGCCGAGCTCCTCGATCGACTGGTGCAGCTGGCCTTCGATCGCCACGCGGCGGGGCAGCGCCACCGGCACTGAGTGGCCTAATCTGCCGTCGATGAGCGAAATTGAGTCGGTCGCGGTCGTCGGCGGCGGATTCATGGGCGCTGGCATTGCCGAGTCAGCCGCAGTGTCGGGTCTGCCGGTGATCGTGCGCGACGTGGACGACGCCGCGCTGGCGCGCGTCGGCGAGAGGATCGACGCTTCGCTGGCGCGGGCGGTCCGGGGCGGCAAGCTCGACGAGGCTGAGGCCCGGGCGACCCGTGAGCGGATCGAGCTGACCCGGCGCCTCGAGGCGATCGGAGAGGCCGACCTGGTTGTCGAGGCCGTCCCCGAGGACGAGCGGCTGAAGCTCGAGGTGATGGGTGCGATCGACGCCGTGGTCGGGGATGACACGATCGTGGCCTCCAACACGTCCTCGATTCCGATCGCGGAGCTGGCCCAGGCCATCCGGCAGCCGAGCCGCGTGCTCGGGCTGCACTTCTTCTCGCCGGTGCCGGTGATGATGCTGGTCGAGGTGGTGGTCGCGCTCGACACCAGTGATGACGCGGTGGCCCGCGCCAAGCAGTTCGTCGAGCGGCTCGGCAAGCGGCCGATCGAGACCAAGGACCGCTCGGGCTTCATCGTCAACATGCTGCTTGTCCCCTACCTGATGGCCGCGGTGCGGATGTACGAGGAGGGCTTCGCCTCCCGGGAGGACATCGACAACGGCATGAGGCTCGGCTGCGGTCATCCGATGGGACCGCTCACCCTGTGCGACTTCATCGGCCTCGACGTCCTGTACGCCGTGTGCGACTCGCTCTACGAGGAGTTCAAGCGTGACGAGTATGCGCCGCCGCCGCTCATGAAGCGGATGGTGGCGAGCGGGCGCCTGGGCCGGAAGTCCGGGCGTGGGTTCTACGACTACGACTAACGCGTCCTAGCGCGGGTTCTACGACTACGACTAACGCGTCCTAGCGGGTCAACCGGTACAGGACGATCTCGTTCAGCATGGCCAGCATCTGCCGGGGCGGCAGGGTCTTGATCCACACCAGGTAGTAGCGGTATCTGGTCCCGCCCGCTCCGCCGGTGCCCAGGCTGATCAGCTGCTTGTGCTGAACCGAGGGGAGGTCGGCCAGCTTGGTCCAGCCCCCCGGCCCCGCCTTGAACACATCAGGATCGGGCGGGGAGTTGCTGGCCCAGATCTGGGCTCGGAAGCCCGGGGTCTGGGTGTAGACGACCATCTCGCGGACGGCGACCGGGTGGTCCAGGTCGACATACAGCCCCACGCCGTCCTTCTGGAGCGAGCCGCTGTAGTAGTGCTCGGTCACCCAGGGGGTGTTGACGTTGCCGTCGATGGCCAGGCCGTCGAGCTGGGGGCTCTGCGTCTTGGGGCCGCTGATCGCGTCCGGGTTGTAGTCGCGTGCGCAGGACGGACAGGGGCGGACCTGAGTCAGGTGGGCGGCCGGTGCCGGTGCGGCAAGCTTGGGCACCTCGTGATGGGTGCGCGTGGCCACCAACCACGCCACCGCTCCGCCGGCGATCGCCAGCAGCACCAGCGTCAGACCGAGAGCTCGCGCCGGATGGCGCACCCGGAACGGGACTCTCCGCCGGGTCTGCGAAGGCAGGGTCCGCAGCACGCTGGTGACCTCGCCGGTGGCGCTGCCCGCGCGCGCCGTTTCGATGGCTAGCACGTCCTCCAGATCGGCGATCAGCTCGGCGTCGTCCGCGTAGCGGTCCTCGACCCGTTTCGCCGTGGCGGTGTCGAGGACCGCGGCGAGCGCGGCGGAGACTTCGGGGCGCTTGTACTGCACGTCCGGGAGATGCTCGCGCACGTGCTTCATCGCCACCGCCACCTGGTTCTCGCCCTTGAACGGGACCTCGCCGGTGACCATCTCGTAAAGCACGATGCCCAGCGAATAGAGGTCCGACTGACCGGTGACCGGGCGGCCCAGTGCCTGCTCGGGCGAGACGTAATCGGTGGTGCCGAGCACCCGGCCGTCGGCGGTCAGCCCCTCCTCGTCGAGCGTCCGGGCGATCCCGAAGTCGGTGACCTTGGCCGAGCCCTCCTCGTCGATCAGGACGTTCTGCGGCTTCACGTCGCGGTGGACGATGTGGCGGGCGTGGGCGGTGCCGAGCGCGCGCGCGACCTCGATCGCATACGCCACCGCCTCGGTGATCGGGAGGCGGCCGTTGCGCCGGATGCGCTCCTTGAGCGTCTCACCCTCCACGTACTCGAACACGATGTAGGGCCGGCCGCCGTCCTCCCCGTAATCGATCACGCCCACGATGTGGGGATGCGAGAGCTGCGCCACCGCGCGCGCCTCGCGCCGGAAGCGCTCGAGCTGATCGGAGTCAGTGGCGATCTCCCGGTGCATCAGCTTGATCGCGACCTGACGCTGGAGCGTCTCGTCGGTGGCCCGGTACACGGTCGACATCCCGCCCGCACCGATCCGAGCTTCGAGCCGGTATCGGCCGTTGAGCGTAGTGCCGAGCAACGTGGTCATCTTGGTGGTTCTCTTCGAGGGGAAGCCCCAGCCTTCTATTTTGCGCTAGATGCCGGTGGTCCACACGTACTACTACACCGATCCGATCTGCCCTTGGTCGTGGGCGCTCGAGCCCGCGTGGCGCAAGCTGGCCTTCGAGTTCGGCGGGAGCTTGTCGGTGACCTACGTGATGTGCGGGATGGCCCGGGTGCTCGGCGACACGACGCCGCTGGTGAGCGAGATGCTGGAGGCCTCCGCCCAGAGCGGGATGCCGCTCGACGCGCGCATGTGGCTGGCCGGCGCGCCTCGCAGCTCTCATCCCGCCTGCCTGGCGGTGATCGCGGCGGCCGAACAGGGCGATCCGGCGCCGTACCTGCGCCGCCTGCGCGAGGGACTGCTCTGCCGCCGGCGCAAGCTGGACACCGCAGATGCGCTGATCGAGGAGGCGCGAGGGGTCTCGGGACTCGATGTCGAGCGGCTGCGGGTGGCGCTGGGGTCACATGCGATCCTCGAGGCATTCGGCGGGGATCTGGAGCGCTGCGGTGCGGTGCCGGCGGAGCACCACTCGCCAGGCACGGGCCGGGTCAGTCTGCCCTCGTTGGAGTTTCGGGGGTCTGAGGGGGCGGTGCAGGGCGTGTACGGGTTCTGCGATTACGGGGCGCTGCGGGCGGCCGCGGTGGCGGCCGGCGCGTCTGCGGCCGGCGCGTTTGGGTCCGGGGGCTCGGCTGGCGCGTCTGCTTCCCCCGGCTCGGCCGCTTCCCCCGGCTCGGCCGGCGCGTCTGCTTCGGGCTCGGCCGGGCCACCGTCGATCGAGGACGCCCTGCGCCGGTTCGGAACCATGGCCACGGCCGAGGTGGCCGCGGTGTGCGACCTGCCCGGGCCGCGCGCGCCGGCCGAGCTGTGGCGGCTGGCGCTCGAGTGGCGGGTGCGGGCCGAGCGGGTCGGCACCGGCTACCTGTGGTCGCTGGCCTGAAACGCGAGAAACTGTCCACTCGACGGCCCGCTGCGGACGAGTGTTGCGATCGTCGCGCTATTCGCGAGTGAACTGCCATTCACCGCCGTGAGTTCGCCGAGTGGCGATTTAGTCGCGCTCGGGCGGCCGGTCCCGGACGAGGCGGCGGACGATCAGCGCGGCCAGGCCGATCCGGTAGATGGCGTAGGGCAGCAACGAGCTATCGCGCTCCAGCGCCTGGATCAGACGGGTCGAGGCGAGCGTCGAGACGAACGCAGCGCCGGCGCCGGCGGCGAAGGGCATCGCCGATCGGGGCGGCAGCCCACGGGCGCGCAGCCGCAGGCCCTTCAACAGGGTCGCGCCGGCGATGACCGGCAGCGCGGCGTGGCGCGAGAGTCGGTTGGCGTCGACGCGGGTGAACCGCCGCCACCGCGCCGCGGCCAAGGTGGCCCCGTTGCGCGAGACGCCCGGCACGAGCGAGCACGCTTGCGCCACCCCCAGCCACAGCGCGTCAACGGCGCCCGCGTCGAGGTGCGAACGTTCCTGCGGGGTCCGATCGGCCAGGGCCATCGCGACCGCCCCGCCCGCGAGGCCGGCGGCGACGGTCGGCGGGGTGCCCAGGTGGCGCTCGATCGGACGCTCGAAGCGGTAGCCGACCACGGCCGGTGGCGCGAACGACAGCGCAATGAGCAGGATCCGCCGCCGGCTCAGCCCCCGGACAGCCTCGTCGACCTCGCGCCGCAGGCTGATGAGCAGCGCCGCAGCGGTGCCGGTGTGCAGAGCGACCTCGAACGCCTTGCGCAACTCATCGTCGAGCCGGCTGTAGTTCCAGCCGACCAGCCATGGCACCACCGCGATGTGCCCGGAGGAGGAGATCGGCAGGAGCTCCGCGGGGCCGTGGAGCACGCCGAGGGCGACGGCCTGCCAGAGCGGCAGATCCTGCGACGCGGCGCTCGCGCCGGGGCGCACCGTCAGGCCACGGCGGTCGGACCCCGCCGAGTGCGGGCGATCCGGAGGATCAGATAGGCGATCGCGGCCACCAGCAGCGCCGCGGCGGCGTAGTCGACGTACTCGAGGTTGTGCCGCCAGCTCTGCCAGTTGCTCCCGACGGCGTTTCCGAGCACGCCGAGGGCGGTGATCCAGATGATCGAGCCGATGGTGGCGAAGATCGCGAAGCGGACGTAGCCCATCCTGGCCACGCCGGCGGCGTAGGGGAACGCCGCGCGGGCGAACGGGATGCACCGCGACACCAGGATCACCGGCGCCCCGTAGCGGTCGAACCAGCGGTGGGCGCGGTCGAGGCGATGCTTGGAGATGTGCAGCTTGTTGCCGTGGCGCTCGACGACCTCCTCGCGTCCCCAGTAGCCGATGGCGTAGGCGATAGAGGCTCCCAGCATGTCCCCGAGCACGCCAAAGACGATGATCCCGATCAGCGGCAAGTTGCCCTGATAGACATCGAAGCCGGCGAACAGCATGGTCGGCTCCGACCCGGGTACGCCGATCACGCCCGAGGTCAGGGTCATGATGGCCACGCCGACCAGCCCGACGTCGCGGATGATGTGCGTAGCGAGGGTGACGAACGAGTCGGTGACGGAGGCGAGGGCGAGCAGCACCGCCGGCTAATGTAGCGGCCGGCGAGTAAGGGTTCGCTCACCCGCCCGCAGTGCCGGACGAGCCGGGATGCCCGCGTGCAGAATGAGCCGCGATGCGGATCTGGGTCGACCTGACGAACTCACCTCACGTCCTCGTCATGCGGCCGGTGATCGACGCCCTGCGCCGGCGCGGCCACGAGGTCGAGGTCACCGCGCGCGATTTCGCTCAGACGCTCGAACTGTGCCAGCGGCTGGGGATCGCCCACACGGCGGTCTCCCGCCACCGCGGGGGCCGCATCGACGCCAAAGCGCGGGGCCTGGTCGAGCGCTCGCTGGCACTGACAGCGTGGGCGCGGGGGCGCCGCTTCGACCACGCGATCGGCCACGGCTCAAATGACGTGACGATTGCCGCGTCGCTGCTGCGGATCCCGTCCTCGACCACGTTTGACTACGAGTGGGCGACCGTTCAGCACAACGTCAACTGCCGGCTGGCCAGGATCGTGATGGTGCCGGAGGCAATCCCGCCCGAGCGGCTTTACCGCTACGGGGCCCGGGGCAAGATCCGGCCCTTCCCCGGCCTGAAGGAGGAGTACTATCTGGCCGATTTCGAGCCGGATGGCGCCGTCCTCGACCAGCTCGGGCTCGATCCGGCGAGGCCGATCACCGTGGTTCGCACCCCGCCCGCGGTCTCGCTCTACCACCGCTTCGAGAACGACCTGTTCGCCGGCGTGCTCGACCGGCTGGCCGGTGCTCAGACGGTGGTACTCCCCCGAACGCGGGAGCAGCGATTGGAGCTGCAGCGGGCCGGCCGGTTCATCGTGCCCGAGCGCGCAGTCGACGCCCAGTCGCTGATCGCCCTCGCGGACGTCGTGGTGTCGGCCGGCGGAACCATGAACCGAGAGGCGGTGGCGCTCGGAACGCCGGTATACACCGTGTTCGAGGGGCGGCTGGGGGCGGTGGACGAGCGCCTGATCGCCGAGGGGCGCCTGCTGCGGCTGAGCGACCCGGAAGAGCTCGAGATCGTCAAGCGATCCCACGCCGCCGGCGACAATCACCGCGTGCGACGCGATCCCGGCCTGATGGCCGACCTGCTCATCGAGCCGCAACCTTAACCGCGCGGGGCGTGTTAGGGTCCTCGACCCGCTCGAGGAGGCTGCCCCCGTGTCCCGCATTAACTTCCGCCTTCCCACCGCCGTCATCGGGACGTTTGCGTGCGCGCTGGCGCTCAGCGCGGCCGCCCAGGCCGCCCCGATCGGCGCGTACACG
>JAFASQ010000010.1 GCA_019244395.1 Solirubrobacterales bacterium | reverse complement strand
GCGCAGAAGGAGTGGTGCTTCCCGGTTGATCCGGCGATGCGGCTGGTGGGGGACATGATCGAGTGGTGCGCTTCGCATATGCCGCGCTGGCATCCGGTGTCGATCTCGGGCTATCACATTCGCGAGGCGGGCTCGACCGCCGTGCAGGAGTTGGCGTTCACGCTCAAGGACGGGCTGACCTACGTGGAGCAGGCGGTCGCGCGGGGGCTTGATGTGGATGATTTCGCGCCGCGGTTGTCGTTCTTCTTCAACGCCCATATCGATTTTTTCGAGGAGATCGCGAAGTACCGGGCGGCGCGGCGGATCTGGGCGCGGGAGCTGCGCGACCGCTTCGGAGCCCGCGACGAGCGCTCGCTTCTGATGCGCTTTCACACTCAGACGGCGGGGGTGTCGCTGACCGCGCAGCAGCCTTTGAACAATGTGGTGCGCACGATGTTGTTGAGCGGCTGCTGGGCGGTCAGCGACACGCCCGCGGTCTGGGTGTGAAACCGCATCCGCCACGACTCGGGCTTGCGCGCGCCGAAGGTGTCGCGCAGCTCCCGCGCCCAGATCCGCCGCGCCGCCCGGTACTTGGCGATCTCCTCGAAGAAGTCGATGTGCGCGTTGAAGAAGAAGCTCAGCCGCGGCGCGAAGTCGTCGACGTCGAGGCCGCGCGCGACCGCCTGCTCGACGTAGGTCAAGCCATCCTTGAGCGTGAACGCGAGCTCCTGGGCTGCCGTGGAGCCCGCCTCCCGGATGTGGTAGCCGCTGATCGAGACCGGGTGCCACCGAGGCATGTGCTCAGAGCACCACTCGATCATGTCCCCCACCAGCCGCATCGCCGGATCAACGGGGAAGCACCACTCCTTCTGGGCGATGTACTCCTTGAGGATGTCGGTCTGGATCGTCCCGCCCAGTCGCTCTGGGGGGACGCCCTGGCGCTCGGCCGCCACCACGTAGAAGGCGAGGATGATCGCGGCCGGCGCGTTGATCGTCATCGAGACCGTCACCTCGTCGAGCGGAATGCCCGAGAAGAGCGTCTCCATGTCCTCGAGCGAGTCGACCGCCACCCCTTCGCGCCCGACCTCCCCCAGCGAGCGGGGATGATCGGAATCCAGCCCCATCAGCGACGGCATGTCGAAGGCGGTGGACAGGCCGGTCTGCCCGTGACCGAGCAGGTAGTGAAAGCGCCGGTTAGTCTCGGCCGCGGTGCCGAACCCGGCGAACTGGCGCATCGTCCACAGCCGCCCCCGGTACATCGAGCCGTACACGCCGCGGGTGAACGGAAACTCGCCGGGCAAGCCGATCACCGCGTCCGGATCGGCGGGCAAATCCGCCTCGGTGTACAACGGCTTGACCGGTTCTCCGGAAATCGTGGAGAACGGCGCGTCCCGCTCTGCCGTACGGCCAAAGGTCGCGCGCTCCCAACGATCGAGATCTGCAGGACGGCGGTCGGTCGTGGCCACGGTGGGGCGAAGTCTACGGCCGCTGAGTCGAACTCATCTGAACTTGGTCGCGAGGCTGCGCCGCCGCCGGCCACGCGCGGCGATTGCCGCCGAACCGACGCCGCCGGCCACCGCTGCCCCGATCAGCCCCGCGGCCGCCTTGAGCCGGCGCCCGAGTCGGTCGAAGCGGAGCACCTCCCAGCGCTCGGCGCGTGCCACTTTGGTCAAGCTCGAGTCGGGATTGACCGCCACCGGATGGCCGACCAGCCGCAGCAGCGGCAGGTCCGACGCGGAATCGGAGTACGCGTAGGACGCGGCCAGGTCGAGCGCCTCGCGCTCCGCCAGCTGCTCGATCGCCCGAGCCTTGTCGCGGCCGTAGATGAACAGCCCACTCGGGCGTCCGGTGTACACGCCGTCCTGCACCTCGGAGAACTGCGAGCCGACCGCGCCGTCGAAGGCCAGCACGTGCGCCAGGATCTCGGCCAGGTCCTGCGAGGCGGCGGTCACGATGTAAACGCGCCGGCCGGCGTCCTGGTGCTCATGGGCGAGCGCGAGGACCTGGGGGTAGATCCGGGGCAGGACGCCAGCCAGCACATCGGCGCCGAGCCGCTCCATGTCGCGCACCCGGGTACCGGCGAGCGACCCTGAGATCCGGTCGCGCAGCTCGTGCGATGCCTCATCGCTGGCTCCGCGCAGGCGAAACAACAGGTCGGCCCAGCCGTCGGCGATCAGCCGCCGGCGGCTGAGCAAACCGGCCCGATACGCGGCACGCCCAAACTGGAAGGCCGAAGAGCCCTCCATCAGCGTGCGGTCTAGGTCGAAAAACGCGGCTGGCGTGCGGCCCTCTGAGCTAGCCGCCATTGACCTCGACAATCACCGCGTCGCCCTGGCCGCCGCCCGAGCAGATCGCGGCGCAGCCCAGCCCGCCACCGCGGCGACGCAGCTCGAGCACCAGCGATCCGAGGATCCGCGCGCCCGAGGCGCCAATCGGGTGACCAAGCGCGACCGCTCCGCCGTTCACGTTGACCTTGTCCTCATCGATGCCGAGCACGCGGATCGAGTTGAGCGTGACCGACGCGAACGCCTCGTTGATCTCCCACAGGTCGATCTCCTCGGCAGTCAGCCCAGCCTTCTCGAGCGCGTTCTTGGCCGCCTTGGACGGGGTCCGGGCCAGGTAGGGGAAGTCGTCGGCGACCTGGGCGTGCGCGAGGATCCGAGCCAGCGCCGTCTTACCGTTGCGCTTGGCCCACTCGTCACTGGCCACCACCAGCGCACCGGCGCCGTCGTTGACGCCGGGCGAATTGCCGGCCGTGTGCGAGCCATCCTTCATGAAGATCGGCGGCAGCTTGGCCAGCGACTCGAGGCTGGCGTCGCGCCTGGGGGCCTCATCGATCTCGACCACGGTGTCGCCCTTCTTACCTTTGATCGTGACCGGGACGATCTCCTCGGGCAGCCGGCCCTCGTCCGTCGCCGTGACGGCGAGCTGGTGCGAGCGAAGGGCCCAGCGGTCCATGTCCGGCCGGCTGAGCTCGAGTTCGGCGGCTACCTCGCTCGCTTCCTGGGCCATGTGCTTACCCGAGAACGGGTTGGTCAGCCCGTCGTTGATCATTGCGTCAATCGCCTTCCCGTCACCCATGCGGAAGCCGAAGCGAGCTTCTTTTAGCATGTACGGAGCCTTCGACATCGATTCCATTCCGCCACCGACTCCGATCTCGAGGTCGCCGGCCCGGATCGCGTTGTCGAGCAGGCAGGCGGAGCGGATGCCTGAGGCGCACACCTTGTTGATCGTCTCCGAGGAGATCTCCTTGGGGATCCCGCCCTTGATCTGGGCCTGGCGCGACGGGACCTGGCCCTGCCCGGCCTGGATCACCTGGCCCATCACGACGTGCTGGATCTGATCGGGCGCGACGTCGGCCCGCTCGAGCGCGGCCTTGATCGCGGTCCCGCCGAGCTCGGTGGCGTCGACGCTGGCGAGGCCGCCCCCGAGCTTGCCGATCGGGGTGCGGGCGGCCGAGAGGATCACGGTGCTGGGCATGCTGTCTCTTTCCCTCGGGGATTGGGCGGACTCTCAATCCTAGAGGCACTCGTGGGTTTCGCCTCGATGGCCCGCCCCACTTGTATCCTCGCCCGCGTGAACGTGGAGGCGATCACCGACAGTCCGCTCGCCACCGGCGCCGACACGGTCGTTGTAGGAGTGTTCGAGGACGAGGACGTCGCGCACGATCTCCCGGAGGGAGAGCTCGGCGCGCTGCTCGAGTCGCGTGAGGCTCGGCGCGAGTTCAAGCGGCTCGCCGTAACCCACTTCGAGCGCAAGCGGGTGATCCTCGTCGGGCTGGGCGCGCGCGGAGAGTTCGACGGCGAGCGGGCCCGCATCGCCGCGGGCGTGGCCCATCGGCGGGCCCGGGAGCTGGGCGCCACCACCTTGTGCTGGGAGGTCCCCCACCACGTCTCGAGTGAGGTCGTCGAGGGGCTCGTCCACGGGACGCTGCTGCACGCTTACCGCTTCGAGCGCTACAAGCGCAAGGAGGACTCGCGCCAGGTCCAGACGCTCCTGGTCAGCGCGCATCACGACGTGTCCGAGCCGGTGCGGACGGCAGTCATCCTGACCGGGGCGCAGAACCGCGCCCGCGATCTGGGGAACACGCCCGCGAACGACCTTCCCCCGGTCGCGCTCGCGCGCTATGCCGAGGAGCTCGCGGGTCGGCTCGGCCTTCGGCATACGGTGCTCGGGGAGGGAGCCATTCGTGAAGAGGGAATGGGCGCGTTCGCAGCCGTAGCGCAGGGCTCCGATCAGTCGGCGCGCCTGATCCGGCTTGACTACGACGCGGCCGACGACTCCGGCGCGCCCCTGATCGCCTTGATCGGCAAGGCCGTGACGTTCGACTCGGGCGGCATCTCGCTCAAGCCGGCCGGCACGATGCACGAGATGAAGTTCGACATGTGTGGTGGCGCCGCGGTGATCGAAGCCATCGCTGCGCTGGCCGAGCTGCGAGCACCCGTGCGCGTGATGGGCCTGATCGGGGCTACCGAAAACCTGCCGAGCGGCCACGCGGTCAAGCCGGGAGACATCGTGCGCGCCCTCGACGGCACCACGATCGAGGTCAACAACACCGACGCCGAGGGCCGGCTGGTGCTGGCCGACTGCGTCTCCTACGCCCGGCGCGAGGGCGCCGAGCGGATGATCGACGTGGCCACTCTGACCGGCGGGATCGTCATCGCCCTCGGCTCGACTTATGCCGGGCTCATGAGCAACGACGAGACGTGGGCTGGGGCGGTGGAGGCGTCGGCCCGCCGCACGGGCGAGCTCGTGTGGCGAATGCCGCTGCACCACGAGTACGCCGACATGATCAAGGGGCGGTACGCCCAGATCGTGAACAGCACCACGAAGCGGGAAGCCACCGCTTTGACCGCCGGCGAGTTCCTGCATCACTTCGCCGGCGAGGTGCCCTGGGCGCACCTGGACATCGCCGGGACTGCCTTCGACGTCCGCCGGCCGTATTTTGCCGACCGGGGCGCAACCGGGTTCGGGGTGCGCCTGCTGGTCGAGTTGGCGCTCAGCTCGCAGGCGCGTAGCTGAGCCCGACCCCGAACGCTATCGTCGGGGGCTCACTGCCGTGCGGGTGGCGCCTGTAATAGGCGCGCTCCTCGGCGCCCAGTCGGGCCAGGATCCGCCGCCCGGTCGCGTTCAGCGTGAACGTGAGCGTGTAGTCACCCGATCGAGTGAACCTGTCGCTGAGCGTTGTGACCACGTGGCTCTGTCCGGCGCCGCCGCCATGACGGGCGGTGGCCTCGCCGCACCCGAACGAGGATCCCTGGGTTTGCGGCGCGCCGACACTGATACTCCAACCGGACGCGTTGAAGGCGATCTCGCCGGTCACGATGCCCGGAACCACCACCTGCAGATGACTCGAGATCGCGCGCTGCTGCCTCGCTGCCGCGCCGGTCATGGCCTGCCGAACCGCCGCCATTGTCGCGTGACAGGCGCGATCGAGCGCTACCGACTGTCGCCCGATGGGCGTCGACCCGGGCGCGGCGCCCACGAGCAAAACCACGATCGTGGCCAGCAGCTTCATGGAGCAACCCTACCGCCCCACGACGCTCAGAAGACTGCGCGCCAGCCCCTGCCGTAGTCACACGCCGCTCCTCAGACTGTGAGAATCCGGGCATGGAGTTCGACCTACCGGACCATCACCGCCTGCTCCAGCGAACCGTGCGCGACTTCGCCGAGCAGGAGATCGCGCCGGTCGCCGAGGAGCTCGATCGCACGCACGCCTTTCCGTACGAGATCGTGCGCCGCCTGGGCGAGCTTGACCTGATGGGAATCCCGTTCCCGGAGGAGTACGGAGGCGCCGGCAGCGACTCACTGGCCTACGCGCTGGTGGTGGAGGAGCTGACCCGCGTCGACTCCTCGGTGGCGATCACGCTGTGCGCCCACACCTCGCTCGGGACTCAGCCCATCTACCTGTTCGGCGACGACGAGCAGAAGCAGGAGTGGCTCCCGCTCCTGTGCCGCGGCGAGCGACTGGGAGCATTCGGGCTGACCGAGCCCGAGGCCGGGTCCGACGCCGGCAACACTCGCACCCGCGCCGCGCTCGAGGACGGCGAGTGGGTCATCAACGGTGCCAAGCAGTTCATCACCAACGCCGGCACTCACATCTCAGGAATGGTCGTGATCACCGCAGTGACCGGCACCGGCCGCGGCGGCGATGGTCGGGGCGGCGAGCGGACGCCGGGCGAACGCGAGATCTCTAACCTGATCGTCCCCAATGGAACGCGAGGTTACGAGCCAGGCGAGCCGTACCGCAAGATGGGCTGGAACGCATCGGATACGCGCCCGCTGAGTTTCAGCGACTGCCGCGTGCCCGAGGAGAACCTGCTCGGACGCCGGGGAGCTGGTCTGCGTCAGTTCCTCCACGTGCTCGACATCGGCCGCATCGGCGTGGCCGCGATGGGCGTCGGCCTGGCGCAGGGAGCGCTCGACCAGGCGCTCGCCTACGCTAGGGAACGGCGCGCGTTCGGCCGGCCTATCTCGAAGTTCCAGGCGATCCAGAGCAAACTGGCCAACCTGGCCACCGAGATCGAGGCAACCCGTCTACTCGTCCACAAGGCGGCGTACCTGAAGGATGCGGGGCGCTATTTCACGCTGACCGCCGCCCAGGCCAAGCTCAAGAGCGGCCGGCTCGCCGTGCGGGCCGCCGACGAGGCGGTGCAGATCCACGGCGGCTACGGCTACATCGAGGAGTATCCGGTGTGCCGGTTCTACCGAGACGCGAAGATCCTCACGATCGGGGAGGGGACCGACGAGGTGCAGGAACTGGTCATCGCCCGCGCGCTGGGGGCATGAGCCGAGTCGTTGTCTATGCGCTGATCGCCGTCGCGGTCGCCGGCGCGGGTCTCAGCGCCGGCGGCGCGGACGCGCAGCCGCCGCCCACCCCGGCGGCGCAGCTCGAGGGAACCTTCCAGATGACCGGCGCGGTCACGGTGGCGACGAACGTCCGCGGCGAGCACGTCGGCGACGTGGCGCAGCGGACGTGGAGGTTTACCCCGCTCTGCCCGACCGGTCCGTGCGCCACGGTTCGGCTCCTCCGGCAGCGCGCCACCGGCACCGACACGCTCGTGCTGCACGCGGTCGGCCCCACCGCTTATGCCGGCACGGGCCGCTTCTACGCCCCGCTTCGCTGCACCGGGCGTATCTACCGCCCCGGACAGGTTGTGCCGTTCACGATCACCGTTCAGGTCACGGCGACCGGGCCGTCGGCGACAGGGACGGTCGTTACCGCGATTACCGCCGCCTACGTCAACCTTTCGCGGCTCAACCTAACGCCCTGCATCGGCGTGCTCGGGTCCGACTCCGCGAGCTACACCGGTCAGCTCGTCACGGGCTGAACCGCAGCGACCGCAGGACGCCGGAGATCGCCGCCAGCTGGCGGCGACGCTCCACGCGTGGACCGGACACCACCACGTAGAGGCAGAATGGGCGGCCGGTGGCGGTGAAGAAGTGCTGCATGGCGGCTTGGCCCGGGCGTGGGTGGGCCAGGCCCCTGCTGCTAAACGCGGTCGGGTCGAGCGTGTGCGGAATCCGGCGGGAAGCGAACAGGCCCTTCCCCGGCTCCAGTCCGGCGCCCGCCACGTACTCCGCCACGGCCACGAAACAGCCGCCAGCCGGCATCCGCGCGGTGCTTCGGTCGCCGAACTCGCCGTCTTGCAGCGGGAGCTGGAAGTTGCCGGCGTGCAGGCTGGCCCCACCGGCCGGGCGCCGGAATATCCGGCCGCTCCATCCCCGTGGCAGCTCGACGCGCAGCCCGTGCGCCTCGAGGACGCTCACGCCACCGCCAACAGGACCGCGAGGACCAGCCCGCCCTCCGCGGCGACCGCCGCCCACCGCGCGCGAGCGCGCCACCGCGCCAAGACCCGATGGAGCGCGAGCAGCCCATGCGGATTGCGCACGCGCGCCGCGGCGAGCGGCGTGACGCCGCGCACGGCGCCGTAGCAGCCGAGCACGATCGCCCCCGATCCCGGGCGGCCCACCAGCACCGCCGCCAGCAGCGCCACGTAGGTGGCCGCGCTCGAGACCACCGTCGTCACGGCCAGACCTAGCTGTGAGCCGTAGCCGACGCCGTACGCCCAGCCTCGGTAGTGGTCGAGCCAGCGCTCGTCCACCTGCCGACGAGGACCAGGGACAGCCCGTGGCGAGCTGTCGAGTGCGACCGCGACCACGAGTGCGGCACCCAGCAGCGCGAGGCGCGCGTCCGCATGCATTCCGTACAGCGCCAGCGACCCGAGCGTTCCGAGTACGGCACCGGCGCCGGCGCCCGCCACGATGGCGCCGACCAGGAACGAGCTAACCGTGAGCCACCACCGTGAATGACGTCCCCGCTCGCCGAGCGGGGTGATGCTCGCGAGCATCGACTCGCCTCAGGGCGACCAGGCCGCCGCGATCGCGGCGGTGACCGCGGCGGCGCAGCCGAGGACCAGTAGCGCGTTCAGGCTGACCCTCCGGTCACTCGCCTGCACCCGGATACAGACTCGGGTGCTCCGGGCCGATCCCGGCGGCGGCCAGGCGCTCGTCGACCCCGCGCTGCTCCTCGATCGCATCGCCCACAAGCGAGGCGAGAGCATCCCACGTGGTCGCGACACCCTCTCCGCGAACCGTCCCCTCCTCTACCAGCACGAAGTAGGGCGAGCCCGGAACGGCGTAGTCCTCCCAGGCCGGCGAGGACATCACCACCGGCACGCTCGGCAGCGCGAGTGAGCGCAACTTGGAGCGCTGCTCGCGGTCCGGGCCACGGGTCACGATCACGCTCTGGAGGCCGTGCGGAAGCCGGCCCTCTCCCAGGACGTCCCAGAAGCCGGCACAGCTTGTGCAACCGCTGCTCAGGAACGCCAGCAGGGTAGGCGTGCCGCCGAACGCCAGCTTGATTGCATCGCCGTCTGGCGTAGCGCCGGCAATTTCGGGAGCGGCGGCGTCGGCGCGGAGGCCGGGGGGAGGCTCGGTGAGACGCGGCTCGGGGAGGCGCGGCGCGGGCCCCTCGGGGCCCAGCCGGCGCAGGATCTCGGCGTGGCTGCGCAACAGCGCCGCGACCAGCACCACCATCAGCACGAGCAGCACGGTCTCGATCGATACCAGCGCGACCACGCTAAGTGGTCCCTTCCGTAAGTACGGCGACACCGAGAGTGGTCACCGGCGGCGTTTGGCGAGGACGCAGAATGCGATGTGCACTAGAGGTGCATGAGCATTCGAGGGCTCCGGACGACCGCGGGCGCGGCCCAAGGAGGCGAGGCAGGATGCCGAGCGGGCCGCGAGCCCGCGCAGGGGCCGCCGGGGGCCGCTCGAATGTCGTCGTATTTGCGGAAGGGGCCACTAGGCGCCCCCTCCTCCGGGCAACTGCTTGGCCAGCCCCCTGAGGCAGTCCGCCTCGTGGCTGCAGGTCCGGTTGTCCACCATCACCGTCCCGTTGCAGTTCATCCCGGGCACCGTGGCCGGGTTGTGGCACAGCACCAGGCGGCAGACCACCTCGGTCCTGCCCACGATCTGAGTGTTGCACTGCCCGTACCGGAAGTGGTTGCAATCCACCCGCCGGCGAGCGCAGTCGCCGAGAGCGCACTGGCACCCACCCGGGAACTCCACGCCCGGGATCCGATTGCAGTCGACGTAGTAGCGCGCGCCCTGACCCTGGCAGAGCCCCCCGCCCCGGTAGCTCGTGCACTTCCACCAGCCGGCGATGTAGGTGTTGGGCGGGCACGTGTTGTTCCCTGCCTCGATCTCGCAGCAGAATGCGGTGTAGCCGTCGGTGCACCTGCTGCCTTCGGGGCAGTCCTCCGGACGGAGGACCGCCCACGCGGTTCCCGGCCGGACCAGGTAGCGGACTGGCGCCACCGCGAACGCGGCACCCGCCACCGCCGCCCGCGAGAGCGCCCCGCGGCGCGAGGTGCGGCGCTCGAGGACCTCGCCGAGGCGGGCGAGGATGCTCACTCGGCGCTCCATGACGTCCAGGCCCGCGGCACCACCGTGTAGGCAAGCACCACGGCATACAGCGCGCCGCCGATCCCGATCACCAGCGCTATCGCCTGCGCCGCCGGCCTGCCCAGCACCCAGCTGAGGCCGTGTGATCCCACCAGCGCCGCGACCAGCGCCACCGCGCCGAGGGCCGCGCTGGCCATCCAGTGAAGCGCCGAGGCCGGCGTCTCGTCCTCGCCGTTGTCACTGTCCTCACCGAAGCAGCCGCACGCCGCCCCTCCCCCCGCCAACGCGGTCGCCACCCCTGCAAACGTAGCGTACGTCCCGGCCAGGATGGCAATCGTCGCGCGAGTCGGATCAACCGCGCACGTGACCCCCAGGACGAGCTCGCCGGCGGCCAGGGCCGCCACCATCCAGGGGCGGACCGGTAGCCCGAGCGCGCGCAGCGCGCCGGTGGCGCCGTGCGGGGAGCGGAGCTTGAGCGCGCCGGCCGCGCACAGCACTAGCGCCGCCACGATCAAGGGCGGCGTGAGCGCCTGGCTCATCGGGCGGGCTCCTCCGTCCGCTCGGCCGCCGAGAGCTCCTCGGTCCGCTCGGTCGCCGCGAGTCCCTCGGTCCGATCGCTCGCCGCGAGCTCCTCGGCGCGGCGCTCGAGCACCGCGGTCGCCGCGCTGGCGGGATCGAGCTCGCGCGCCACCACCCGATCGAGCAGCTCCCGCGTGGCCGGATCGTCGCGGACCGACGCCTCGAGCTCGCGCCGCATGCGAAAGGCGGCCAGCGCCAGGACCTCGTTCATCAGGTTGCGCCGGCGGCGCTCCGACAGCGTCCCCTCCGCCTCCACGTAGGCGTGGTGCTCGGTCAGCTTCTCGGCCAGCTCCTCGATCCCTTCGCCCCGTACCGCCTCGGTCTTGACGATCGGCACCTCCCACCCCACTTGAGGCCCGAGCGCCAGCACGTTCTTGATTTCGCGCACCATCGTGTCAGTGAGTGGATGGTCGGCCTTGTTCACCACGATCACGTCGGGAATCTCCATCACGCCCGCCTTGAGCGCCTGGATCGAATCGCCTGACCCAGGCATTAACACGAGCGCGACCGTATCGGCGTGGTCGATGATGTCGACCTCGGCTTGGCCGACTCCCACGGTCTCGAGCAGGATCACGTCACGGCCCGCCGCGTCCATCAGCAGCGCGGCCTGGAGCGAGGCCTCGCTCAGGCCGCCCAGGGCTCCCCGGCTTGCCATCGACCGGATGTACACGCCCGGATCGAGGAAGTGGTCGGACAGGCGGATGCGGTCACCGAGCAGCGCCCCCTGCGTGAAAGGCGAGGTCGGGTCGATCGACAGGACGGCGACGGTGCGGTCGCGGGAACGTTCGAGCTTGATCAGCGCGCCGAGCAGAGTCGACTTGCCCGCCCCCGGCGGCCCCGTGAAGCCCAGGATCGCGGCCCGCCCAGTCCGCGGATAGACCTCCTTGACCAGCGCCCACCCGTCCGGGTCGTCGTTCTCGACCAGCGTGATGCCTCGCGCGAGCGCCCGACGGTCGCCGGCCAGGAGACGTTGTGCAAGCGATTCGTCGGCGCCGGGCATCCCTACTCGCGACATCATGCCAGGGGTACGATCCGCGCGTGCAGTCCGCGAGTGTCGAGCAGCTGGAGCGCACCCCACCCGTCGCGGTGCCGCCGGGGGTCCGCTCGGGCCCCCCTCCGCTCCACGGCGGACCGCTGACGTTCCTGCGTTTCGCACGCCGGCATCACATGCTGCGCCCCGGCTACGCGGTGCTGATCACGCGCTGGGCGTGGCTGAAGCTGCGATGGCGTGGCCGGTTTCGCACCGACGGCCTGTGTTTCGTGTGCCCGGGCGTCAAATTCGAGATTGGACGGAATGCCACCGTGACGCTGGGCCGGTGGTCGTGGATCGGGCACCGCTGCAAGATCCGCGTCCACGAGGGGGAGTTCTCGCTCGGCGCCAAGTCGGTGATGGGCCAGGAGTGCACGATCTCCGCCTACCAGCATGTCGCGATCGGCCGCGAGTGCATCATCGCCGACCGGGCAATGATGATCGACTTCGACCACGGGATGGTCGAAGTCGAGCGCCCGATCCGCGAGCAGGGGATCTACAAGCGCGACATCGAGGTCGGCCACAACGTCTGGATCGGCTACGGCGCATGCCTCCTGCGGGGGGTGTCGGTGGGCGATAACTCGGTGATCGGCACGAGCGCCGTGGTCACCGCGGACGTGCCGGCGAACGCGGTGGTCGCCGGAGTCCCCGCGCGGGTGATCCGCATGCGCAAGGCCCCGCGAACGTTCCGCTGGGCATAGCCTGGCTGGAAGAAGCAAGACAAATGGGCGGGTTTCGGCACACTCGACGCACGCGCGGCCTCGAATGCGCGGTTAGCCACGCGCTACGGCCCATTTCCGCACACTCGACGCGCGCGCGGCCTCGAATGCGCGGTTAGCCACGCGACCGGTCACGCACGGCATAACGCGACGAAATCGAGCGCCCGGTCGAGCGGGCCGGACCGCAGCGCAAAATCGCGCGCCGAGATCGCCGGCGTGAACCAGCCGTAAAACGGTTTGGTGACCCGAAGCGCGGCGTGAACTCGGTCCCAGCCGAGCCGCAGCGCGACCTCGTGGACGCGGAGCTTGCGGCCGTGGAACAGCCCGAGCATCTGCACCTGGCCGAACACGCTCTCGCACAGCGCGGTGAACTCCTCCGCCCGGTACTCGCGCAGATGCCATGGGTTGTCGGATTTGGCCGCCCCCGGTGGCGCCAGCGTCAGGACGTTCGGTGTCGAGATGTATGCGACGCCGCCGGGTCTGAGCAGCGAGTGGAAGTGCCGGAGCGCGGCCGCCGGGGTGATCAGGTGCTCGACCGTCTGCAGGAACACCACGGCGTCGAACGACTCCGGCTCGCCGTAGCTCTCCACCGCACCCCACTCGAAGGCAAGGCCCGGACGCGTGTACTTCAGCCGGGCGTGCTCGTGCGCCTCGGGGTTACCGTCGACGCCGACCACGCGGGCAGCCGAACGGGCCAGCACGGCCGATCCGTACCCCTCCCCGCACGCCATGTCGAGCACGCGAGCGCCGGCCACGCGAGCGGCGATCCACTCGTACACGGCCAGGTGCCGGCGGTACCAGTAGTTCTCGGCCGGCACGTCGGGCAGCGTCCGCTCGCCGGTCAGTTCGAGCGGCGGCACGCCCGGCGGCTGGTTCTGCTGGACGTACGCGTTCACCGCCGCCGAGAGGGTAATGTCCCCGCCGCCATGGAGGTGCTGCGGACGGCGGCCGAGATTCGCGAGGTGAACACGCGCTATCACGACGCCGCCGCGGCGAGCTATGACTCCAAGTGGAGCATCGACTTCGGCCAGGTCGGCCAGGCGCAGGTGATCGGCAAGCTCCGCAAGGTGCTCGGTTCGGCGCTCGAGCGGGGATTTGACCGGTCGCTCGAGATCGGCGCCGGCACGGGGTACTTCAGCCTCAACCTGCTGCGCGCCGGCATCGTCCGCCACGCCACGTGTACCGACATCTCGCCAGGCATGCTTCGCGCGCTGCTCGCCAACGCCGAGCGAATGCGCCTCGACGTGAAGACGGCGCGGGCCGACGCCGAAACGCTGCCGTTCGCCGAGCAGAGCTTCGACGTCGTGCTCGGCCACGCCGTTCTCCACCACCTCCCCGACCTCGAGCGCGCCTTTGGCGAGTTTCACCGGGTGCTGAGGCCCGGCGGATGGATCGTGTTCGCCGGCGAGCCCTCGCGCGTCGGCGACCGGCTCGCGTCCATTCCCAAGCGCGCGGCGGTGGCGGCGGCGCCGATGTGGCGCTGGGCGATGCGAGCCGCGCCGTCGCCTCCGCCGCCGACCGGGCCGAGCGCCTCGATGAACGGCGACGAGGCCGGGCTCGAGAGGGTCGTCGACATCCACGCCTTCTCACCCGGCGATCTGGCCCGCTTCGCCAGCGCCGCCGGCTTCGCCGACGTCCGCGTCCGTGGCGAGGAGCTGCTGGCCAACTGGTTCGGCTGGTTCAATCGCGGGCTGGAGTCCACGGCCGATCCGGCCGAGGTGCCGATGGCCTGGCGTCAGTACGCGTTCCGCGGCTACCTCCTGCTCCAGCGCGTGGACGAGCGCCTGCTCGAGCCGCGGCTGCCGGCGGCGATCTTCTACAACCTGCTCCTCGCCGCCCGCCGGCCATAGACCGGCCCACCGACCACAGACCGCCGCCGGCCACAGACTGCCCGCCGGCCATAGACCGCCGCCGGCCATAGACCGCCGCCGGCCATAGACCGCCCGCGCCACCGCGCCAGCCGGACCGCCGAGCGTAGACTCGGGGTGCGCATGCCCGAAGGCCCGTCGCGCGAGTTTCCGCTGTTTCCGCTGGGGATCGTCGCCCTCCCCGGCGAGCTGATCCCGCTGCACATCTTCGAACAGCGCTACAAGACGATGATCCAGGAATGCCTGGACAGCGAGGGCGAGTTCGGGATCGTGTGGCTGTCCGATGACGGCCTGCGCGAGGTGGGATGCGCGTGCGCGATTGATCGCGTGCTCGAGCGGATGGAGGACGGCCGCATGCACCTGCTCGTCCGCGGGACCCGCCCGTTCCGCGTGCTCGAACGCCAGGGCCACCTGGCCTATCCCGCCGGCGTGATCGAGTTCGTCGAGGATCGCGAGGACGCGTTCGACCCGGACCTGGCCAAAGCCGCGCACGAGGCCTACGCCGAGCTGGTCAAGCGCGCCACCGACCGCGATCCCGACCCCGAGGAGCTAGCCGGGATGAGCGCCTATGCCATGGCGGCCACCGTCGACTTCGGTCTCGACGCCAAGCAGGGCCTGCTCGATATGCGCTCCGAGAACGCCCGTCTGCGGCTGGTCACCCGCCTGTTCCGGGCCGCGATCAAGCGCCTCGAGCTGGTCGACCGAGTTCAGGAGCGCGCCCGCTCCAACGGCAAGGTCCGCTTCGGCGCCAGCTAGACGGCCTCGGCGCGGCGCCGCGGGGACGCCCTGCTCTAGGCGTTGTAGATGACCATCGCCACCCCGAACAGGATGCAGTAGATCCCGAACGGGTTCAGGTTGTTGGTCTTGAAGTAGCGCATCAGGAAGTGCACCGTGAACACCGCGGTGATAGCCGCGGCGACCGCGGCGACGACGGCCTGACCGCGCAGTCCGACGCCGAGTGGCCCGGTGAGGTCGCTGAACTTGTACAGCCCGGCGGCCAGGATCGGTGGTGTTGCGAGCAGGAAGGCGAACCGCGCGGAATCCTCGTTGTCGAGCCCGCGCACAAGACCGGTCGCCATGCAGATGCCGTCGCGACTCAACCCGGCGATCAGGGCGAAGCTCTGAAAGAACCCGATGACACCTGCTTCGCGATACTCGAGCGTGTCGAGCCGGCGACCCCCGTCGCGCTTCATCCCCTCGCGCTCGGCCAATGCCCGCACCTCAGAGCGCCGGCGGACCCGCTCGGCGGCGAGCAGGATCACCCCGTTGACGACCAGGAAGCACGAGGCGGCAAACGGCTTGGCCAGCGCCACGCGGACGGTGTGCTCGAGCAGCACGCCGAGAATTCCCACCGGGATTGTCGCGATGATGATCAGCCAGGCCAGCCGCTCCGTCGAGGTCTCGATCCGGCGCTTGCGCAGCGTGGCGAAGAACGCGACCACCACCTCGACCCAGGTGCGCCAGAAGTAGATCAAGAGGCCGATGGCGCTCCCGACGTGGAGCATCACGACGAAGGCCAGCCAGGGAGACTCGGACTGTGACTGCCAGGCGACGATGTTGTGCCACCCGAACAGGTTGGGGAAGATCACCGTGTGCCCGAGGCTCGAGATCGGGAACAGCTCGGTCACGCCCTGCAGGACGCCGAGCACGATGGCCTGACCGTAGGTGATGAGACTCTGGGCAGCGACGACTAACACGAGCGGGGACGGTAGCGGGCCTTCTAACTGGACGGTAGGGCTAAGAGGACCCTCAAGATCCGATGCCGCACGGGTTCGCGGCGGCCTGTAATACAAACAACTCCAATTGCGACAGTTCCTTCCGCGCGGACGCGGCGGTGTCCGGAAATGAGAACGTGCCTTTCGGCACTTGCACGGCGTAGGTGAACACGCTCCGAGCGCTCCGCGCGAACCGGAGCTTGACGTCCTGGTTGAGGTTGTTCGCGAGATCGCGCGCTTGGAGCAACTGCGGATCGGAGATGGGCTTGGCCTTCCCGCCGTCGCACGAAATCGTCCCCGCGTCGTTGACGAGCAGCGTCAGCGGCCGGACGCCTGCGCCGGATCGCGTGACCTTGAACAGGTCGGGCGACTGAACATTGAGACCGCAGCCGCCGAGCACGAGGCCAGCCGCCGCCACCAGCGCGAGCCATCCCTTCATCAAGTCTGGACGACGACCGCCGCGCCACCCCGACGCGGATCGCCGCCGCCCGAGAAGCGGCCCCGCTGATCGCGCGCGGCCGCCTGCACGCCGCCGAAGAACAGGTTGAGCTCGCGGAAGCGACCGATCGCGCGCCCCGCCCGCTCGAGCGACCCTGTGTCGATCCCCGGCTCGGCGTAGACGATGCCGTCCTCGAAGTGCACTCGGGGCGCGCGGACCGCGTCGTCCGCCGCCAACCCGTCGTCGATCACGCGGATGATCGTCTGGAGAATCGCCGAGCGGATCCGGTTGGACCCGGCGCTCCCGAGCACCAGCTCCGGCGTGCCCTCGCGCAGCACGGCCGTCGGAGACATCATGCTCGGCATTCTGCGGCCGGGAGGATGGCGGTGGAAGCCGAGCGGGTTAAGGTCCTGTTCCCCCAGCATGTTGTTCAGATGAATGCCGGTGCCCGGCACGACCACGCCCGAGCACGAGCCGTTCGAGGAGGTGACTGAGCAGGCCCAGCCCTCGCGATCGAGCACGGCGACGTGAGTAGTCGACCCGAGCGCGGACCGCCGCGCGAGGAACCGCTCGACAAAGGAAGGGTCGTCCAGCCCCTCGAGAAACTCCGGCGTGCGCTCCGCCTGGGTCCGCTCCATGGTGGCGATGACCCGGGCCAGGTCGGGGGCCCCAGGCTCGGCGTCGAGCAGCGCGAGCGCGTGAGCGATCAGGATCCCGCCCGCCGATGGCGGCGGGTTGGTGAGCACCTCGCGGCCCCGGTAGGTCGCGCTGATCGGGTCGCGGTCGACGACCGCGTACGCGGCCAGGTCCGAGGCGGTCACGACCCCGCCTCGCGCGCTCAGCCACTCGACGATCGCGTCGGCGATGTCGCCGGTGTAGAACGGCGCCGGCCCCTCGGTCCCCAGCCGCTCGAGGGCGTCGGCCAGCTCCGGCTGCCTGACGACGTCGCCCGCACGCACCACCACGCCATCGGGCGCGAACAGCGCCGCGCCCTCGGGGGTGGAGGTGACGATGCCGGCCAGGATCTCGATCACGTACGCCTGCGCCGCGTTCATCTCCACCCCGGCACGGGCGAGCTTGGCCGCCGGCGCGACCAGCTCGCTCAGCGGGATCCGCCCGAATCGGGCCGAGGCCGCAGACACGCCCGCCGCCATACCGTAGGTCCCGACCGATGCGGTGCCGATGTTGAACACCTGAATGGCGTCGCCGAACGAGACGCTGACCGGAACGAGCTCGGCTCGCCTGCCCGCGGCGGGTCCGCGTCCCGGCGCCTCCACGAAGAAATCCAGCAGCACCGGCCGGTGCCCGGGCTCGACCACCAGCATGTAGCCGCCGGCCCCAAGGCTGGTCAGGAGCGGCTCGCAGCTGAACGAAGCGAGCATCGCGCCCAGCGCCGCATCAACCGCGTTGCCGCCGGCCCGCAACGCCGCGGCGCCGGCCTGGGCGGACCCCGGATGGCCGGCGGCGATAACGCCGAGCGGCTCGGCCACGCCAGAATCGCCTATCTACGAGGAATGAACTCCGGGACGTCCAATTCCATGGGCGACCCGGAGGTGCGCGGCCTGCCTCGGCTGACGCGCGGCTCGCCGGCCGGCTCGTGCAGCGCTCCGCGCGACTCGCCCACGTCGGTGCGCGATCGCTCCCGAAGGCGCGGGCGACCGGCGTCGTAGCCCGTCGCGATCACCGTCACCCAGACGCTGTCCTCGAGCTTCTCGTCGACCATCGCCCCGAAGATGATGTTGGCATCCGGGTGCGCGGCCTCTGAGACCGCCCTCGCCGCCTCGTTGACCTCCCACAGCGAAAGGTCGGTGCCGCCGGTGATCGAGAGCAGGATCGAACGCGCGCCCTCCATGCTCGTCTCGAGCAGCGGCGAGGCCACCGCGTGCTCGGCCGCCTCGACCGCGCGCCGGTCGCCACTGCCCATCCCGATTCCGAGCAGGGCACTGCCGGCGCCCGACATGATCGTGCGCACATCGGCGAAGTCGAGATTGATCAGGCCAGGGAGCGTGACCAGGTCGGAGATGCCCTGCACGCCCTGGCGCAGGACGTCGTCGGCCACTCGAAACGCTTCGACCATCGACACGTTGCGCTCGAGCACCGACAGCAGTCGGTTGTTGGGCACGACGATCAGCGTGTCGACCTCCTCGGCCAGGTCGGCGATGCCCGCCTCGGCCTGGTCGCCGCGCCGGGTGCCCTCGAATTGGAAGGGGCGGGTGACGATTCCCACGGTCAGTGCGCCCAGCTCGCGGGCGATTTGGGCAATGATCGGCGCCGCACCGGTGCCGGTGCCGCCGCCGGCGCCCGCCGCGATGAACACCATGTCCGAGCCGCGCAGCATGGCCTTGATCCGGTCGTACTCCTCGCGTGCGGCGGCGCGCCCGAGCTCGGGGTTGGAGCCCGAGCCGAGGCCGTGCGTGATCGAGTCGCCGATGTGGAGCGTGTCGTGCGCGGCCGAAGTCTGCAGAGACTGAAGGTCGGTGTTGATAGCGAGGAACTCGACGCCCTCGACCTCGGCCTCGACCATCCGATTGATCGCGTTGACCCCGGCCCCGCCGATGCCGACGACCCGTAGCACGGGCCCGAGCGTCCTGTCGGGCCGCCGCGACTCGCCGGCGCGCGCGGGCCGCGCGTAGACATCCTGTTCGGGCGCCGGCGGCTCCTCGCCGGGCGCGGGGGGTTCGAGCACGTTCTCGGGGAAGTCGGCCGAGAACGCATGGCGAATGCGCTCGTGGGGCAGCGGGATGCGCGGCTCCTCGACCTCGGGCTCGGGCGGGGTCGGTGGTGCGGGCGGCTGAGCCGGCTCCTCGCTCGCCGAAGGGCCAACCGCGCGCGGCGCCGACTCCCCGCGCTCGGAGCGGTGCTCGACCTCCTCTGCGGTCTTGCGGAACAGGTCTGCGAGTGGTCCCTCGCGCATGCTCGCGCGCTTACCGGTTGGCATTCGAGAGGACCTCCTTCGCGAGCTGCCGATAGGCGTGGGCGGCCAGACCGTCCGGATCGTACTTCAGGACCGACATGCCTTTCACGGGCGCCTCGGCGAAGCGGATCGTCTTGCGGATCCGCGAGGCGAACACGCGGTCGCCGAAGTTCTCCTCGAGCAGCTCGATCGCCTCCTTGGCGTGCAGAGTCCGAGTGTCGACGAGCGTCGGCAGGATTCCCTCTATCTCCACGTCCGGGTTGAGGTTCTCGCGGATCATCGCGAGCGTGTTCTGCAGCTGGATCAGGCCGCGCATCGACAGATATTCGCACTGGACGGGGACGATCACCTTGTGGGCGGCGGTCAGCGCGTTGATCGTGAGCAACCCCAGGCTCGGCGGAGTGTCGATGAACACGAAGTCATAGTCCTCGTCGACCGGCTTCAAGGCCTTCTCGAGGGAGCGCTCGCGGCCGATCATGGTGGACATCGCGATCTCCGCTCCGGCTAGATCGATCGAGGAGCAGGCGACGTCGATCTCGCGCTTGCGGATCACCTCGCGGATCGAGATGTGGTGCACGAGAACGTCGTACATCGACTTCTCGAGCGTGTCCGGATCGATGCCCTGGGACATCGTCAGGTTGCCCTGTGGGTCCATGTCGACGCACAGGATCCGATGCCCCTCCTCGGCGAACGCCACGGCCAGGTTGAGCGTGGTCGTGGTCTTGGCGACGCCGCCCTTCTGGTTGGCGAACGCGATCACGTGGCTCATATCGACGGCAGTATTCGCAGCAGCGCAGCGGAATCCTCCGCGATCGCGGTGAATCTCCGCTGCCGGCATCGAGGCGGAATTCCCGTGATGCCCCCCGCTATTTTCGAAGCCGTGCCCGACCTCCTCGACAAGCGCCTGCTGTTCGTCACCGGTAAGGGCGGCGTCGGCAAGTCGACGATCGCCATCGCCCTCGGCCTGCTCGCCGCGCGGCGCGGACTGCGCACGATCGTGGCCGAGCTGGCCAGCCAGGAGCGCGTTCAGGGACTCTTCTCCGAAGCCGAGCGCGAGCAGTTCCGAGAGCTCGAGCTGGCCCCCCGGTTGTTCACGATTTCGATCGACCCGCAGCAGGCGATGGAGGAGTACCTGCGCGTCAAGGCCGGCACGGTCGGGCAGGCCCTGGCGTCGAGCCGGCTGTTCCAGGCGTTCGCCATGGCCACACCGGGGATGCGCGAGCTACTCAGCATCGGCAAGGTCTGGGAGCTGGCGCAGCTCAACCGCCGGACCCGCGGGGCCGCCCCGTACGACCTGGTCATCGTCGACGCGCCGGCCACTGGGCACGGCGTCGGCCTGCTGCGCACGCCCCGGACGTTTGCCGATATCGCCCGGGTCGGCCCCATCGCCCATCAGGGCCGGACGATCGCCGACACGATCGCCGATCGGGACTTCACCGGCGTGATCGCCGTGGCCACCCCGGAGGAGATGCCGATCAACGAGACGCTCACGCTCGCCGACGAGCTGGCCAAAGACGGTCTGCCGCTCGACCTGGTGATCGTCAACGCGCTCTACCCGGCCCGGTTCGAGGCCGCCGAGATCGCCGAGCTGGCCAGCGCGCTGAGCCGGACGCGCTCCGCGCTGGCGCGCTCGGCGCTGCGCGCGGCGCTGTCCGAGCACACCCGGGCGGCGACCCAGCGCGAGCAGCGCGACCGGCTACGCGGTCGTGTCAACGGCCGGCTGGTCGAGCTTCCCTACCTGTTCGCCGAGCACCTCGGCCTGCCACAGTTGCGCCAGCTCGCCGATTCTCTGGAGGCGGCGCTGTGAACGTTGCCGAGATGCTCGAGGGCAAGCGCGTGTGCGTGTGCGCCGGCTCGGGCGGGGTGGGCAAGACGACCACGTCGGCCGCCGTTGCCCTCGGGATGGCCGCGGCCGGCGCCAAGGTCGCGGTGGTCACCATCGACCCGGCGAAGCGTCTGGCCAACGCGCTTGGGCTGGAGCAGCTCGAGAACGAGCCACGCCGGGTGGAGGCAGAACGCCTAGCCACCGGCGACCTGGAAATCAACGGCGAGCTGTGGGCGATGATGCTCGACCCCAAGCGAACGTTCGACGAACTGATCGACCGCATCGCTCCCGATCCCGCCCGCGCGCGGGAGATCAAGGACAACCGCGTGTACCGCGAACTGTCTACCGCGGTGTCCGGCTCCCAGGAGCTCACCGCCATCGCCAAGCTCTACGAGCTCGATCAAGAGCACCGCTTCGATCTGCTGGTGCTGGACACGCCGCCCTCGCGCAACGCGCTCGAGTTCCTCGACGCCCCGGGGCGGCTCAACGCATTCCTCGAGGGCCGGGCGCTCAAGGCGTTCATGCGCCCGACCGGTCTCGGCATCCGCGCCCTCGGCCGCGGCGCGCTGCCGCTGCTCGGCGGGCTGCGGCGGATCACCGGCATCGACCTGATCAGCGATTTGTCGGTCTTCTTCCAGCTCTTGGGCGACATGACCAACGACTTCAGCGAGCGTGCCGCGCAGGTCGCGCAGCTACTGCGGGCTCCGAGCACGGCGTTCGTGCTCGTCACCTCGGCCGCGCGCGAGCCGATCGACGAGGCGATCTGGTTCGGGCAGCGGCTCCAGGACGAGGGGCTGCCCTTCGCCGGGGTGGTTGTCAACCGGGTCCACCACGACCTGCTCGGCGATCGCGAGCCGCGCGAAGTCAGGCAGTCACTGGCCAGGGTCCTGGCACCTCGCTTGGCCAGCCGGGTGGCGGAGAATTTCCGCGACTACCATGTCCTGGCTCGCCGCGATTCTCACAATCTCGCGCGGCTGACCGGACAACTCGACGAGCGCCGGCTGCTGCTCGTGCCCCAGCTCGACGACGACGTGCATGACGTCGAGGGCCTGCTGCGCATCTACCGCTACCTGTTCGGCTCGCAGGCCGAGCGCGACCGGCTGATCGAGGACCTCGTCGCTTAGCCGCGGAGCAGGGTCACCGTCTCACGGCTCCACGTCTCCCACGAGAACAGGGTCGCCTGCCAGTCGTCCCTGGCCACCGGCTCGCCGGCACGGACGAGCTGGACCGCTCCCTCGTGCAGTAGCTCCCAAACCGCTTGCTCGGCCAGCGCAAGGCGCTCGCTGACGCGTGACTGCGGGTAGCGCTCCCGGACAAGCTCGACCACGCCGCCCACGGGTAACGGTCGTCCGGTGCAGCGCCCGACTACGTCGTATTTCACGTCGACTACCGGCGCCGACTGCGCCGGGGCCGTGCTCGCCTCGGCTAGCAGGTGGCCGGTCACGTCCTCGCCCGCACGGGTGACGTTGCCCCACCCACGTCCCATCCCGAGTTGATCGGGGGGCAGCAGCGGGCCCTCGTAGATGGTCAGGCGAGCCCGCTCGGGCGACCAGTGCCGCTCGTCGAGCTCGATCGAGCGACCGGATACCCACGGGCCGACGATGCGCGCGTTCAGCTCCTCGCGCGTGAGATTGAAGGCCCGGGCCTGATGAGGGAACTGGCGCAGCTCGACGTGAAACACGCGGGTAGAGTCGCATGCCCATGAGCGAGCGGCCCATCTGGGCGCCCTGGCGCATCGAGTACATCACCGGTCCCAAAGACGGCGAGTGCATCTTCTGCGCTGCGGCGTCGTCGAACAACACCGATCCGGCGCACACGCCAATCGACCGCACCGAGCATTGTCTGACGATCCTCAACGCATATCCGTACGCGCCGGGCCACGTGATGGTCGCGCCCCTCAGGCACATCGGCGCCCTGGAGGACCTGGCCGGCGAGGAGATGCTTGACACGATGCGGCTCGCCCGCCGCGCGATCCTGGCGATCGGCAAGGCCATGGCCCCGGAGGGGTTTAACGTCGGCTTCAACCTCGGCAAGGTCGCGGGCGCGGGAATCGCCGACCACCTGCATCTGCACGTGGTCCCCCGCTGGAGCGGTGATACGAATTTCATGCCCGTGCTGGCCGAGACCAATGTGATCCCGCAGGCCCTCGGGGCCACGCGCGATGTTCTCGTCGACGCGTTGGCCGGCGTCGGTGACGGGTAGGCAGCGGGCAGTATGGCCAAGGACATCGGGGTGCCGAGACTCCGCGACCTGCTCGCCGCCGGCGCGCAACTGGTCGAGGTGCTGCCGCCAAAGGAGTACGCGCAGGCCCACCTCCCGGGCGCGATCAACCTCCCGCTCGGCAGCCTGCGCGAACCGCACGTGTCGGTGCTCGAGCGCGACCGGCCGGTGATCGTCTACTGCTGGGACTCGCTCTGAGACCTGAGCCCGCGAGCCGCGTCGCGGCTCGAAGCGCTCGGCTTCGCCGAGGTCTACGACTACGCCTTCGGCAAGGTCGACTGGCTGGCCCAAAACCTGCCCGTAGAGGGTGAGCGCGCCAACCCGCCGACGGCGGGGCGGCTGATGCGAGACGACGTCGTCCGCTGCGCCCCGGGCGACCGGGTGGCCGATGTGCTCGAGGCAGTCGGTCGCTCTCCCTACAGCTTCGCGCTCGTGACCGACGAGGCCGGGATGCTGCTCGGTCGCCTGCGGGCGCGACACGGCGGCGACGGCGAGGCCCGCGCCGGCGAGGTCATGGAGCTCGATCCCTCGACGGTCCGCCCCCACCGCTCCGCCGGCGGCCTGGCTCAGCAGCTGGCCGAACGCGAGCTGCGCTGGGCGATTGTCACCACGCCCGAGGGGCAGCTGCTGGGGGTGGCCTCGCGAGAGGACCTGGAGCGCGCGGGCTGATATTCGGCCTCGCTTCGCTCGGCGTCCTCCGGATGATGTCGCGGCCGGCGCGTTGAGCGAGGCATGGACGTTGAGCGCGCCGCAGCCGCGACGCCGGGGCGCCGGGCTTCCGTGCCCGGCGGGTGCTCCGGATCGCGGCCGCCCGGCACGGACGCCGGGCGGAACGGTCCCACGGACGCTGCGCGGAGCGCAGCCCAGAATCAGACCACGCGGATCGTGCCCGGCTCGCCCTCGACGAGCCGACCGATCATCACCCCGGGGAGCTCGCCGGCGCGCGCCGCATCGAGCGCCACGAGCAGCCCGCCCGAGGTCATCGCGTCGGTCACGAGCCGCCGGCGAACCTCGTCCACCCCGGCCTCGAACGTGGCGAACTCCTCCGCGTAGCGCCGGTTGTTGCGGCTCCCGCCGGCAATCGCGCGATCGTCGGTCAAGAGCTCGAGCGCGCCGGCGATCGCGGGAACGGCATCCGCTTCGACGACCGCGGCCAGACCGCCGGCCAGCGTGAGCTCGTGCAAGTGACCGAGCAGACCGAAGCCGGTCACGTCGGTCATCGCGTGCGCGCCGGCCGCCCGGGCGGCGTCGGCCGCCTCGTCGTTCAGTTCGGTCATCACCTCAACGGCCGCCTCGAGCACCGCCTCGGAAGCGAGCCCCTTCTTCAACGAGGTCGTGACGGCGCCCGCCCCGAGTGGCTTGGTCAGCACGAGCGCGTCCCCCGCGCAGCCGCCGGCGTTGGTGATCAGCTCGTCCGGCTCGACCAGGCCGGTTACGGCCAGCCCGTATTTCGGCTCCGGGTCGTCGATCGTGTGCCCGCCGATGATCACCGCCCCGGCCGCGCTGACCGCGTCGTGTCCGCCCCGCAGCACCTCGCCCAGCATCTCTGACCCGAGCTTCTCCACCGACCACGCGACCAGGTTGAGCGCGCTCACGGGGCGACCGCCCATGGCGTACACGTCGGACAGGGCGTTGGTGGCGGCGATCCGGCCGAAGTCGTAGGGATCGTCGACGATCGGCGTGAAGAAGTCGGCGGTCTGCACGAGCGCCAGGTCGTCGCGCAGGCGGTAGACCCCGGCGTCGTCGCTGGTCGAGACGCCGACCAACAGATCGGGATCGTCCGGCCGGGGTAAGGCGCGGACGAGCGGGCCGAGGAGCGACGCGGGAACCTTGCACGCACACCCGGCTCCGTGCGAGAGGGATGTGAGCTTTACCGCGGTCATACCGCGATCATGGCAGAGCACACGGGTAGGGTCTCCAGCGTGCTCGATCCCTTCGTGCTGGCGGCGGCTGCACCCGCTCACCTACCGGGCGTCCTGCACGACCTGGAGCCGACGCTCAATCGCTTCGGCTATCTCGCGCTCGGCTTGATCTTCCTCGAGGACTTCGGCGTCCCGGTGCCCGGCGAGACCGTGCTGATCATCTCGGCCGTCTACGCCGGCACGGGACGGCTGAGCGTCTGGCTGGTCGCCCTCATCGGCTTCCTGGCCGCGATACTGGGCGACAATGTCGGCTTCGCGATCGGCCATTTCGGCGGCCGGCCGCTGGCCGAGCGCTACGGCAAATACATCTTCCTCACACCCGAGCGCCTCGACAAAACGGCGAGCTTCTTCGACCGCCACGGCGGGAAGGTGATCGTGATCGCGCGCTTCGTCGAGGGGCTGCGCCAGGCCAACGGGATCATCGCAGGGATCACCGGGATGCACTGGACGAAGTTCCTGCCGTTCAACATGCTGGGCGCCGCGCTGTGGGTGGCCGTGTGGGTGTCGGTCGGCTACTTCTCCGGTAGCCACATCAACAGCATCTATCACACGGTCACGCGCTACCAGACGTACTTCGCGATTGCCGTCGGGCTTGTGATCCTTGCCCTCATTGGCCGGCATCTGCTGCGCACGCGAAAACAGAAACGCGAGCGGGCGGCCTCCGCCGGATGACCTAGTGTCCCGAGTCAGAAATTGGATGCCATTCGAGCGGCCCCGGCGGCGCTGCGCGGCGTCCTCGTCGCCTCGCGTAGCTCCGCTACGCGTCGGCTCCTGCGTCCTTGCGCAGCATCCACCGGCGACCACTCTCGGTGCCACCGAATTTCCGCCTCGCGACACTACGACTTCTCGCGGAACGCCCGGCGCGCCTTATCGATCATCTCGCGGGCCGCGTCCCGGTTCGCCCACCCCCCGACCTCGGAGTGCCGCCCTTTGTCGAGGTCCTTGTAGACGGCGAAGAAATGACCGATCTCGGCGCGGAGCAGTTCCGGGAGCTCGTCCACGTCGTCAATCGAATTCCAGCCGGGGTCCTGGCAGGGAACGCACACCACGTGGTCGTCGGGTCCTTTCTCGTCAGACATCTTGAAGAGTCCGACCGCCTTGGTGACCACGACGCAGCCGGGGAAGGTCGGTTCGGACACGCAGACCAGGACATCGAGCGGATCGCCATCGGGGGCCAGCGTCTCGGGCACGTAGCCGTAGTCGGTGGGGTACACGACCGAGGCCGAGATGAACCGGTCGAGCTTGATCGCCCCGATTTCCGGGTCGTACTCGTACTTGTTGCGGCTGCCCTTGGGGATCTCGACGACGCAGGTCAGCTCGTAGTCGCTCAAACCCGGGCTCCGCTGCTCTCCGGCGTCAGTTCATCTCTCCCCGCGCCACCGCCAGGCACGCCTCGCAGCGAGGCCAGGGCGGATCCCACGGGTAACCGGTGACGTCCTTGCCGCACAGAGCCGTGTCGGGATCCTGCTCGGTCACCAGGTGGCACAGCTCCTCGAACCCGTCGTCGTTCATCCGCGGCGTGTTCCGGCAGTCCGGGTGCACGTTGGGGGCGACGGCGGGACGCGGCGGCACTGCCGCAGCATAACTCGCGCGGACCGGCGGCTTAAGCCGAGACACCCTGCTCGCTCAGCCAGGCTTCGACGTGCTCCGGCGGGTGGCCGGAGAACTCCGCCCGGGCGGCCAGGCGCAGCAGCTCGATTCGGTCCGCGTCGAGCTCATCGCGGCGATGGGCGAGGTAGAGAATGACCGCGCGGGCCATGGTCACCTCCGCGTCGAGGTCGTCGAGCTCGGGCGGTCCGATGGCCGTGTCGAGCATCTCCTCGACGTCCTCGATCGCGGTGATCGGGCGATCGTCGTCCTCGAATCGTGCCAGCAGCTCGTCGAGCGCATCGCTGGTGCTGGTCTCGCAGATCTCCACGGCCCGGTGCACGATCTCGCTGACCGTGACCGGCTGGGGCTCGGTGGGCATGGCGGGTCTCATACCCACCCTTCTGAGCCCTTAACAGCACGAGCGGGCGTAATGCCCGCTCGAGCCTGCAGGTCGCGCTCCCCTTTCCTTCATAGGAGCCCCAGGACTTA
>JAFASQ010000305.1 GCA_019244395.1 Solirubrobacterales bacterium | reverse complement strand
GCGCGCTCGACGCCCGCACCGCCAACGCGCAACTCACCCACCCACGAACTTGACTCTAACGTGAATTACTAGGCCGGCAAGCCAGCCTAGGGTCGCCCGCGCAAACCATGCGCTTCAGTCTGCGAGGAACAGCCAGTCGTCTCGTCGCCGACGCAAGATTGCCGCATCCCGCCAAAGGACGTCGAAATCTGCGCCGTCGGCAACCCGGCCGTGACGAGAGCGGCTGGCTCTGCCGATCGCCGGACGCGTCTTCCGCGCAACTCAGGGTCTGGTCGCGGTGACGATCACAGTCCCGCGTTCGAAAGTTGGGGGGTTCCAGATTGCCCCCGCGGCGTCGGATTGCGCGTGCCCGCATTCGCGAATAGCAGGATTTCGCGCCCGACGGTCACGACGACCGCCCTGCCGGCCGGGCGGGCTCGCGGATGGCGACGGGGCGGGCCGAGCCGGTCGCGTCCGGACTCGCGTCTAGCGCTGGGTCCTTTCGCCCGGGTTTTCGCCATTGGAAGGCCGCGGTTGGCGGCCGTGGCAGGGGTGGGGTTACCGCTATCGAGTTATGCGTTCGCCTCCGTGTGTGAGCACGTTCAGCACGAGCGAATTGGGCGTGGCGGGTATCGACAGGACGCAGCCCTCGGCGGCGGTCAGGATCAGCTGGTAGCACCCCTGGGGTAGGAGCTCCAGTGGACTTTGCCCTAGCCCTGCTCTAGCCCGCCCTAGCCCACCTTCTGGAGGGCTGGGAACACGTAGGTGGCGTCGATCGTCGGAATCGGCGGGGGCAGGGTTGACGCGTTCGGTGGGGGCAGGATTGACGCCTGGGTGTCGCTTCCGGGCGCGGGATAGTAGATCCGGATTGTCAGCCGGATCTGGGTCGGCACTTTCACTCCGGGGTAGAGCGTCGCGTAGTACGCGCTCGATGGTGTCGGGAGCCAGTTGGTCGCCGGCGCCCCGGCGGGGAGCGTCGGTGCGATCCAGATCGTCACCGATCCGTCGGCGTTCTTGACCAGCTTGCCCGAGGTCAGCTGCTGGGATCCGAGCTGCGAGACCGGCTGGATCGGGCCCCACTGGAGGTTGACCGGGCCGCCTGGGTTCATCAGGTGAGCGACTGAGCCGGGGTGGCCGTTAGTGCCTTGAATGGGAACGTTTGCCGCGGACAGTTGCTGCAGCCACTCGGTCGAGATCTTGAACGAGTAGGTAGTTGCCTTGGTGGTCGGGTCGGTCTGCGCTGTCGGGGCGGTCGCGACGTAGTACGGCACGCCGGGCGTGAGGCCGTAGGTCGCTGCGGTCGAGCCGAACAAGATCGGGCTGCTCGCAACCAGCGGACCCCACGTAGAGGGCTCTACTGTGATCGTGTCGGTCGACGGGTCGATGGCGGTCACGGGAAGGTTCGCGCTCGAGTACGCGGTGTTCAGGACGCTCGCCTGGGTGATGAACGGGGCGGAGGACTGCGTGGAGTCGAGCGCGTAGGCGTGGATCGACCAGAACCCTTTCGGGTTGCCCTGGCTGTCGTTGACGGTCGGCGGTAGCGCACCGACGACCGGCAATGTCGCCGGGTTGGTGACCGGCGGCGTGAACGTGAGCTTGTAGGTGTTGTTGCCGTCGAGCGCGGTGGCCGACGTGCCGTCGAGGCTGTTGAGCTGGGGGTAGACCGCGTCGAGGGCCAGGTTTGCCGAGCCGCCGGCGATCACGATCAACGCTCTGTACTGGTACCCCAGAAGCGTGTTCGGGTACGACCCGACGTCGTGGTTGAGATAGTTCCAGAAGTTCGTCGCCGCGGAGACGCCCGAAGAGGTCAGTAGGCCGTTGATCTTGGTCTGACCCGCCACGTAACCCGCCTGGAGAGCGTTGATTTGCTTCGGGCCCCAGTTGCTCGGGATCCTGAAGCCGTTCGCCGTCAGGCCGAGTGGCCTGAACAGGGCCAGCGACTGCTGTTGAGGAAACGATGGGTTGCGATAGCGCCGGATCGCATTAGGCTGCGGTGAGATCCAGCTGGGCAGCGTGCTCAGCAGGATCCCATTGAGCCCCGTCGTCACGGTGGGAAGCGGGTTGAGCCTGAGCGACTCGCCCATCTGCTTGAAGAACGCGACCGCGTTCGTGGGGGAGCTGTGCCACTTCGCCGCGCGCTTTATCTGCTTGGGCGTCGGGGTGTACTGACCGGGCTTGAAGTACTTCGGGCGATGCCCACGGGCCTCGAATTGGGCGAGCGTGCTCATCGCGAACCGCTCGACGACGTTCTTGAGGATCGACGCGGCCGAGGCAGGATCGCTCGCCGGAACAAGGGTGTCGGCTCGGATCCGAATCAGGATCCACCCGAAATTCGTGTCGTACGGGATCACACGGTAGGTGAACCCGCGAATCCGCACGATGCGCTTGTGCGCGTACTGCGAGGTCGGCCCCACAATCAGATAGGTCTGCGCGCGCGTCGAGAGGGTCGTCCTCGTGCCGATGCCGCCTACGGTATTGATGAAGTCATCAAGCAGATTGACCACGTAATAGTCGGTCTTAGATGGCGGGACGGTGAGCACGAGTTCCTTGCTGCCTCCGCGGCCCCTCTGCCCGCTCAGATCGATCAGCGCGTTGAGGTACAGCACCGACGCGTTGCCGGCGTTCGTGGCGTTGTTGTTCCACGCCGCGGCCGCGCCGCCGCCGCCGAGGTTATTAAGCGGTGCCGTGACCAGCGTGTTGTATTTGAGGAAGCGGTAGATGAACTCGGGCGCCAGGCCCCAGATGTAGGCCTTCGTGGCCAGCTTTTGGATCGCGGCGGGATTCGTTAGCGGTGATCGGGAGCCGCCTGCTATGGAGCGAGCGTGGGCGCCGGTCGAGGCCAGAGCAATGACGGTCGCGAGACCAAACATCACACCAAGGCAACGACGTGACAGCAAAGCCTTCATGTCCCCTCCATTCCACGCGTGCCCGGCCGACAATCCGGGCGATCCTGTCTGCCGTTTGACGGTCGAAGCTCGCGACATCGGCGATCCTCCCACCCCTCAGGCAGCCAAGTCAAGACGCGCAGCCTTCGGATCGTCCTGGTGCCGAGCCGCTGCGTCGGGCCGGCTGTACCCGGCGGATTCGCCCTGCGCGGCTTAGGTTTTCGGCGAGACGGACAACTCGATGAGCTTGTCCACCTGCAAGTAGTACATCCGCCCCGCGTAGCCGGGTTGGACCATGCTGCCGTTGAGGATGGCCGGCAGCAGGCGCGACCGGGCGAGCTCCCGACCGGTCGCCGCGACACGCCACACGACCCGATCAAGCTTGTTCTTGCCCAGACGCTCGCCAAAGGGAATTTCGGTCCCCACCACGACTCGGCGCGCGGACGGCCCGATCAGCGCGAGGAACTCCGTGGTCCGCTGGCGCTCACTCCAGACAGTGTGCAGACCGTCCGAACGTAGCTGCAGGCCGGCGATGCGGCCAGGTCCCGCATCCAGGACGAAGATCTCGTTGCGGGCCGGGTCAACCGATACGGCTGACGGACAGAAGCTGACTGGGTAGCGGGGCCCGGATCGGAACGCCTTGAAAGGCTGTATGACGAACGTCTTCGAGGCGTCGGCTTGGTTGACAGCCATCACGCTCAGCCATGGCGACGGGAGGTCCCGCTGCGTCACCGGTTTGCCGTTATCCGCGAAGACGACCCAATCGTTCATGACGACGACTGCGGAGGCGTTGGTCTGGCCGCTGCCGGGCGTCAGGTACGTAACCGGCCCCCACGTACTGTCCAGTGAGAGGTGCCCGCCCGCATACCGGTAACGGAAGATCTGGCTCGAGCCAGCCAGGTAGATGTAGTCCTTGCCCCTGAACCGGACCGTTGTGATCCGGCCGACAACGAGCTGCGGAGCCTGGATCTCGGCGATCACCGCGAGCGTCCTGGGATTGATCGCCACGATGAGCGAGTTGGGTACGTCCGTCGGGTCTTTACAATTCGTGAAGGCGGTGAAGCCCTGCTCCTCGCAGCCCGCCTGACGGTACACGGCCTTCGCGATCAGCGTCCCGTCGGGGAGCGCGTCGAACCCGTTGTAGGACGTGTCCCGGGGCGCCGCCGGAGTCGGGAGCACTACCTGGGCGAGGACATGTCCGTTGCTTGGGTCGAGCTTCGCGAGCCGGTAGCCGTAGATCAAATACAGGTCGCCGTCCCTAAGGATCGCGACGACCCCGGGATAGTCCCACTCGTTGGTCTGCTCCGTGTTGATCAGCTGGTTGAACCACACCGTTCGCAGCGTCGAAGGGTTCACCCTGGCGACGAACGACCCAGTCCCTCCCCTGTCGCCGAAGCCCCCTCCGTAGACGAACATCGAGTGCGCGTCCCTGTAGACAACGTTATACGGCGTCAGGTAATCATCGCGCGAGGTGCGCGCCTTCACAACGTTCGCGCGTACGAACGAGCCGGTGAATTGGGCCTGCGCGAACACCTTGGTACGGGCCGAGTCATAGTGCTCAGAGGCCATCAACGACGGAAACCACGGCGGATTCCTGGCGCTGCGCGCGGACCGGCTCGCACTGCCGGATCCGGCCGAAGCGATCCCGGCGGTCACAGACAGCAGCGCCACCACCAGCACCAGTAGGCGCAACGTGCCCCCTGCTCTTAGCATCAGGCCGGGCGAGCCTCCGGTCATCTCCGGGCGATCCTACGCCGGGATCACTCGCGTTGTCAATCACGGCGCTCCGGCCGTAGGATTGCCGACGACGGTGACCTGAGCCGCGGGTACTCGCTCCGGCTTCGACCGGGTGTATAACAGCGCACCACGAAGCACGAGCGGCTGGGCTTGAAGCGTTGGCTCCGGTGGTCCTGTTGGCGACCGCGCTCATCTGGACCGGCTGCGGGGGTCAAAGCAGAGCAGCTCGAGCAGCTCGGCCACTACCCATACCTCTGACGAGCAGGCCGCCGATGGCCCCCGCCTGGGCGACCCGACGCTGACGCCGCGGTCGACGAATCCAACGCCATGGCCATCGGACCGAAATACCTGCTCTCACTCGGCGGCGTGCACCAGCAACCGCGTCCGGCGCAATGGATCCCCAGTCTCGCTTTCGTGCGTCGAGAGGTCTCGTGGCAGCGATCGTCCGCGCCATGCTTGTCGCCACCAGCAGGGCCCGCTCGCGACGCGGCCCGACGGTCGTCGACGGCGCAGCGGTTAGCTGGGGCGAACGGCTAGAGCAAGCACCCGGGTGCCGAAAGCGACACTCAGCATCCGGCCAACCGGACAGCTGGAAAGATCGACAAGCAGCAGAGACGTAGTCGTGGCTGCAATAGGCGAATTCCGGCGGCGCACGTCCGGTAGTCCGCGCTGTATGGCAGAAAGGCCGGCATGCCCGAGCCCGCTTGGGGGTGACGGCTTAGGGAACCGGAACATAGATCGTGATGGTCACGCTGTCGGTTGCGGTGTGACCCCGGCTGTCGGTTGCCGTGACCACGATGTGGTGAGTTCTGCTCACGCCGTTCAGGCAGGCGCAAGGGATGGTGACGGTGTTGCCTGTGCCGAGATCCCCGACGGCGTCATCGTGCCATTTGAGGGCGCTCCCAGGGAGTTGCCCATCGACTGGGTCGCTTGCCTGGGCGCTCGCGGTGGGGGGCGCGTAGACTGAGATCTTGCAGGGGCAGCCGGTCGGTTGCGTGATCGTCACGCTCGGATCACCGGCCGCCGGGACGCCGGTAACAGTGACCGACTGGCTGGCGGTCATGCCGATGCTGTTTGCCACGGTGGCGGTGATGGTGTGCTGGCCTACGGTTGGCAGGCGATACGTGGTGTCCGAGCCCGTGGCTACCGGGGTGGACGCTCCGTCGAGCGTCCAAACGATCTTGCCCGAGAGGTCGCCGTCGACGCGGTCGGAGGCGGACGCGTGGAGGGGCATGTTCTGGTCGGTGCCGTAGGAGGCACCGTCGACCGGCGAGGCGATCGTGATTGCCGGCATGCGCGGGGTGGTGGCGGTCACCGTGACGCTCTGCCTCGTGAGCGCCTGCCGGTCCGAGCCGTACGCCGTCGCCGTGATCGTGTGGGTACCCGGCGCCATCACGGGCGTCTGGAGTGGGGTGTAGTCGAACGCCGAGGCGGCACCAGCGACGGTCGGATAGGTCGTCCCGATCAGGCGGCCGTCGAGGCGCCACTCGATCGGCAGCGCCACCTGGGCCATGTCGGGAAGCTGCTTCACCCGATCGAGGGCGTAGCCACGCAGAGCAAGCGGCGAGTCGGTCGTGTCGTGGTCCAGCGGCAGGTCGACGTGCAGCCATGGCCGCGATTCCGGCACGCAACCGCGGTTGCCGTTTGACCAGTACGTCGCCACCGCAGGCAGGTCGTTTCCGGACCCCAACACCACAGGGCTGAAGGTAGGGAAGAATCGGGTCGCCGTGCCGTAGGTCGAGTTGCCCTCGTCGGCGCAGATGTCGGCGATCTCGCTCTCGGCGTAGAAGGGCTGCTTGGACGGGTCCTGCCAGCCGAAAAACGGGTACGGATCGGTGGTCGTCTCGGCGAACTCGTGCGAGGCAGTCTTGGTGGCCTCGTCGAACGCCCCCTCCGCCTGGGGTGAGCTGGAGCCGAACCAGGTGACATCGAGCGCGGAGTCGGGGACGCGCACGACCATGTATGGCAGTGCCACGTGGAAGATGTAGTTGAACGGGAACGGGATGATGAACCAGCATTCGGTCGGGGTGGCGAGGTGGTATCCGGCCCACGAGCTGTCTTCCACGTCGCTGCTGCGGATGAACACGGCCACGATCGGGTCGTATTCCGCAGTGCGATCCCAGCACCGCGGGATGCCACGAATGCGGTGTCCCTGCACGAAATTGGAGATCCTGAGGGCCGTGAGCGTTCGCCCCCCGGTGTCGCGTGGCGGGTTCGACAGATCGACCATCCATTGGCCGACTGTGCCCGGGCGGATACCGTACTGGTCGAGCCCGTTCGACCCGGGTGGGAGCGCGGGCAGATCGGTGAGCGTCCGAGGGTTGACGTAGGTGGTGGCGATGAGACCGAGCGCGGAGGTCATTCGCCGCGCGAAGGTCGCGCCGTTGGCCGCGAACGCCCCGCCCCAGAAGATCGGCCAGATCTTCGGGTGACTCACGTATGGCCCGACGCCAGGGTTCACCGATGCCGGCAGGTCGAGGCTGGCACTCCTCGCCCCGGCACGAGGTCCTGGCCCGTACAGGTTTCGCCAGGGCGCGCGTCGCGAGCCGGTCGGTGCCGACAGGTACCCCAGGCGAATCCGCATGCGCCGCACGCTGGTCGTGGTCAGCAGAGACTGAAAGCCATGCGAGCCACGGATGTCTGTTTGCAGCGCGACTGCGCCGGCGAGCCCGGCTGCGCCCGCGGGACGGTGGGCTCGCTCCAGGACATCCGCGACGGGGTCCGGCGGCCGCAGCCCGATCGCGTACCAGATGCGCTCGGTGAGAACCGGACGGTGGTTGAGGTAGGTCCGCAGAAGGTATCCATCGGCCTGCAAGCCTCGGATTTCCCGCCGTCGGTGAAGCGGCACGAGCGTCGTCACGGCCAGGGGAGCCGGGCTCGACGTGACCCCCGCGAGCTCGGGCACGCGCATGTGGCTGACTTCGTACAGATCCTGGGAGGCACCCCCGATGGCTGTCGAGAGCCCCGTGGTCGCGAACTCGCGCTCTTTCGGGCGGACGAGCACCAGCCGACCGTCCCGATAGCGAAGGGTCACGGTCGCCCCGAAGGCGGCGTGTCCGTGCGCGCCGCGCGTCAAGATCGTCGTCGCGACACCGTACCGCGACCAGATCACGATGAACCGGGTGTTGCCCTCTTGCTGATTGATCACCACCGCGCTCGTCGTGGCGGCCGCGGCCGAGCCGGCTCCCGCAGACACCAAAGCCAGCGCCGCCCCAGCGGCCATCGCCCAGGCGGGCGCGCGGATCAGCTTGAACGTCCTCACCGGAGCCCAGCCGCTCGCGGGTGGGTGGGCGTGTTTCTGATCATTGGAGGGCTTTCTGCTCGGCGAGGATCCGGACGCCGTGGCGCTCGATTGCCGCTGCCATCGCCGCGAAGTCGGGGGGCTCGAGGTCATCGGGGCTCGCGCCCGCGCGCTCGACGGCGACGCCGAAGTCCTCGAAGAACAATCCGCGGTGGCCGTACGGTGTGATCGCCGTACCCGTCGTGGGTCTGCGCCCGCACCGGCACGACCCCGCCGGCAGCGCTGCCAAGCATGACATCGAAGACAGGTCCAGACGGGTTCTGCGGATTGAACGGCGGGTCCAGGACCGCCAGGTACGGTCCTTGGCTAAACGTGACCGAGACGTAGATCGTGTCATCTGGGGATCCGACGACGGAGTCCTTGAAGAATGCTTGTGCGTATACCGTGTGCTCGCCCGCTTCCTATGCCCGGCACGTGGCTTCCCATGCCAGGCCAGCGCCGGGGCCGCGCACTAGCCCAGGCCACGACCGCGGCGCTGGCGGGCGAGCGCTCTGTCCAAGGCTCGCACGGTAGGAAGTAGCGCTGGAGCGTCCAATACACCACTTTGCCGCCGAGCACGACGCCCTCGAGGGCCGACTGGCGGTAGTGCAGGCCGGCCCACACGCGAGCGTTGACGATCTCGCGTTGGAGGTCGCTGACGCGGCTGAACGTCCGCGTGGCCGACCAGTCATTCGGCGTGCCGTCGGCGGACCCGCGGATGGTGACGTCGATCCGGCGCGTCCCGAGGACGGCCGCGAAGAGCTCGGCTTCGGCTCCGGTCTCGCAGCCGTGCGCGGCCGGATACTCGGGGTGGTTTGGCGTTGTGAGCAGCGGCGTCCACGCCGGATCGGGCTGGGTCGCCGGGTTTCCGGCGATCTCGGCATTGCGGATCGCCATGATCGGGCGCCAGAACAGGTAGTGGTACTTGGAGTCCCAGCACGCGGCCCCCGCGTCGCTGTCGACGAGGTCACCCATCGCCAGCAGGCGTGCGGTGCCGACGAGGTCCATGCCGTGCGCGAGCGCGACGTCTTGGAAGGCCTGGTTTGACTGGTTGACCGCGTTTGCATTCCAGAACTTCGCGATTGCGGTCTGCTCGGGAGAGCGGACCGAGCTGTTCGCTGCGCCGTACGCCTTGACTTCGTTGAACTCTCTGGCCCATTGGCGGCTGGACAGGGCGGGCGGGGGGTCAGCCCGGAACTGCGACGGGCTGTCGAGCATGAACGGCCTCATCACCGCAACCCACGGCGTCTGCGCCGATTGCAACGACGGCGGCGGCGCGAACGTCCACCCGCTCGGAGTCAGCGGCCCCGGCGTGAACGTGATCGACTCGTCACGATCCCCCGTCCGGTCCTCGATCAGGCCGTTCGCGGCCGCCTGACCGACCGCGATGCCGGCGCTGACGGCCGGCTCTTGCACCCCACCGAGCGCGGCGATGTAGTCGGCGTACTTCGCGGACAGCGCGACCTGCGCAGACGCCGGCAGATTCAGATGCAGAAACGAAGACGTCAGGATCGTGTACGCCGCGGTCGCCGTCGCAGCGTCGGGCGACGCGCTACTCACGTCCACGCTTTCAGGCACGGCGAAATCGTCGTACGGAACATAGCGCCCCTCGATCTTCGTGACCGCGTCATAGACGGCCGCCTGGGCATACCCCGTGTAGATCAGGCCTTGCACCTGATACGGGCTTCCAAGGCGGACCGCCTGAACGGCGATCGCGTTCCAACACCCCACCGAATTCGGGACGATCGCGACGTTCGGGATAACCGAATCTGGACACACCGGCGCACTCGTCGCCGCCGCAGAAGACGCGAGCGCACCCCCCGCGCCCAGCGCTGCGATCACGGCCGCGGCCATCGCGCGCAGCGCGCGGCCGAACCGCCTTCCGCGATGGCCACGTGTGCGCAGGATGCGCGGAAGGTATGGGGTCATTGTGTCTCCTGTGGGTCGTCCGGTGAGTGAACGAGGCTTGGAGCTGGTTTGCGGTGCTGACATGGTCTGCTTCGGTTGGTCGTGGGCCGCGGCGCGGCCCGGCGGTTTGACCGGTCGTCCGAGCTCAATGGGAGCACTGTGACCGGCGCCGCTTGCGGCGCGCAGACGGCCCGCTTGCACCGCGCTTGCAGCTGTCGCGGGGCCTGGTGGTACGCTCGCGGGGGCTGGTCGACGGAACCGTTTGAGAGATGCGATTTGGGATTCTGGGGCCGCTGGAGGTAGCCGACGATGGGGGTCGCCGGGTTGAGTTGGGCGGGCACAAGCAGCGTTCGGTCCTGGCGATCTTGTTGTTGCATGCGAACGAGGGCGTCTCGTCCGATCGGCTGGTCGAGGATTTGTGGTCGGGCCGGCCGCCGGCGAGTGCGGCGGCGAGCCTGCAGGCGCAGGTGTCGAGGCTTCGCCGGGCCTTGGGCGATGGTCAGCGGATCGTCACGACCGGCGGGGGCTACCTGCTCCGGGTGGCGCCCGGCGAGCTCGATCGCGAGCTCTTTGCGCGCTTGGTCGAGGAGGGCGGCGCGGCTGTCTCGACGGAGGATTGGGAGCTGGCGTCGGGAAAGTTGCGCGAGGCGCTGGGGCTGTGGCGCGGGCCGCCGCTGAGCGACTTTCAGTATGACTCGTTCGCGCAGGGGGAGATCGCGCGCCTAGCAGAGCTGCATGTCGGCGCGCTCGAGCAGCGGATCGAGGCGGAGCTGGCGCTGGGGCGCGAGGCGACGGTGATCGGCGATCTGGAGCGTCTGGTGCGCGAGCATCCCTACCGGGAGCGGCTGCGCGGCCAATCGATGCTGGCGCTCTACCGGACGGGCAGGCAGGCCGAGGCGCTGGCGGCCTACCGGAAAGCCCGACGCGTCCTCGCCGAGGAGCTCGGGATCGAGCCCTCTTTTGAGCTTCGCGAGCTACACGACGCGATTCTGAGGCAGGATCCGTCGCTGCTTCGTCCCGGCGCTAGGGTCGATCGAGCGGGGCGGGAACAGGTACGTCGCGGCGACGCCGCGTCTTCGCCGGTGCCTGAGGAGCCTCCGGCAGCGCGGGAGGACAGCGGCGAGAGGAGCCCCGCCGCGCTGCTCAGCGAGACCAAGCCGCCGCGTCAGGCGCGGAAGGTGGTCACGGCCCTGTTCTGTTATGTGACGGGTTCGACGGCGCTGGGCGAGCAGCTGGATCCGGAGGTGTTGCGGGAGGTGTTCGGTCGCTATTTGGCGGAGATCACGGCGATCATCGAGCGGCACGGGGGGACCGTTGAGAAGTTCATCGGCGATGCGGTGATGGCGGTATTCGGGGTTCCGCGGGTGCGTGAGGACGACGCGCTTCGGGCGGTCCGGGCGGCGGCGGAGATCCGCGAGCGGCTGCCCGTGGTGGCCGCCGATGTGGCGGTCGAGCTGCGGTTTCGCACCGGGGTCAATACGGGACCCCTGCTGATGGCCGAGGGCGAGAACCTGGCGGTCGGGGATGCGGTGAATGTCGCAGCTCGGCTGGAGCAGGCGGCGGAGCCGGGAGAGATCCTGATCGGGGAGGAAACCTTGAGACTGGTGCGCGACGCGGTAAGGGTGCAGCAGCTCGAGTCCCTCGAGCTGCTGGGCAAAGCGCAGGGAGTCGCCGCCTACCGGCTGGTGTCGGTCGATCCCGCCGCGCCAGGCTTCGCCCGCCATTTCGATTTGCCGTTGGTGGGGCGCGAGGATGAGCTGCGATTGCTGCGCGAGGTGTGGGAGCGGGTGGGGCGAGAATCCGGCTGCTACCTGTTCACGCTGTTGGGGATGGCCGGGGTGGGCAAGTCCCGCCTCGCGGCAGAGCTGCTGGATGGCATCGCCGCTCAGGCGACGGTCCTGCGTGGGCGCTGTCTTCACTACGGCGAGGGGATCACGTTCTGGCCGCTACTCGAGGCGCTGACCGCGGTCGGGGAGCGGGCGGAACACGTGCTCCAGCGGTTGGACAGCGGCAGCATGGCGACCCCAGAGGAGCTGTTCTGGGAGGTCAGAAGGGTGATCGAGGCGCTCGCCGCCGAGGCGCCTGTGGCGTTGCACATTGACGATCTGCAGTGGGCGGAGCCGACGCTCCTCGACCTCCTGGATCACGTCGCCGATCTATCGCGCGGCGCTCCAATCTTGCTGTTGTGCACAGCACGACCGGAGTTGCTGGAGGAACGTCCAAACTGGGCCGGCGGGAAACTGAACGCAACCACGCTGCTGCTTGAGCCACTCGCGACTGCCGACTCCGAGGTTTTGCTCGATGAGCTGGGATACCGCTTTGACCCCGATGCGCGGGCGCAAGTGATCGCCGCCAGCGAGGGCAACCCGCTGTTCTTGGAGGAGACGGCGGCGCTCGCGCGCGAACGCGGCACCGTCGAGGTGCCGCCAACGATCCAGGCGCTGCTGGCCGCCCGGCTCGAGCGGCTGCCGATCCCGGAGCGCGAGGTGCTCGAACGCGGCGCGGTCGAGGGCGAGGTGTTCCACCGGCTTGCGGTGAGCGCGCTGGCGGACGAGCAGCCGCCGACCGAGGTCGAGTCGCGGCTGGTGGCGTTGCTGCGCAAAGAGCTGATCCGCCCCCACCCGCCGACGCTCGAAGGCGACGAGGCGTTCCGCTTTCGGCACTTGCTCATCCGCGATGCCGCATACGACGCGCTCCCCAAGTCAACCCGCGCACGCCTCCACGAGCGTTTCGCCACCTGGCTCGAGCAGCACGCACCCGACCTGATCGAGCTCGACGAGCTCGCCGGCTGGCACCTGGAACAAACAATCCGCTACCAACAGCAACTCGCGCGCGACGGAGACCCGCGGCTCGTCGGGCGAGCAGCCGAGCACCTCTACGCGGGGGGCAAGCGAGCTGCCAGTCGGCAGGACCTACCCGCAGCCAGGAACCTTTTGGCGCGAGCGCAGGCGCTCGTGCCACCGGAGGAATCGCTGCGTCCGCGGATCGCGGTGGCGCTCGCCGAGACGCTGGTCGGCGCGGGTGAGTATGGCGAGGTGGAGGAGCTGCTGCTCGCGGCCGAGGCTGACCGGGACGCAGCCCCATACGCCACGCTGATCAGGCTCGACCGGCTTTTTGCGCTGAATTCAGAAGATTTCACACAGCGCGTCCGGTCGCTGTTGCCCACCGCGATCAAAGAACTCGAGCGCAGAGGCGATCAACGTGGACTGGCGAAGGCGCACCTTATCGGGGGCCTGCCGCATTGGTCGGCCTGCCAGTTCACTGCCGCCGCGGCCGAGTTCCGACTGGCCATCGAGCACGCCCGCGCTGCGGGGGATGACGGATTGCGGGAGCAGGCCCTGGGCTGGTACGTCACCGCGCTCAGGATCGGGCCGGTTTCTGCGACGGAGATCGTCCGCGAGCTCGATGTGATCGAGGCTGAGCAGCCAGGCCCGTACCTGGCATACAGGCTGGACTACGTCCGCGCGTTCCTGGCGAGCTTCGCGGGGTGCTTTGACGAGGCACGGTCGCTGATGCAGCGCGCCGGCGAACGGCTCCACGCGATGGGATACCGAGCGCAAAGAGGCGGAAATCTGATGGAAGTGGGCCGGATTGAACTGGCGGCCGGAAATCCATCCGCGGCCCGTGCCGCGCTGCTCGAATCAGACGCTATTCTCGCGGACCTGGGCGAACGCGGCCACAGGGCAAGTACCCAGGCCCAGCTCGCGGCTACATACGAGCAGCTCGGTGAGCCGGACGCGGCGCGAGCCGCGATCGACCTCGCCGAAGCGCTCGGCGGCGAAGACGATCTCGACGCTCTGATCACCACCACCTCAGTGAGGGCGCGGCTTGCACTCGCCGATGAATATCGTGCCGAGGCAGAACGCTGGGCACGCCGTGCTGTCGAATACTCCCTGCGAACCGATTACATCGTCGGGCAAGGAGAGACCAGAATGGAGCTCGCGCGGGTATTGGTGGCAGCGGACCGCTGCGATGAGGCGGCGGCAGAGGCACGAGACGCGCTTGAGCTATTCGAGGCCAAGGGCGATCAACCCAACGCGGCCAAGGCGCGCGGGATGCTCGACCATCTCAAAAGCCAGTAAAGCCATCCGACTTGCGGATTACCTCGAACGCTGCGTAGTTCGCGGCAGCAGCGTCGTTTCAGTATCGCGCGAAAGCACGGGCGGTGCCGCAGAATCGCTCGCCCTATGAACCGCCCAGCGGTTTGGGTCCGGCGATCGTGGAGCAGACGATTCCTTTCGTTCTGCGGGCCGGCGCGAGGCCCGCGATCGCCTTGACGACGACTGAGTCGTAAGGCGATGCCGACGCCGGACGAGCCCTTCGCCGCGAGAGCACTCGTAAACCTGGGCTGCGGCAGACGACTGCCCTCACGAAGAAAGCCGCCTCGTGCCTCGCCACGCTTCTCATCGTGGAGCAGAGCAGCAGCGCGGTCGTCGTGGCTGCGTTAGGCGTGGAGCAGTCAGACGCGAGTCCCATAACCATCGCTGGCGGGTACCTGCTCTTGTTGTCGCACGGGTATCTCGGCGCGGGCGTCCGCAGACGCGCTTAGCGCGGGAAGCGCGCACAAACCGCGCCCGGAATTAGCAAGATCCCAGCAAGCGGTCGCCCGCGCCACGGCACCCGCCGAGCTGGCGATCCACGGAGAGGAGCTTCGCAGCGCCCTCGCGGCGCATGGCGCTTCATCGCCCGCGCGGTCACCGGGGAGCTGCTTCGGCTTCCAGGGGCGTCGGCGCCGAAGCAGAAGCGAGATCTGCGCCGCCGTACTCAATAACGGCGGCTACCGCTGGGTGGTAGGGCAGTGCTCGTGGCTTTCGGGACAGCGACGGCCACCGTGTGCCGCGCTCGTTCAGAGGAGACGCGCCCGGTTGCGTTCCACCCAGCCGCGCAGACGCCCCGGCGGACGGCCGAGGACCTGCTCAACGGTCTGCTGGATCGCGGACTCGTACTGCGGGTGCTCGCGGAAGATGTCAAACGCCGCGTCGGCGTAGGCTTGGCCCACCTGCCCGGGCAGCGTAGCGCGGGCCTCGTCGTCGGGAACGGCCTCGAAGCGTAGCTTGCGCTCCAGGACCTCGGCGACGATGGCGACCTGAACGGGGGGCGTCATTGCCTCGGGCCCGCTGATCCGGTGGGTCTGGCCGACGTGCCCGGCCTCGGTGAGCGCGGTCGCAAGGACCGCGGCTACATCCGCGGGGTCGATCATCGCGACGCCGACGTCGGCGAACGGTGCGCGGATGACCTCGCCGGCGTCGAGCTGATCCTTCCAGCGCGTCACGTTCGACTGCATGGAGCACGGACGCACGATCGTCCACGCCGCGGCCGAGGCCTTGACCGCTTCCTCGGAGTCGCGGTGGTAGGCGGCCATCGCGTTGCCCCTGTCGGCGAGCGGGACCGAGCTTGCCGAGAGCAAGGCTACGCGCCCGGCACCGAGATCTGCCAGCAGTCGGGCCTCCGCGGCGTAGCCGCTCATCAGGAAAGCCCCGTCCATGCCAGTGGCGGCACCTGCGAGCGAAGCCGGATCGTTCGCGTCGCCAACCACACCCTCAACGCCGTCCGGCCAAGTCCGGGCTTCGCGGGTGATCGCGTGCACGCGGACGTCACGCTCACGCAACAACTCGACGAGCGCACTGCCCACGTTTCCTGTGGCTCCCATCACCAGCACGTCCATCGTTTGATTATCCCTCGCGCCGGTCGCCCATCACATCCGCATCGCGCCTCCCAGGACCGGCACATCCACGCTTCTGCTCAATCGCCGAAGCAGCCACGGGCCCGAGACTGCCGCAACAGGCGTGACGCAGTCGCCGTGGTGGAGTCGACGCCGCCGCGGCTTTCCCGGGGAACGGGTGGCCGGCGCTTGCTCGATTCGGCTAACCGTCCACCGCCCGTCGGACCGCTTGGGAGAGCTGACGGACGGGCCAGCCTCCCGCAAGCAGTCTGAAACGACAACGCGATTGCTCGCCCGCCGCCGAGCTTCCCCGGGGGACCTCCGTTTCGCTACCTTCGGACACGCGGGAGAGGACGCGCGAGTCAGGCGGCGGCGTGTTCGTCAGGCCAGAGGCCGGTCGTAACGCGCTCGTAGAGCGTGTCGGGAGCGAGGTCGGCACCACCGGGCCAAACGATCGTCCCGCTCTCGGCGTCCACACTGACCGTGGCGAACCCGGCGGTGGTAAGCGCCCGCTCGAAGACCGGTCCGTGCATGCGGTCAAGCACGTCCACCTCGCCTGTCAGGCCGTCGGCGAACGTCAGCCTCAGGACGCCGTGGCGTACGACAGAGACGGCGGTGATATCAGGCGTAAGTCCGGTCATTGAAGCGGGTCGATATCGAGCAGTGTCTCACCCGCCCGAGCCCTGCGCCAGTTCTCGAGAAGTTCTTTGCGATGCAGCTCCGCCCACGCCACCACGAGTCGCAGCTGCCGAACGCCGAGGCTGCTTTGGATGACCTCGATCTGATCGATGCGAACCTTGGCCGCGCCGCCGGCGTGACGAGCATGGAAGTGTGGATGGCCGTGATCGTCGTAGTACATCGTGATGACAATCCCATGGAAGCGACAGATCGTCGGCATGTGGCGTGATGTGCCGCACCGAGCGGTCGCGTCTCGCGGCCTCAGTCCCCTCGACGGCGTGGACGGCCGACCTCCCACCAGTCCGTGTCTGGCTCGCCCTGCTCGCGCTCCCACTCGACCGTCAACGCAGCCCGCTCCCACGCGGCTCCACCGGACCCACAGAACGACCAGAGCTTCTGCGCCGAGCACTTGTAGTGATGAATCAGGTCGTCGAGCTCGAACGGATCAATATCGCCCGCGTCCATCTTCGCGAAACCGTCGCGGATGTGGTCGAGCAGAAGACGCAGCTGCTGCTCGTGATACTCGCCAATCATCTGACGCGCCGCGCGTCGGCGCGCCTTGTCGTTCTCGATCTCTCGAATCCGGGCACCTTCGGTCATAGGCGCAACCTACCGTTAGCGTCGGCCCAAGCGCACCCCATTTCGGACGCCAATCCCCACGGTGCTGGTAGCGCGTCCGGTCGTCGCTATCAAGCAGCGCCTCGCTCGTCCTGCGCAGCTCCCAAGTCGCCGAGGCCTCGCTCGGTCCACGCAGGCCCGAGCTTCTTCTGGACCTGGCGGCCATCGGGCAGGCGGTACTTCATGTACCACGCCGGACCGCGCGCCCGCTCGACTCGAAACACACGACCGGTTGGGGGGTTGAGCACGTGCAGATCTACGCGAATCTCGGGACATATCGGAGACATACTTCAAATCGCCACCGACCCCGAGAACGCGGAAAACCCCGCTGTGCGGGGCTTATCGAGTGGGCCGTGGAGGACTCGAACCTCCAACCTTGGGATTAAGAGTCCCCTGCTCTACCAGTTGAGCTAACGGCCCTTGCCGGCGATGTTACCCCGCGGTCGCGGGTCGAGGAGGGTCGGGTGGCGATGGTCGGAGGCTCGGCCGAGGAGGGCCGAGCTCAGCAGGACTGGGCGACCGCGGGATTGGTTTTGGCCTGGGCGATCCGGGTCTTGAGCAGGGTCTGCTGGACCTTGGGGACGAGGCTGAGCGCCTTGGCCGAGGCCAGGTCGCCCTTGCGCGTCTGCTTGGCGGCGTAGGCGTTGGCGGCGAGGCATTCGAAGGCGGTTGCCTCGGTTGGGTTGGCCGAGGAGATGTCCTCCCAGGCCGAGGCGGCGGAGGAGTAGTTGCCGACGTACTGATACGCGCGGGCGGCGAGGATTGCGATGTCCTGATCAGGCTGTTTGACCAGCGCGCGGTAGTGCTGATAGTCCTGCCCGAGCGCGGTCAGCTCGTTGTTGCCGGCGGTGGTGAACTGGCCAGTGGTGGCGTTGACGTAGGCGTTGCTCGAGCGGGAGGTGCTCCAGCGCGCCTGCACCAGGTTTGCCCAGGCCGCCGCGCTGGACGGGTCGGTCTGGGTGGCCTTGATCGCGCTCTTCTCCTGCTGGGAGATCGCGGCGGTCTGGCCCGAGTTCGAGCCGTTTCCGGTTATCCCGTTGAGCAGGCCGCCGATCCCGTTACCGGCGCCGACGCCGAACAGGACCAGGCCTCCGCCGATCAGCACGGCGAGGAACAGGTAGACGGCCTGCACGGTCCGTCGGCGGCCGCGGCTGCGA
>JAFASQ010000195.1 GCA_019244395.1 Solirubrobacterales bacterium | reverse complement strand
CAACATGAGCGGAGACCCGGAGCAGGACTACTTTGCCGACGGGATGGCCGAGGAGATCATCACCGCGCTGTCGCGCTGTAGCGGACTGTTCGTCATCGCCCGGAACTCCTCGTTCACCTACAAGGGCAAGCCGGTCGACATCCGCGTAGTCGGGCGCGAGCTTGGGGTGGGCTATGCGCTGGAGGGCAGCGTCCGGCGCAGCGGCGAGCGGCTGCAGATCAGCGGGCGGCTCATCGACGCGACGTCCGGAGCCCACCTTTGGGCCGACCGCTTCGAGGGTGATCTGAGAGACGTCTTCGAGCTGCAGGATCGGATATCAGAGAGCGTGGTCGCTGCGATCGAGCCGGCCTTGCGGTTCGCCGAGATCGGGCGGCACAAGCGCAACCCGCCGAGCAAGCTCCACGCGTACGATCTCCTGCTGCGCGCGTACGGGTTGGAACACGACTTCACCGCTGAAAGCATGACGGCGGCGCTGAATTGTCTTGATCAGGCATTGGCGGTCGACCCGACTTATGCTCCCGCGATGGCGGCGGCGGCTTACTGCCACGCGCAGCGCCACTTTCAAGGGTGGGCGCCGCAGGACGACACGCACCGCGCCGAGAGCGTAAGGCTTGCCTGGCGGGCGGTCGAGCTGGCGCCGAATGACGCGCAGGTGCTGTGGATGGCCGCCTTCGCGGTTTGGAACATGGCGCAAGAGGAGAGAGAGGCGGCGCCCGAGCTGTTCAACCGTTCCCTGATGATCAACCCGAATTCCGCGATGGCCCTAACGTTGGCAGGCTGGGTCGAGACGATGCGCGGCAATCAGGGCGCAGGCCGTGAGATGATTGCGCGCGCACGACGGCTCAACCCGTCCGATCCGCGCGGCTGGCTCATGTCGGGAGCCATGGCGATCGCTGCGGTCATCGACGGGAATTATAGCGAGGCTATCACATGGGCTGAAAAGGCGCTCGTTCAAAACCGGCGCTTCGCGGTTGCCCTTCGTGTCCTGGCGGTCGCTCTCGTGAACGTCGGACAGCGCGATCGAGCGGCGCGGGTCGTGCAGGAGCTGCTGAAGGTCGAGCCGGAGCTGACGATCGCGGGGTTCTTCGCTCGGATACCGGTTCCCGTCGAATCGATGGCCAGGATCTACACGGAGGCGCTGCGAGCCGCCGGGTTGCCGGAGTGATTGGACATGGGCCGCGCGACGGCGGAATGCGCTGACGATGCGGCTTGCGTCAGCCTCTGCCGGGCGGCTTCCACTTGAGCGAGAGCTTGAAGGAACCCTCGGCGGCGGTCTTGGCGATCACCGCGCCGACCTCGCCTTTCAGCGAGAAGCCGAGTTCGAGCTGGATTTCCTCCGGCCCCTCGATCAGCGCCTGGACCTCGGCCATTACCGCGGCCGTGGCCGGGCGCAGCGTGGCCAGCGCCTCTTCGAACTTCTGATGCGCGGATTCGACCACGTCGCCCCGGCCGACATAGCCGCCACGGTCGTCGACCTCCTCCTCGACGACGATGCTCCCGCCGGAGGCAAGTTCGTAGCGGATCAGTTTCGTTGCCATAGATGGTCCCTCCCCTCCATTGGTTATGCCGCCGTTAACGCGGGCAGCGCCCCTGGGCATCGGGCGGCGGGATGAAGTAGCGCGGTGGCGCGGTATCCTCGACGACGAGACCGAAGCGTTCGCGCTGCACGGTGGAAAGGCAGCGGCTGAGGCGAGAAACGACGTGAGCGGAGAGTTCGGTGATGTCCGGATACATCTTCCACACCCGCGCGGTGTGGTCAGAGGACGCGGTGACGACGCGACGCCCGTCCGGACTGAATGAGGCCGCGATCACCATCCCCGTGTGCCCCTCCAGCACGATGGCGGCAGGGCGTGAGCCGGACAGGTCCCACACCCGCGCCATACGGTCAGAGGACGCGGTGACAACGCGACGCCCGTCGGGGCTGAACGAGGCCGCGTTCACCGGACCCGTGTGCCCCTCCAGCACGATGACGGCAGGGCGTGGGCCGGACAGGTCCCACACCTGCGCCGTCCCATTGTAGGACGCAGTGACGACACGCTGTCCATCGGGGCTGAACGAGGCCGCGTTCACTCGACCATTGTGCCCAGCCAGCACAGTCGCGACGGGGCGTGGGCCGGACCAGTCCCACACCCGCGCCGTGCCGTCGTAGGACGCGGTGACGACGCGCTGTCCGTCCCCACTGAACGACGCTGCGATCACCCAACCCGTATGCTGCTCCAAAACAGTGGCAGCAAGATGCGGATCGGGCAGGTTCCATATCCGGGTTGTGTAATCATTGGACGCAGTGATGACGCAATAGCCGTCGGGGCTGAACGAGGCCGCGTTCACCGGACCCGTGTGCCCCTCCAGCACAGTGGTGGTGGGACGCGGGCCGGACAAAGCCCACACCCGCGCCGTCCCGTCATCGGACGCCGTCACGAGCCGGCGCCCGTCTGGGCCGAATGCGGCCGCGTTCACCGGACCCGTGTGCCCCTCCAGCACAGTGGAGGTGGGACGCGGGCCGGACAGGTCCCACACCCGCGCCGTCCCGTCACCGGATGCCGTCACGAGACAGCGCCCATCCGGACCAAATGCGGCCGCGAGTACCAGATCGGTGTGCCCCTCCAGCAGTGTGACGGCAGAGCAGGGCGCGAACAGGTCCCACACTCGCGCGGTACCGTCATTGGACGCCGAGATAACACGGCCCCCGTCCCCACTAAACTGGACCGAGTTAATCGGACCCGTGTGCCCCTCCAGCACGATGGTGACAGGCTCTGCGCCAGGCAGGTCCCATACCCGCGCCGTGCCGTCATCGGACGCGGTGACGACGCGCGCCCCGTCGGGGCTGAACGAGGTCGCGTTCACCGGACCCGTGTGCCTCTTCAGCACGAGGGTGGCAGGGTCTGCGCCGGACAGGTCCCACACCCGCGCCGTGCCGTCATCGGACGCGGTGACGACGCGCCCCCCGTCGGGGCTGAACGAGGCCGCCCTGACCCAATTTGCGTGCCCTGTCAGTACGGTGGCGAAGGGGTACGGGCTGGCCAGGTTCCACGCTCGCGCCGTCCCATCGTGGGATGCAGTGACGATGCTCCGACCATCGGGGCTGAACGCAGCCGCGATCACCCAACCCGTGTGCCCCTTCAGCAGGGTGCTAGCAGGGCTCGCGCCGGACAGGTCCCACACCCGCGCTGTTCCGTCATAGGACGCAGTGACGACGCGCCGCCCATCGGGACTGAACGAGGCTGCGCTCACAGAACCTGTGTGCCCTTCCAACACGGTGGCACTGGGGCGCAGACCGGACAGGTTCCATAGCCGCGCCGTGTGGTCATCGGAGGCGGTGACGACGCGCCGCCCATCAGCGGTGAACGAGGCTGCGTTCACGTGACCTGTATGACCGGGAAGGCAAAGCTCCCGATTCCGCATCCAGGCTTGCCGCAGCGCCACAGCAGCCTCGGCCGATACAGGTCTGTTGCCGCCACGGCCCGGCTCGGGCAACGCTTCCAACGCTAGCAGCACGGCCGTCATGTGGTCTCCGCGCGCACTCTCCTGCTGAGCGAAGGCAGCGAGCGCACGTGATTCCTGAAGCAGCGCCGCGTTCCGTATTTCGTGCGCCGCTGCTTCGGCCGCTTGCGCCTTCTTGAGCGCCTCTTCCAACTCGCGGGTGCGGCGATTGTAATGATCCCGGCTCGCGGTGACGAAAGCCGTCTCCATAGCACTGGGTCTTTGTCGATCGCGCCGTTCGCCTTCTAGCCATTCGAGAGCGAATGCGAGGTCCGGCCGGCGCAGCACGTACTCCTCCGTGCAGCCGCGATCTTTCCAGGTCAGGAAATCGCGGTCGAACCGCGTGCGCCAGAGCAGGAACTCCTCATGCTCTCCGATCAGGCCGGCAAGTAAGGGCCAGGCGGTCATCACCGCCTCATGGACGAGTTCGGCCGTGCCCTCCCTGCCCGACAGGGTGACCAGGCGGTGCTCCGCCAACGCCTCCAGAATGGCCCAGTCGGCGGGCTCCGTCTCGGCGCGGAGCAGCAGGCGGCGCGTGGCGGTTCCAGCCTCCAGCCGCACGAGGCTGAGCAGCACCCGGCGCAGGTCGTCCTCCGCGATGCCGGGGCGGTCCGACCGCCCGAGGCGCAACGCTTGGAACGTCCTGTCGGCTTGCGCGCGGATTGCGCCGTCCAGAAGACCGGTGCCAGGGGGAAGGTCGGGGCGGCCCACGCGCCAGCGCCCCTACGTGCCCGCAGGTCAGCGCGTACGCCTTGCCGTCCGCCCCTGCCGCGAGGAAACCGGTGCCCACAACTTCTCGTCCGCGCGTGGTCGCCTGCCAGAAGCGTAGAATCGAGGCGTGGAGCGGCGGCGTCATCGGTGCGGTTTAGCTTCCTCCGCCGCGGACCGTAGCTCTCCGGCGTGGCGCCATTCAACGCCGATCGCCGTGCGGGTTCTGCATGAGTTTGTGAATGGCAGAGTGATTCCATGCACGGTTCTCAATGCGATCAAAAACTTTTGCGCTGTTCGACTTGGGTGTGGATAGGGCCGCCCGACTGGCAGATTTCGGTTGACGAAACGCCGGTCCATGAGACACTTGCCTCGAAGAAGAGACAAATGTAGCCGTGAACCTCAACCAGTTCGAGCGCCTGAAGTCCGAAGTCGCCACCAAGGCGTCGGCAGCACAGATTCTCGAACTGGAAGACGTGGTCCGTCGCGTTATCGCCGGCCAAATCGCCGAAGTCGCCTTAGCTCGCCGCCAGTCTGCAACTGTTCTTGCCCATCAGTGTCCGCGCTGCTCCAGCCAGCAGGTTGTCCTTCACGGCAAGGACAAGAACGGCCGGCAGCGGTTCCTCTGCCGGGGCTGCAAGCGGACCTACAACACCCTGACCGGCACGCCCATGGCGCGGGCCAGGAAGTGCCATTTGTGGGGCGAGTACCTGCGCCACATGATCGGCCACCTGTCGGTGCGGAAGATCGCCGGGACGGGCATCGACCTGAGTCACGTGACCCTCTGGCGCTGGCGGCACCGGTTCCTGAAAGCCGCTGCCGGGGACAACGCCACCAGCCTGTCAGGCGTGATCGAGGCGGACGAGACCTTCTTCGTGCAGTCCTTCAAGGGGCACCGGGGCTGGGCGAGGGGCAAGCCGCCCGCGAACCGCGCGGCGCGGCCGAGCGCCTGGGGCGCGCTGAAGCGCGGCATCTCCAGCGAGCAGGTGCCGGTGCTGACCGCGCTCGACAGCGCCGGGCGGGTCTATGAGGCCGTGCTGTCCTCCACGGGAGGCGTGGAGGGCGCGCTGACCGGACGGATCGCCCCCGGTTCGGTGGTCTGCTCAGACGGTGCCATGGCCTACGTGAAGGCGGCGGTGAAGGCAGGCGCCGAGCACCGGCGAGTGATCGTGCCGACCGTCACGCCGCTCGCCACCAAGGCGCTGCCGCTGCCGACGAGGAGGCGCAAGAGGGGCCGCCTCGGGCTGGGGCGGGTGAACGCCCACCACGAGCGGATCAAGACCTTGGTGAACCGGCGCTGCCGGGGCGTGGCGACGCGGTATCTTGGCAGCTACCTCGGCTGGAACCGAGCGATGCTGCGGGAGGGCTTTGCTGGGACAGTGCTATTAGACCGATCGCTGGCCTGATCTCTGGCGCAGCGCCAGGACACCTACTGCGGGGGCGGATCGCAGACGGGCCTGATCGGCTCGTCTGCCACCACCTTGCGGACAAACGCCAGCGCGTCCGGAAACGAAGCAGCCACCGAGTCCACGTGGTTCCGCCGGGTGTAGAGATGGGCTTCGACGGTCGTTCCCGCGGCG
>JAFASQ010000174.1 GCA_019244395.1 Solirubrobacterales bacterium | reverse complement strand
CCGGCGCCGCCAACCCATTGGCGCCCGCCGGCGGGGGCGCCCCGCGCGCGTCCGCGGCGGCCGGCGACGGCGCGGCTCTGCCGGCAAACGCCTCGACCAGCGGTCTTGCGGTGGCGCTCGACGCCGCCGGCCGCCACCAGTATGTGTTCTGGCGCGGGAGCGACGGACGGATCTACGAGGCCAGCTACTTTCGGAGCTGGCGCGGCCCGGTCAAGACGCGGTGGTTCTCCGGCTTCACGCCGAGCGCGGCGGTCGACGCTCATGGAGTGCTGTATCTGGCCTGGGAAGGCGCCGATGGTCACGTGTTGGAGGCCTCTTTCGACGACGGCGGATGGCATGGGCCAGAGGATCTGACGAAAACCAACCGGTGGCGCACGAAGGGGCGGGCCACGTCCGCGGTCAGCCTGGCCGTGAACGCCAGGGACGGAACCCAGTTCCTGATGTGGCGGGGGACGGACGGGCGGATCCACGAAGCCTGGCGGACCAGGAAGTGGCACGGACCGCGGGTCCTGCCCTGGACCCTGGCCGGGGCGCCCGCGGTGGCGGTCACGCGCCAGGGGGACCAGTATGTGTTCTGGGCGGGCGCCGGGGGTGACATCGAAGAGGCGTGGTATCGGGGCAGCTGGGGGGGCCCCGTCGATCTCACCGGCACGTACGGCTGGGGCGAGTTCGGGCAGACGACGACCCGCCTCGGCGTCGCGGTCAACCCGGTCGACGAGAGCCAGTACGTGTTCTGGACCGCGGTGGACGGCCGTCTGTACGAGGCGTGGTACGCGCAGGGGTGGCACGGTCCGGTCAACATGGGATGGAGCACCGGGTCGGCGCCTGCGCTCGCCGTCACGCGGGCATCCCGCCAGTACGTGTTCTGGCAGGGCCCCGACGGCGGCACGTGGGAGTCCTGGTACGACCATGGCTGGAGGGGGCCGACCGCGCCGCTGCGGCGCAACCGTGCCTCCGGGGCCGAGGTGGAGGTCACGCAGACCACGGCTGACTTCTCGGAGCGCCTCGCACGGCTGCGAAGCGTGAGCTTCGCCGGACGGCCGCCCGCCGGGCTGCCGCTCATCACGGTCGACGAGAACCAGCGCTATCAGAGCTTCGCCGGCGTGGGCGGCGCGATGACCGACAGCTCGGCCTGGCTCATCTACGACGAGCTGAGCGCCCCCACCGGGGCCGCACTGATGAGCGACCTATTCGGCCCGGTCGGCGCGCACTACTCGTTCACGATGGTGCCGATGGGCGGCTCCGACTTCACGCGGACCGGCCAGCCCTACACGTACGACGACGTCCCGGCGAGCCAGAGCGATCCGCAGCTGGCGCAGTTCTCGATCGCGCACGACCAGCCGTACATCCTGCCCGCCCTGCGCGAGATGCTCGCGGTCAACCCCCAGACGACCGTGATGGCCACGCCGTGGACGGCTCCGCCGTGGATGAAGGCCAATGGTGCCTACGACGATCTGGGGGGCGCGGGGGTCCTCAACTCGTCCGCGTTCCAGCCGTTCGCCGACTACTTCGTCAGGTTCCTGGAGGCCTACGCTGCGCAGGGGGTGCCGATCGCGGCGATCGCGCCCGAGAACGAGCCTACCTCCGGCGCACCGTTCCCCGCGATGGACTTCCCGGCAGCGAGCGAGGCGCAGTGGATCACCCAGAACCTCGAGCCCTCGCTCCAGGCCGCCAACCTCCACCCGCGACTGTACGGCGGCGACGAGGGCTGGGGCGACCCGTCTTATCCGAGCGCGCTCCTATCCAGCCAGGCCGCCGGCGCGCTCGCCGGCGTCGCGTGGCACTGCTACGGCGGCCTGCCGACCGTAATGAGCGATAGCCACGCGCAGGCGCCGGGAGCAGATCAGATCCTCACCGAGTGCTCCCAGGGGATCGAGCCGTACCCGGTGCCCGAGGTGCTAATCGGCTCGCTGCGCAACTGGGCGAGCGTGGTGTCGCTGTGGAACCTGGCGCTGGATCCTGCCGGCGGACCGGTGCAGCCACCGAACTACGGCTGCACCGGCTGCACCGGCGAGGTGACGATCAACGAGAGCACGCAAACCGTCAACTTCCGCCTGTCGTACTTCCAGCTGGGCCAGGTGTCGGCGTTCGTTGAACCGGGCGCAACTCACGTCGGCTCGAACAGCTTCGTGAGCTACATCCAGACCAGCCCCGACCAGCACCGGGCATCCCCGGGGCTCGATGACGTCGCGTTCGTGAACCCCGACGGAACCCGCGTGCTCGTCGCGTACAACAACTCACCCAGCCCGATCCGGTTCGGGGTGGCCTGGAACGGACGGGGTTTCGCGTACTCGTTGCCCGCGAAGGCAACGGTGACGTTCAGCTGGAAGCCTTGAGCCGACATCTCCCGCTCGGCTGATGAGAGCAAGTGATGCCCTGCGCACCAGCCACGGTTCCGGGCGACGACAGCGGCACGCCGTCGCCCAACAGGCTCGGAAGCGCGGCGACCTCGAGCCGGTCGAGGCATCGAGCTGATGGAGGGCGTGGATCGTGCGTACGCCTCCGACGAGGTGACATCACCGGGGAAGTCATCAGCTCGCATCAGCTCGAGCAGATCGGAGGCGCTCGTAGCCGAGGCGACCTGGCGACCGTCGCTGGTCGCTACGAAACCGTCGGAACTCACGCCAACCTTGGTGCTGATCCGCATGTCTTTTCCTTCTCGTTCGTGGTTATCGGGTTCTCGGTTGCTCGAAGGTTTGTGCCCCGGCGGTCGTGAACCTCGCGGGCGCCGGGCAGGCTGCGCGATCCGCCCAGCGCACCGCTGACCGCGAGGGCGCCGGCGGCGAGGACGAGCGCGAAGGCGCCGGGAGGGCCGACGGTCTGGGCAAGCCAGCCCCCGAGCGAGGCTCCGACGGAGGCGCCTGTCAACGACGCGGTCAACACCCACGAGTACGCCTCGGTCTCGGCCCCCGCGGGCGCCGTCCTGTCCACCATCGAGTAGATGCTCGAGAGGGTCGGTGCGATCGACGCGCCCGCGAGCAGGATGATCACACCGATCGCGAGCACGCTGCCGGTTGCGACGATCAACGCGCCGTGGGTGAACGCGAGCGCCACCAGCAGGAAGGTCAGTTCGCGCGCGGTGGTCGCGCTGCCACCCAGGCGAGTGGTAAGGGTCCCGCCGAGCAGCGAGCCCAAGCCCCAGACGCCGAGGAGCGGTCCAGCCATCGCGGTGGTGCCGAGCGCGTGCGTTGCCGAGGTCACGCCGACCTCGGTCGCGCCGAAGGCCGTCCCGGCTGCGAACAAGATCATGACCAGCGTCCGTATTGCCGGGGCTCGCAGCGCGCCCCCGTACTGGCGCGGGGCATCCAGATTTGGGCGCCAGCGGCGGGAGCTCGGCTGCGCGGCGAACGCGAGCGTCCCGAGCAGCATGATCAGCCCGGTCACGGCGAGTGCCCCTCCGGTCGACCAAACCGCTCCGAGGCCGAGGGCCAGCGGGGGGCCGGCGATGAACGTCACCTCGAGCACGGTCGATTCGAATGCGAACAGCTCCGGAAGGCGGTCAGGCGCGGCGACGATCGTCGGCAGCAGCGTCCGGACGCAGGCCGCCAGCGGCGGCGTCGCGGCGCCCGCCGCGCCACCCAGCGCCACGAGCACAGCCGGCGGAACGGCGCGCGGCAGGATGCCGATAATCACCAGCGCCAGCGCTGTGAGCGTCGCGCCGAGAACCAGGACCCGCGTCTGGCCGCAGCGATCAACCAGCATCCCAAGCTGCGGCGCCGCGACCGCGCTGCACAGCGCGTACGCGCCGCTGACCAGCCCGGCGATTCCGAATGATCCCGTCAGCCGTTGGGCGTGGACCAACAGCGCGATCGAGAACATCGCGAGCGGAAGCCGCGCGAGCACCGAACTCGCCAGCAGCGTGCTCGCCCCGGGGCGGGAGAGAGTCGGGGATCTGTCCGCTCGCAACTTCATCGCTCGCCACGGTAAGCCAAAAGCGGCTCAGCTGTAAGAGCCAATTTCGAGCCAAAGAAATAGGCCGCTTTCCTGGCCACCTTGTACATGACCGACCGCTCCTCCAGGTCGACATCCGGTGCCCGAACGATTCCCCGGAGCGCGCTGGATCTCGCCGATCCTCCTCAGCGAGGCCTGTAAGCGTCGCGCCCAATGCGGGCGTGATGATCCTGGATCTGGCCCGTTGTACGATCCTCTCGTATGCCGATCGAGTGGGCCGGTTTGGGTCCCGAGATGCTGCTTCGGTTGGACCGCTCTGCGGCTGAGCCGCTTCGTGTCCAGCTGGAGCGCGAGGTGCGGGAAGCGATTCGCTCGGGTCGCCTGGGCGCGGGAGAGCGGCTTCCCTCATCCCGCGCACTGGCGGCGGAACTCGGGATCTCGCGGGGCCTGGTGCTCGAGTGCTACAGCCAACTGCAGGCCGAGGGATTTCTCACATCCAGATCCGGGTCGGCCACGCGCGTCGCGGCAAACGCGCTGGCGCCGCGAGAGATGCCCGCCAGGCCGCTCGCGGCGCCAAGGCTGGCGGCCGACTTCCGGCCCGGCGTCCCAGACCTGACGAGCTTCCCCCGACGCGATTGGAGTTGGGCGATCCGTGAGAGCTGCCGGACCGCGACTCCAGCCCACCTCGGCTACGGCGATCCCAGAGGAGCAGAGCGGCTGCGCGTTGTGCTCGCGGGCTACCTCCGACGCGTCAGGGGGACCGTCGCTGACCCCGCGCAGGTCGTCGTCTGTAACGGGTTCGCTCAAGGCATCAACCTCGCCCTGCACTCGCTTGCCGCCCGCGGCATCTGGCGGGTCGCGATCGAGGACCCCGGCGACAGCGATTACCTCCTGATCTGCCGCCAACTCGGCATGGAGGCACTCCCGGTCGAGATCGATGACCACGGGATCGACGTCAACGCCCTCGCGAGCAGTGGCGCGCGCGCTGTGATTCTCACCCCCACCCACCAGTTCCCAACCGGCAGCGCCCTGGCGCCCGAACGCCGTCGCGCGCTGATCGCCTGGGCAAACGACCGGGGCGGCGTAATCGTGGAGGACGACTACGACGCAGAGTTTCGCTACGACCGGGCCCCGGTCGGGGCGCTCCAGGGATTGGCTCCCGACCATGTCGTGCTGATCGGCTCAACCAGCAAGTCGCTGGCCCCCGCGCTCAGGCTCGGGTGGATCGCGTCTCCCAGCGTGCTCTTGGAGTCGATCACCGAGCGCAAGCGCATCAGCGACCGCGGCTCACCGACCCTCGAGCAACTGGCGCTCGCGACGCTGATCGAATCCGGCCGCTACGACAAACACCTGCGCCAGATGCGGCGGGTCTACGGTACCCGACGCGACCAGCTGGTCGACGCGCTCTCTCGACATGCGCCGCGAATCAAGCTTCACGGACTCGCCGCCGGATTCCACGCCGTCGCCGACCTCGCCCCCGACGCCGACGAGCACGCGATCATCAACCAGGCGCTCGATCGTTCGGTCGGGATCTACGGCATGAGCTCATACCGCCCGAGCGGGCGCATCGGTCCCCCCCAGCTGGTGCTCGGCTTCGGCAACATCACCCAAGCGGCGATCGAGCACGGCATCGAAGCTATCGGCGACCTGCTTTCGCGAGCCCCTCAACGGCCGCAACAATCGCTCGTCGCTAAAAGAACCGCAGTCTCGGCAAAGCAGGCCTGAGGGTGGAACGGATCACCGTCCCGCAAATCGCCAAACCATTGCTTGTCGACGAGGACGCTCGCGGCGCGAATGAAGCCCGACTGCGGCGGTTCCACGCGGCCTCAAGCGAGCAAGGCCTGATGGAGCTCGTCGCTGAAGGCTTCCGCGGGCAGCCGGTCGGGGCCCGCCCATATTGCGCCGAGTGCGGTTTGGACGTCCTCCCGGGCTTCGCGTGAGGCCTCGTAGTATCGGGCGCGTCGGGCGCGACCGGCATCCGTGAAGGTGGTCATGAGGGCCGCGAAGGTCGTGGACACTCTACGCATGCGGCCGCAGCCGCTCGGTTCGCCGCTCTCCATAGGGCCGCAACGCCGACGGAGTCCAATCGTCTGAGGCCAGCAGCAGTTCGCTGAGGTGGCGGACGTCGCTCATCGCGAGCGAGAGGCCTTGGCCGTCGACGGGGTCGTCCTATCCGTCGGCGCCGATGATCAACCGCGGCCGCATGTTCGTCTCGGTCCCGTTGCGGAAGCTGATCGCCGGCCGGCTACCCGTCTCCACGCGTACCTCGGCTACGCCACGCACGAGCTCCGCTCCCATACCGACGGCTTCTTCGCTGAGCGCCTCACAGCTCCGGGGATGCGAGGCGCACAACGGTCCGGCGACGTCGGGCAGGAAGGTCGAGTTGTCGCGCTTCGAGCCTTCGGCAACGGATGGATCGATCAGCTCATCGAAGGCCACTCGGTAGCGCCCGTCGACCGCCTGGGTGGAGCGGATCACCCGCTCGAGACCGAGCGCTCGTGCTTCCACCACGCCCCACGGGGCCATGTACTCGCCACGTACGCGGTCGCGGTACTCGCGCTGGCGTTCTAACAGCAACACCTCGATGCCACCTCGCGCCAGCACTGCGGCGATCGACGCGCCCGCGACGCCGGCCCCGACCACGACTACGTCAGGCTGGTGAGCCCCCATCGCCGACTCACCTCCTACTTGCGCCTACGCGCGAGGATGACGAGGTACTCGCTCGGCGCTTGGAAGCCGTTGTCTCCAGCCTGGTTGAGCTCACTGCTGAGAGCGATGAGCTCATCGCGAAGCGCCTCCCAGCGCCCGGCCGCCGCGAGCTTGTTGCGGGCCTGCACGAGCGGGCCGTAGAAGTCGGCCAACGTGTCGACGAACGCCGCGGGTGACTCGGCCACGAACTCGAGGGTGTAACGCTCGAACGTCAGCTCGACCGGATGCTCGGCGAACAGCAGCGCGACGTGCGCGGCGCTTCCCCACCCCGCCGGGGGCGACGCGAAGTCGGGCGGCGGCGGCATGTACGGGCCCATGACGGTCCAGAACCGCCCGATGTAGCCGTCGGCGGCCCAGTTACCGAGCACGATCACCCCGCCCGGGCGGCACACGCGCACGAGCTCTGAGGCGACGAGCTCGTGGCGGGGGGCGAACTGGACGCCCAGGCTCGAGAGCACGAAGTCGAAGCGCTCGTCTTCGAACGGCAGATCCTCGGCGTCGGCCGCGAGCCACTCGAGCTCCACCCCGCCTCGCTGGGCGCGGCGGCGGCCGGCGGTGAACAGCTCGGGGGTGAGATCGGTCGCGATCACGCGAGCGCCGGCGCGGGCAGCAGGAATCGACGCGTTGCCCGTCCCCGCGGCCACGTCGAGCACGTCTGATCCGGCACGCACGCCCGCGCGCTTCACGACCGTCTCGCCGACTTCGGTGACGAGCTCGGCGACGCGGGCGTAGTCGCCCGACGCCCACGTCTTTCGATGAGCGTCCTTCAGGGCTTGGACTTCGTCGGTGATGGCTGACACGACTTCCTCCGGTCTGTTGGGTTCGCGCAGTCCACCACTCCGGCGGCGGCGCGCCATCGCGCGTACGAGCCATTTACGAATGGCCCGATCGGGCCATCTCGCCTGCGGTGTCAGGGGGTCAGAGGAGGCCGGCGCGTGCTGCGCGGGCGGCCGCCGCAGCGCGGGTGGGCAGCCGGAGCTTCGCCAGGATGTTCGCCACATGGCGGTGCACGGTGTGTGGGCTGATCACCAGGCGCTCGGCGATCTGCGTGTCGCTGAGGCCTTGCGCGACGAGCCCGAGCACCTCCCGCTCACGCTCGCTGATCTCAGCCAGCGTGTCGCAGTCGGACTCACTCGGCGGGGCAGGCGGTGCCTCAACGCCGAGGAACGGGCCGACGGCGCGCAACACCGCGTCACCGTCGCCGTGCCAGGGCAGGTGCGCGTCGCCCGGCAGCGTCACGAGTTCGGCATCCGGCAGCAGCGCCGCCACCTCGCGGCCGCCGCTCAATCGCATCGCGCGATCGTGTTCACGATGTACGACCAACGCCGGCGCCCGCACCCTCGGCAGGTCCTCGCGCACGTCGGTCTCATAGATCAGCTCGAGCAAGCTCGCGGCCATCTCGGCGTCGGCACACGCGCGCTGGATCGCCGTGAAGGCGGCGCGAGTCTCCGAAGACCAGCTGGGTCCGAATATGTCGGCGAGCAGACGGCTCCCCAGGCCCCAGTGCGAGCGCACGAGATCGACCATGCTCCTCCGCGCTTCCCGTGGCCCAAGCGCGCGCCCATCGGCGTAGCTGCCGTAGAGCAGCACGCGATCGACTCGCTCCGGCCACCGCGCGGCGAAGGTCGCGGCAATGCACCCTCCGCACGAGACGCCCATCAACGTCATCCGCTCGAGCGCCAGCTCATCGAGCACGGCGCGCAGCGCGGCCACCTCGAACTCGGGAGTGAACGTATGACGCGGGCGCTCCCGATCGGACAAACCGGTGCCCAGGCGGTCATAGCGCACGACCGTGCGATCCGCCGCCAATCCCTCCATGAATCGACGGAAGGGATCGAAACGCCAGTCCTCGACAACATTCGACACCCACCACGCCGGCATAACGATCGCCGGCCCGCGCCCCACCAAGGCAAAGGCGATTCGCTCCCCATCCGGCATCCGCGCAAAACCCGTGGTCTGGCGCATGGGTCCAGACTAGCCTCAGGCCAGAGTCGACGCCACCGAACGCAGCGCCCGCCGTCCAGCGCGCTGATCTCCCCGACCCACCAAGCCCCGAATCCCGGCCGCCGAGGCGATCCGGGACGCTCGCAGCCAACCGAGCTGCGCGCAATCTGTGCGCAGCGCCCAGAAGACCGAACCGACCCCCGACGAAACCCCTGCAGACAACCTAGTGGGCGATGCTGGGCTCGAACCAGCGACCTCCGCCTTGTCGAGACGGCGCTCTCCCAGCTGAGCTAATCGCCCGGGAGGGAGTAAATGTACCTGGGC
>JAFASQ010000161.1 GCA_019244395.1 Solirubrobacterales bacterium | reverse complement strand
GTCAGGCCCCCTCTAGTGTGCATGACACGCCACCACCACCGCGAAAACCGGAGCGGTGGCGCGTCACGCACACCGGCACCGGACGGCGGGGCCCGGACCGAGGAGCGCTGATAGAACCCACCGGCGCGGCAGGCCGAGACTACTCGCCCTCGGCCTCCGCGTTTTCCCCCGACTCCGTCCGCGCCTGCAGCCGCCGCATCCCGGCCAGCCAGCGCTCGTAGTCGAGCGCCTTGCGCTGGAAGAAGGTCAGTACCTCCGGGTGGGGCAGGATGAGGAACTGCTCGCGGTCGATCGCGGCCACGACGAATTCGGCGACGTCCTCGGGCTCGAGCAGAGCGCCGGCGCCGCGGACCACGCGGTGTGCGAGCTCCTCACCCTGCGTCATCGCGGTGCGCACCCCCATCGGGCACAGGCAGCTGACGCGAATGCCGCGCTCGCCGTAGGTGACCGATAGCCACTCGGCGAACCCGACCGCGGCGTGCTTGCTCACCGCATAGGGCGCGGAGCCGATCTGGGTCAAGAGTCCCGCCGCTGACGCCGTCGCCACGAAGTACCCCTCCCCACGCGCAAGCCACCCCGGCAAGAGCCGCCGGGCCGCCAACACGTGCGCGCGCACGTTTACGCCCCACGCGAGCTCCCACACCTCGTCGGGGGTCTCCAGCGGGTCGGTGCCGATCGCCACGCCGGCGTTGGCGAAGAACACCTCAACCGGTCCGAGCTCGGCTTCCACGCGTTCGATCAGCGAAGCGAGCGCACTGTCATCGGTGACGTCGGCGGGCACCGTCACGTGGCCCGACCCGAGCTCGTCCCCGACCGCGAGAAGCGCCTTCGCCTGGATATCGGTGGCGGCTACGCGAGCCCCCTCGGCCGCGCACCGAAGCGCCAGCGCGCGGCCGATGCCGCCCGCCGCACCCGTCACGATCACGGTGCGTCCATCCAGCTTCACGCGCGCCCGTCCAGCCTCACGGCGGTCCGGCTCGACCGAGATGACTTGTCAAACGAATCGATCATCCGCGTTTTCGCCTCGAAGCCCTGGGTACGACCGGGTGCAGAGACGAGGAAAGCGAGGGTCTGTGATGAGTTCTACCGGCATCGGAGGGCGTCGGCTGCGCGAGGCCGCTCCGTCCCAGGCGCATACTCCCCGGTCGATTCTGGCCCGGCTCGATCGTATCGACGCGTGGTCGATGCCGTTCCTCTTCATCGGGATCATCGGTCTTGGCTTCATGTTCGCGTTCTACGACGTGTTCGACATCAACGTGTCGTTCATACAGAGCTGCGTGGCGCTGAAGCCGGGATGCACGCCGGCCAATGCAGTCACCACCTTGCGGGTTCCGATCGTCCTCAACCTGGGCGGCTACGTGATCGGCGCCCTCGTACTGGCCCCGCTGTCGGATCGCTTCGGGCGCCGCAACATGCTCCTGTTCACGATGCTGCTGACCGGCCTCGGCTCGCTCTACAACGCCTTGGCTCCCGATTACACGCAGTTCGTGATCGCGCGCGTCATCACCGGGATCGGCGTTGGCGCCGACCTGGCCATCGTCAACACCTACGTGGGCGAGGTCGCCCCGCGTCGCAACCGTGCCCGCTGGATCTCGGTCATCTTCATCATGTCCTCACTTGGCGCGCTGCTCGGCGTCTGGCTCGGTCTGTTCCTGACCACGCCGTCGGCGCCGTGGCCGCATGGCCTCCCGTTCTCCCAGGCGGGGCCGGGATTCGAGAACGGCTGGCGCTGGATGTACGGGATCGGGGCGCTGCTGGCCGCCGTCGGCATCCTCCTCCGGCTGGAGTTGCCCGAATCGGCCCGCTGGCTGGTGGGCCAGGGACGCATCGATGAGGCCGACAAGGTGGTCAGCGACATGGAGGTAGTGGCTGCCAAGCACGGTCCGCTGCCGCCCGTCAGAGACGACGTCCCGATTGACCAGACCACGCCGGAGAGCAGTCGAGCCTTCAAGGCCATCTTCGGCCACCGGGTTTACGCGCGGCGGATGATCCAGCTGCTTGGGGTGTGGTTGCTGGGCTACGTCACGGTGTTCGCGTTCGGCGCGGGCTTTACCTCGTTGCTGACCTCGCTCAAGTACCCGCCGCCCGAAGCCGGCCTCATCGTGGCCGTGGGCGCGTTCGGGTTCCTGGCCTGCGCGCTGTTCGCGGTGGCGTTCGCCGAGCGGCTCGAGCGCAAATACTGGATCGCGGTGGGGGCCGCTATCACCGTGATCGGCGGGATCATCGTGGCCGAGGCGGGAACCACGATCGGCATCGCATTCATCGGATCCGCGGTCGTGTTCTTCGGCTTCAACATCTGGGTGCCGATGACCTACACGCTGTCGACCGAGAGCTTCCCGACCCGTGCGCGGGCGACCGGCTTCGGTCTGGTCGACGGCGTCGGCCACGTGGGCGGCGGCATCGGCGTGCTCGTGATCACTCCGCTGATCCCCAACATGAGTGTGCTCGGGGCGATGCTGCTCGTCAGTTCGTTCCTCGTGGTCGCCGCGATCATCGCCCAGTTCAGCCCCAGGACGCGCGGCCGTCACTACGAAGACATCTCGCCGTAGTCGCTCAGCCGGCTACCGCGGCCGCGGACTCCTTGACCTCATCGGGAATCATCGGGCCGTCGCCCGCCGGGTCGGAGATCCCTTCCTCGAGCCACCGGTAGTTCCCGTCGAGCACCTTGGCCGCGGCTTGTCGGTTCGCGTCGTCGACGTTATTCCAGAGCTCGGCGAACAGGGTCTCGGCGCGGAGTTTGGCCTGGCCGCAGAACAACCCGGCCAGTTCCTGGGCCTCGGGGCGGCGCTCGGGCTGTTCGCGGCCGATCGTGTCGGCGTATGCCGCGGCCGCCGCCATGGCGAACAGCTCGGCTGCGATGTCCACGATCCGGCCGAGGAACGTCTGGCGGTACTCGAGCTTGGCCTGCCAGCGCGTCATCCCGTAGAAGATCGAGCGGGCCAGCCTCCGCGACGCCCGCTCGATGTAGCGCACGTACGGCGCCAGCGTTCCGAACTCGTCGTAGGAGCGCGGGCTCTGCCCCTTGCCGACGGCCAGTTGTGGTAGCCAGGTCGAGTAGAACTTTCCGGCCCGGCCGGCGGCCGCCATCCTGGTCTTGACGTCGCGCCCCGGCTCGAGCAGGTCGCCGGCGACCTGCAGGTGCTGGTCGACCGCCTCCCGGGCGATCAGCAGGTGCATGATCTCGGTCGACCCCTCGAAGATCCGGTTGATGCGCATGTCACGCAGCGCCTGCTCGGCCGGAACCGGCTTCTCGCCGCGCGCTTTGAGCGAAGCCGCCGTCTCGTAGCCGCGGCCGCCGCGCACCTGGATCAGCTCGTCGAGCACCTTCCAGCCCAGTTCCGAGCCATACAGCTTGGCGATCGCCGCCTCGATGCGGATGTCGCCCGACTTGGCGTCGGCCAGGCGGCTGGCCACGTCGAGCATCGCCTCCAAGCCGAACGCGCTCCCGGCGATGAAGGCGAGCTTCTGGGCGACTGCGTCATGCTTGCCGATCGGCCGACCCCACTGGACGCGCTCGTTCGACCACTCGCGAGCCACCTTGGTGGCCCATTTCGCCTGCCCTACGCAGATCGCGGGCAGCGCCAGCCGGCCCGTGTTGAGCGTCGTCAGCGCGATCTTCAGCCCCTCGCCCTCGCGTCCGATGCGGTTCTCCTCGGGAACGAACACGTTCTCGAGCCGGGTCACCGAGTTCTCGATGCCCCGCAGCCCCATGAACTCGTTGCGGTGCTCGACGGTGACGCCCTCTATGTCGTAGGGCAGCACGAAGGCGCTGATCCCGCCGCGGTGCCCCTCCCCCTTGGGGACCTGGGCCATCACCACCACGATGTCGGCGATCGCGCCGTTGGTCGCCCATAGCTTGCGCCCGTTCAGGACGTAGCCGCCGTCGGCTGGGGTCGCCGTAGTGGCCAGACGCGCCGGATCGGAACCGACGTCGGGTTCGGTCAGGAGAAACGCGCTGATCTTGTCGCGCGCCACCAGCGGCAGCCACTTGCGCTTCTGCTCCTCGGTACCGAACAGCCGGAGCGGCTCGGCCACGCCAATCGACTGATGCGCGCTCAGCAGCCCCGAGAGGGACGCGTGCCACACGCCGGCCAGCGCCAGCGCGCGGTTGTAGTACACCTGCGAAAGACCCAGGCCGCCGTACTCCTCGGACACTTTCATGCCGAGCGCTCCGAGGCGCTTTAGGCCGTCGATCACGTGCTCGGGGATCCTGGCTTCGCGCTCGATCTCAAGCGGGTCAACCTCGGCCTCGAGGAACCCGCGCAACTGTCCGAGAAACCGCTCGCCCTTCTCGACCGCCTGCGGGTCAAGCCGCGGCTGCGGATGGATCAGATCGAGGCAGAAGTTGCCCATGAACAGCTCCTTGCCGAAGCTCGGCAGCTTCCACTCCGCCTCGCGCGCGGCCTCGGCGACCTCGCGCGCTTGCCTTTCTGACACGTTGCTCGACACGAATGGTTCTCCTCTGCGACGGTTCCGGGGACGTGGTCGCCGACGACCACGCACGTGGAAGCTACCCCAATCCGAGGAGGCTCAGATGAAGCTCAGCGCGCGCAACCAGCTGTCCGGCACGGTCAAGAGCATCAACAAGGGCGAGGCGATCGCCAACGTGGTGCTCGACGTGGCCGGTCAGCGGCTGGTCGCCTCGATCACCGTCGAGGCCGTCGACGACCTCGGCCTGAGCGAAGGCGCCCCGGTGAGCGCGATCATCAAGGCCTCGGACGTGATCATCGCCACCGACGGCTAGCGGTAGCCTTTCCGGAGCGATGAGCGTCCTGCGCGCGGCGCCCGGCTGGCGCGAGCTTCCACCCATCCGGCCGCGGGGCCGATGGATTGCCTGGGGCCTCGCGCTGCAAGTAATCGGGGTCGGGATGCCCGTTACCGCGGCGCTCCGGCGCGCGCACGAGGATGGCCTTGGCGGCGCGGTGACGCACTACACGGTTCGGCTCGTCTGGCACGAGATGCTCCACCGCGGCGGCGACGTCGCGCTGATCGCGCTCGGCGTGGTGCTCTTCGCCGCCGGTGCCGTCGTGCTCGCGCGGCCGTTCGTCCGCCGGCCGGTCACGCTACTGATCGCCGTGCCGCTCGCCGCCGCGGCCGGACTTGCGCTGTTCGGGGTGCTTGCGCTCCTCATCGCGGCGGCAGTCGCCGGGGCCGCGGCCACCGGCGACTCCGGTCCGTTGGAGCTACTGTCCAACCTGCCCTTCGGGGACTGGTTCGACCGCCGCCGGCGAAAGTAGCGCGCTCTCGAGATTGGCATGTGGCAGCCAGGCCAGCCGCCGCGGCAGGTACCAGTTGCGCTCGCCCAGCAGCTTCATCGTGGCCGCCAGCAGCACGCCGCGCACCACGGTGGCGTCGAGCAAGACTGCGACCGCCAGTCCCACGCCCGCCTCCTTGAGATCGAGCGCGCCGGCCGTGCCGAACAGCGAGAACACGCCGACCATCACCAGCGCAGCCGCCGACACCACCCCCGCCGTCCGGCCGATGCCGTGCCGTAGCGCCGCCTCGGTGCTCATCCCTCGGTCGACGCCCTCCCGCACCCGGCTGAGGATGAACACGTGGTAATCCATTGATAGCCCGAACAGCACCACGAACAAAAAGAGCGGCAGCCAGGAGATGATCGCGCCGTCGGAATGGAAGCCGAGGAGGCCCTCGGCCCAGCGATGCTGAAAGACCAGGACCAGCACGCCGTAGGCGGCGCCGACCGACAGAAGGTTCAGCACGATTGCCGCGAGCGGGACTACGATCGACCGGAAGGCCACCAGTAGCAGGACGAAGGCCAGCGCCAGCACGAAGGCGACCACATAGGGCACGCCGTGGCTCATCTGGGCGGTGAAGTCGATGTCTTGCGCGGTGTCGCCGGTGACCGCGGTTCGCGTGCCGGGGACGCGGCCCAGCGTCTGCGGAACCAGCAGCTCGCGCAGCTCGCGCACGGCGCGGCGGCTGGCCGCGTTGTCGCCCAGGCCCTGCAGCGGCAGGGCCAGCGCGGCGGAGGCGCCATCGCGCCCCAGCGTGATGTCGAACGGTGGTTGCGCGACGCCTTCAGCCGCCGCACGAGCCTCCAGACGCTCGACCGCCGCCCGCACCGCGGCACGCTCCGTGGCCGGCCAGCTCGCCACCACGAACGCCGGCGTGGAAGTGCCGGGGAACTCGCTGGTGATCTGTGCGGCCAGCCTCGACTGCCCAGCCGAGGACAGGGCGTCCGAGCTCGGCTTGGCCACCTGCATCCCGAGCGCCGGCACCGCCAGCGCCACCAGCAGCCCGCCCGCCAGGCACGCCGCTCGGACCGGCCGGCGCAGCACCCGCTCGACCAGGCCGGTCCAGAACCGCGACTCGCCGTCGGTCCGCAGGTGGGGCAGAAAGGGGATCCGGCCTCGGTCGATCCGCGGACCCAGCAGCTCGAGCAGCGCGGGCAGGACGGTGACCGACCCAGCCATCGCGCACGCCACCACCACGATCGTGCCGCTGGCGATCCCGTTGAAGATGTCCGAGCCGACGACAAACTGGCCGGCCATGGCGATGATCACCGTCGTCCCCGCAATGAGCACCGCTCGGCCCGAGGTACGCGACGTGCGCTCGAGCGCGGCACGGATCGAGCCGCCCTGCCGACGCTCCTCGCGCGAGCGCACGACATAGAACAGCGCATAGTCCACGCCGACAGCCATGCCGATCAGCAGCACGACGGTCTTGACGCTGTCGTCGAGCGGGAACAACTGGCTGATCGGCCCGAGCAGGCCGAACGCGGCGATCACCGCGGTGACGGCCAGCAACACGGGCACCGCCGCCGCCACCAGCGCGCCGAAGGAGATGAGGAGAACGACCAGGGTGACCGGAACCGACAG
>JAFASQ010000129.1 GCA_019244395.1 Solirubrobacterales bacterium | reverse complement strand
CGGTGTCCGCGGCAACCGAAAAAAAAATCGCGTCGCACTCCTCCTTGGAGCGTCCGTGCGCCATGGTGAACACCGAGTAGGGCCAATCGGCGTAGGTCGGGCGCTCATAACAGTGCGAGATCCCGCGAAACGCGGCCATGCGCGGCCCGATCTACATGATCCTGTCCTCGGGGACCTTCCACACGCCCATCCCGTTGGCGCTGAAGCCCGCCCGTCGGTGAAACAGGATCGCGGCCACCCGGCGCAGGAGCCGGCGCTCCTGCATGCCCTCCAGGTGGGCGAGGAAGTCATCCTGGGACATGCCGAGTGCCGCCGCGGCGGGGGCGTAGGGCTCGGGGATGACCGGCATGTCGCCCTGCAGCGCGCGGATCACCGCGATGTCGCGCTCGTCATAGGGCTGGGGCTCGGTCTCGGCCGGCGCCACCGCCTCGGCCGCGCTGGCCAGGGTGTCGGTGCCCGCCTCCATCTCGAGGTCCATGCGGATCTTGAACAGCTTGAGCGTGGGCAGCTGCCGGATCGAGTCGGCACCTGCCTCGCGCGAGAGTACCTCGAGGGTCCGATCGACGCCGAGTGGCGACCCGGGCTCGGTGGCGATCGTGAACCAGATGTTGAACTCGTGGTTGCGCAGGTAGTTGTGGGACACGCCGGGATGCGCGTTGATGATGTTCGCCGCCCGCCACGGGTTCTCGGCGTCGACCTTGGCGGCGACCAGCATCGACGAATAGCCGAGCGCGCGCGTGTCGAAGATCGGAGTGACCTGACGGATGATGCGCTCGTCGAGGAGGCGCTTTACCCTGGCGATCGCCTCCTGTTCGGTAACGCCCGATTGCGAGGCAACGTGTTGGTACGGCCGGGCGGCGATGGGAAAGCTGCCCTGCATGAGGTTGAGCAGTCGCTTGTCGAGGTCGTCCAGCGGGGTGGCGGCGCCATGCTTGCGGGCGCGCAGCTTGGGCCCGAAGCCCCCGGCGGCCGGTTGCGAGCTCACTGAAGCCATCGCGCGGCCTCCTTGGCGTGGTAGGTGATGACGATGTCCGCGCCGGCGCGGCGGATGCAGGTCAGCGCCTCGAGCACGGTGGCTCGCTCGTCGAGATAGCCGGCGGTGGCCGCGGCCTTGACCATCGCGTACTCGCCGCTCACGTTGTACGCAGCAAGCGGCATCTGCGTGTCGGCCTTGATGCGGTGGATGAGGTCGAGGTATGGCAGCGCAGGCTTGACCATCACGATGTCGGCTCCCTCTTCGACATCGAGCCGGGTTTCGCGCACCGCCTCGTCGCCGTTGCCGGGATCCATCTGGTAGCCGCGCCGATCGCCGAACGCGGGCGCCGAGTCAGCGGCCTCTCGGAACGGCCCGTAGAAGGCCGACGCGAATTTGGCCGAGTAGGCGAGGATCGGGGTATCGACACGGCCGTCGTCGTCGAGAGCCTGGCGCAGTGCGCCGACGCGGCCGTCCATCATGTCGCTCGGGGCGATGACGTCCGCGCCGGCACGGGCCTGGGAAACGGCAGTCCGAGCGAGGAGGTCAAGCGTGGCGTCGTTATCGACGCTGCCGTCGGAGCGGATCACCCCGCAGTGGCCATGGCTGGTGTATTCGCACAGGCACAGGTCGGTGATCACGATCAGTTCCGGATTCGCCTCTTTAATCGCGCGGGTGGCCAGCTGCACGATCCCCTCGTCGTCCCACGCGCCCGATCCTTCCTCGTCTTTGGCTGCGGGCAAACCGAAGAGCAGGACCGCCGGAATGCCGAGCTCTGCTGCCTGTTTCGCTTCGTCCACGGCGTGCGCGATGGACAGGCGATCGATCGCCGGCATAGCCTCGATCGGCTCGCGGCGATCGATGCCGTGGGCCACGAACATCGGGTAGACGAAGTCGCTCGCGCTCAGGCTCGTCTCGCGAACCAATCCGCGAAGGGCGCCGGTGGCGCGCAGACGGCGTAGGCGAGTCTGCGGAAACGGCATCGGGGTTGAGGATACCCGCGCGGCTGCGCGGGATTCAGACCAGCGTCCAGGGCTCGACGCACCAGTTGGTGACCAGGCCGCCCGTCACGTACGGGTCGCGCTCGGCGAAGACCTCGGCGTTGGCCGCGTCGACGAACACGATGGCCGCGCCGTGGGGCGGATCCCCGAGCGGACCGGCCATCAGGATCCGCCCGTCGTCCTTGCCGGCACGGATCTCCCCCAGGTGCGCGTCCCGGAACGGCGCCCGACGCTCGACGATGTCCCCGACGTACTCGTAGAAGAGGATGTGGCGGCGTTCGGCCATCTGACCTAACACCTTACGCGTCCGGGGCTGTACGCTCCTCGTGTGGCCGATATCGAGAAGCGGGGCAACTACACGCCGCGGCGGGTGCGCGAGCAGCGGGCCTACCGGCTGGTGGTGACCGGCGGGGTCGCCGGCGCCGTCTTCGTGGTTTCGCTGGTGCTGTCGATCGCAGGCGTGGTCAGCGGGACGATCCCGGTGATCGCACTGATCGTCGCGGTGGTCTGTCTGGCGCTGTTCCGCCGCACGGTCGCCGGACGCTGAGCGACGCCGTTGGGCCGGGCTCCTCCTGCTTGGGGAATTAGGCGAAGCGCCGCAGAGCCAGGCGCGCCAGCGCACCGAACACCAGCGTCAGCACGGCCAGGTGAATGAGCGGCCAGCCGATTCCCGGCGCGGTGCCACTGAATGCGTTGGCCGCCGCCTGCAGCGCAGCCTTGAACGGGAACACGAATGCGACCGCGTCAAGGATCGACTTGAGCGTCCCGGAGACGGCATCGCCAGGAACCAGCGCGACGAAGGCGATCGGCAGCGACACGACGAAGGCCATCAGCGAGGCGACGCTCACGTCACGCGCCAGACCCCCGATGGCAACGCCGAGCGCACCGAAGGCAAGGGCGCCCATCACCAGCGCGGCCAGCCACAGGGGGAAGCGCATCCACTCCAGATGGACGAACAGCGACACCAAGGCGGACATCAGCAGCGTCACGCCGGTGGCCGCGCCGGCGGCGAGGAGCACCTTCTCGGATAACAGCCCCTCGGGCTTGATCAGGCCGCGCACGAGGCGCGAGTACGCGTGCTCGGATCGCTCCAGCGCGAGCAGGCCCGCGGCCAGCAGCACGCCCACGAACATCAACGACACGATGACCGCGATCGCGGCGGCGTAGGAGGCGCTCGGCGTCGTCTTGCCCGTCAGCTCGGTCTGCTTGATGGTGAGGGGCGAGCCGATCGAGCTCAAGACGGGCGACGCGAAGCCGAGGCCACCGCTGGCGAGGTCGGCAAAGTCGACCACCTGCTTTAGCGCCGGGCGCAGCGGCGAGTTGGCCGGCAGGCTGGCAATCGTGCCCTGAACGATGGCGCGAGCGTTGCGCAGTCCGAGCAGGGGGACGGACTGGCCCAGGAACTGGAGCTTTCCTCCGTTTAGCACCTGCTGGAGGTCGGTGACCGCGACCCTCAGCACCTGCTTGGAGACCGCCTGCTCGACCTGGTTGGCGCGGGCGGCGATCGCCTGCTGAGCGAACTGACGCTCGAGTGGGTCGCGCGAGTTGAGGATGAGCTCGACGGTCGGATTGCCCACGCCCTGGGTGATCAGGCTGTTGATCTGGCTGACGATGTCGGCCGGGACGATCAGCGCCGCCTGTGCCTGGCCGTCCTGGACCTTCCTGATCGCCTGGGCGCGGGAGGTCACCCGGATCGGCTTGATCGACTGGAACAGCTGGTTGGCGTAGTGGGAGATGTTGATCTGCTGGTTGCCGATACTCACTGCGCCCCGTCCGGTCCGCACCGCGTCATACAGGGCCACCGTCGGCTTGCCGGGCGGGCTGGAGAGGGCGAACCCGATCATCAACGCGATCACGACCGGGTACACGACCAGCAGCCCGACGAGCAGGGGCGAGCGTCTCAGGATCTGGAGGTCCTTGACGAGCAGCCAGCGCACTGGAGCTCAGTGCCCGCGGTCGTGCAGGAAGCGGACGAAGGCGCTCTCGAAATCGCCGGCAAGCCTCGGCGTGTCCGCATCGAGCGTGGTGTCCCCGCCGCTCACGGCGCGCTCGAGGTCGGCCGGCGTGCCGGTGAACAGCAGCTCGCCGTCCCCCAGGACCAGCGTCCGACCGGCGTAGCGCTCGGCCTCGGCCACGTTGTGGGTGGAGAAGATGATCGTCGTGCCGCGGCCGGCTAGGCCGCCGATGAACTCCCACAGGCGCTCGCGCTGGCGCGGGTCGAGCGAGGCCGAGGGCTCGTCGAGGAGGAGCGCCGGCGGCTCGCAGAGGAGCCCGATCGCGATGTTCACCCGCTGCTGGTTGCCGCCCGACAGCCGGGCGACCTCCTCGCCGGCGCGGTCCTCCAGGCCGATCTGGGCAAGCATGGCGGCTACGGCCTGGTCCGGGTCGGCCACGCGCTCGAGGCGCGCGAACAGCCGGAGGTTCTCCGCCACCGAGAGCTTGGAGTAGAGGGCGGGTTCTTGCGGCACCCAGCCGAAGCGCCTGTCAGGGGTGCGGATGACCTCGCCCTCACTGGGATTGAGAACGCCGGCGAGGATCGACAGCAGCGTCGTCTTGCCGGCCCCGTTGGGTCCGATGATCGCCACGACCTCGGCCGCGTACAGCTCGAAGCTGATCCGGTCCAGGGCGATCCGCGCACCGAAGCGCTTGGTCAGCCCGCGGACCGCCACCGTGACCGTCCGCTGCGCGGTTTGCGTCCCGATGGACAAGGCGCGCCCCAGGCTAGCGCGCGCTCAGCGCTCGATTCAGGCGAACAGCTTGTGGCGCGTTACGCGAACAGCTTTTGGCGTGCCGCCCAGCGGGCGATCGCGCCGCCGGTCAGCAAGCCGAAGCCGATGGTCGCCGGCGCGCTGGCCAGAAGCAGGCCTTCCCGTACCCCCTATCCGGGCATCCGCACCCGCGGCTCGAGGGACGCGCCGCACGAGCGGCAGTAGGCGTCCCGCAGTCCCGCCGCCGCGCCGCATTCCGCGCATCGCTCGGTGCCGGCGCTCGAGATCAGCCCCGACCCGAGCGTGCCCCACGGTTCCAGCACCAGATGCCGACGCAGGTAGAGCACGGTCTGACGGATCACCGCCGCCACCGGCAGCGCCAGCAGGGCGCCGACGATCCCATAGAGCTGGTAGCCAATGAGCAGGGCGAGGATGACGAGGATCGGGTTGATCCGCAGCGAGATGCGGAACACCTGGGGCGCGACCAAGTGGCCCTCGAGCTGCTGCAACCCCACGAACAGAAGGATCACCCACACGGCGCTGATCGGATTGACGAACAGCGCGACGAGCACGGCCGGCAGGGGTCCGATTATCGGACCGATATACGGGATGAACTCCATCAGGCCATAGAAGGCTCCAAAGAAGATCGCGTAGCGTTCGCCGTCCGGGAAGATGCCGAGCACCCCGAAGATCCACAGCGCGACCATGGCGCTGGCGCCCATGATCAGGCTGAACAGGAACTGTCCGCGCACGTAGCCAAATACGGCGCGCTGGACGAGCAGCGGATAGTCATCCTCGGGCGTGCCGTCGCCGGGCGGCATCATCCGCCGTACGAGCCGGCCGATCTCGTCACCGTAGACCAGCAGGTAGATCGACAGGACGAAGATGAGGACGAGGTCGAATGAGGTGGTGACGATCTGCGTGAGCAGGTCGCGCGAGAAGGAGACGATGGCGCTCGAGCGCTTGAGGATGTTGTGCTGGAGGGTCTGGAGCGCCGTCTGCCCCTGCTGCTGGATCTGCACGTGGATCCCGTGGCGATCAAGCCAGCGCTGCAGGCTGGCCAGGTCGCGGTTGGCCTGGTTGATGAAGTGCGGAACGTCGCGCTCCAGGTGGCTGACCTGTGTGCTGATCGGGTTGGCCAGCAGCACGCCGCACCCGCCCACGAACGCGAACACGCACAGGTAGATCGCGAAGATGGCCATACCGCGCGGAAGGCCCCGTCGCACGAGCATCCTGACCAGCGGGTTGAGGATCAGCGCGATCGTGCTCGCCGCGAGCAGGATCAGCAACACCGTCCCCGCCGCCCGGGCCAGGGCCCACAGCGCGAGCAACGCCAGCGGCAGCAAGACCAGCTGGACCCAGCGCGGGACGACGACCGGCGGAATCGGAGCGGAATCGGCGGGTGCCATG
>JAFASQ010000125.1 GCA_019244395.1 Solirubrobacterales bacterium | reverse complement strand
TATCACGGCGAGACTGTCGGTCCTTCACGAATGCGGTAGTGAAGGGCCTCGCTCTTGCTCGGGACGAGGCTCGACAGCTCGGTCACGAGGTTCCAGACCTTCCGCCCTGCCCCGGCGTAGCGGAAGCAGCGCCACACGCGGTCGCGTGAGGCAGTGGATAGTTCTGGTCACCCGGGGCGGAGCGGGAGCCCCGGCCTCGGGCGTCAGTGTTATCGCGGCTCGTCCAACCCGGGCGGGAGCGGAGTCTGCGTCTCGGGCGCATCCGGGAGGACAGCGATCTGGGTCCCGGTGTTGCTTCGCCGACGCGTAGTGATGTCGTGGGATGGGCCAGGAAGGAGGTGCCGACGAGGAGGTAAGGGAACGCGCTATGCGTCGATGCGTAGTGGATGTCGCCGATCGCGAACGTGTCGCCGCTCTGGTCGAGCAACTTGCCTGCGGCGATCCGGGGACCTAGTCCCGGATCGTCGAGGCGGCAGAGCTGGCTGACGGAGAGGGTACGGGTGTCGCCGTGGTCGTCGCTGACGAGTGCCAGGTGATCGAGTCCGTAGATCTCGAGTGGCGATCGGTCGATCTGGGGGTAGCTGTTCATCGGCCGCGGTGGTCGGTCCGGGGCGGCCAGTAGAACGGGCCGAACGGCGTGACCCATCCCGTCTCGGCGCAGGCTCGGGCCAGGATATGCAGGGCTTTCAGCACGGCGCGTAGGGTGTTGGACATCGAGGTCTCCTCGCTTTGGTGGTGGGACCTCGTGATCGTCGCCTGGGCCGGCCGTCGGCGCGACGGGGGCGACCCTAAACTTCGACCCTACGATTTAGCTGTCCCAGCATGGGGGTCACCGACGTAGCCATAAGGGGCTTGTTAGAGCGCGAGCGGGAGCTCGGGCGAATCGATGCCGCGTTGGAGGCGGCGCGCGGAGGTCGCGGGGCGGCGGTTGTGATCGAGGCTGATGCGGGGCTCGGGAAGTCCGCGCTGATGCGTGCCGCGGCGGCGCGCGCGCATGAGACTGCGGTCGCCGTGCTGGCGGCGCATGGCACGGAGCTGGAGACCGAGCTTCCGTTTGGCGTGGTGCGCCAGTGCCTGGCTGGCGTCGTCCGCAAGTCAGCGGATCGCGAAGAGCTGTTGACCGGCGCGGCGGCGCTGGCAGTCCCTGTGCTCGTAGACGCGCCGGCTGAGGGCGACGGCGGCTCGTTCGGGGTCCTGCACGGTCTGTATTGGTTGCTCGCGAATCTGGCTGAGCGAGGACCGCTGCTGCTGGCGATCGATGATGCGCACTGGGCGGATGAGCCGTCGCTGCGGTTTCTTGCCTTTCTGACGCGGCGTGTCGACTCACTCCCTCTCGTGTTGCTCACTGCCACGCGACCGGTGGAGCCCGATGCCGCTGACCCGAGTGTGCTGAGTGACCTGCTGGGTGATCCGGCCACGGACGTTGTCACGATCCGAGCGCTGAGCGAGCCGGCGGTCCTCGAGTTCTTGCGGGAGCACGCCGGTGCGACGGTCGAGGTTGCGTTCGCGCGGGCGTGTCATCTGCCAGCGGGGGCAATCCGTTCCTGCTGACCGAGCTCGAGCGCACGCTGCGCGAGGAGGGCGTGCCGTTCACTGCCGCCGGCGCCGAGCGCGTAGTGGCCACCACCCCGCCGAAGCTGGCGCGCGCGACGCGCGCGCGGCTGGCTCGGCTCGGTCCCGCCGCCGGAGCGCTGGCGCGTGCGACCGCGGTGCTCGGCGACAAGGCGGCGCTCGATCTCGCGTGCGAACTGGCGCAAATCGAGCCGGCGGAGGGCGCGCGAGCCGCCGGGACGCTGGTCGATGCGGGCCTGCTTGAACCCGGGCGGCTGCTGAGCTTTCGGCACCCCCTGCTGCGGTCGGCGGTCGCGGCGAGCGTCACGCCATTTGAGGGGAACACATGGCAGCGGCGGGCGGCTGGGCTGCTCGGGGCACGCGGTGCGTCGCCGGAGCGGATCGCGGTCCATCTTCTTGCCACGTCGCCGGGTCTCGATCCCGCGGACGTCCAAACGCTGCGGACCGCGGCCGCGCGCGCTGCGGAGCGGGGCGCTCCGGCGGCTGCCGCGGCGATGCTGCGGCGCTTGTTGGAGGAACGACTGGAGCCTCGCGAGCGCGGCGGCTGCTTGTCGAGCTGGGACGCTACGAGCACGTGGCGGGGCAGATGACCGCTGCGCGGGATCATTTGGAGCAGGCGCAGCGCACGGCCGAGGACCCGGTCACACGCGCGCGAGCCCTTGCAATCTCCTGCCAGTTCGAGGGCCCTGGTCACCGGGACCGGTCGACTATGGCCCACCTGATGGCCACGGCCGTCGATGAGCTCGGCGATCGTGACCGCGAGCTCGCGCTGCGCCTGCAGGCCTGGACGCTGTTCTTTGGGCGTGCTGAGCCAGGTCACGCGGCCAGCGTGAAAGCTGGCGCGGCGCTGGCCGGCGACACCCCCGGTGAGGCGGTGGTGCTCGCCCATCTGGTGTTTCTGCACATGCGGCCGGGCGCCCGCGCGGACGAGGTCGCGGCGCTCGCCGAGCGGGCGGCCCGTCAGGTCGATGCGCTGATCGAGGATGGGACGGCGTCGCTGTCGTTCTCGGGCATGGCCCTCGGGTTGAGGTGGGCTGACCGCATGGACGCTGCCGAACGCGTGATCGACCGCGCGATCACCGTCGCATGCCGCCGCGGCTCGGCGATCGACTACGGGATCGCGTTGGGGCTGCGCGCCAGCGTCTACCTCCGCCGCGGGATGCTGGGCGAGGCCGAAGCCGACGCGCGGGCCGCGATCGCCGCCGGGGTCGAGGAGTCCTGGCATTTCGCGCGCGGTGTCGGCCCTCTGCTGGAATCGCTGGCAGCGCAAGGGCGAACCGATGACGCGATGTGCACGCTCGAGACCGAGATCGGCGACCGTGAGATCTCAGACTTGCCCGCCATGACCGCGGTGGTCCTTGCCCAGGCGCAGGTGTACGCCGCGTGTGGCGACCACGCCATCGCCATCTTTGAGGATGCGGTCACGCGCCGCAATCGGATCGACCCGCCGTCGGCGAGCTGGATCGGTGACATGCTGACCGCCGGCGAGAGCTACCAGGCGCTCGGCAACGCGGAGACAGCTCAGTCGCTCGTCGCCGAAGCGCTCGCACTGGCGCGTGCCTGGGGCACGCCGGGCGCGCTCGGCGAGGTCCGCCACGCGCAGGCGCGACTGGGACCCCCGGGCGACCGGATCGAGCTGCTGCGCGACTCGGTGGAGCTCCTCGAGCGCTCGCCGGCGCGTCTAGTCCACGCTCGCGCCTTGGTCGACCTTGGCGGCGCGCTGCGCCGCGCCGGTCACCGATCCGACTCTCGCGATCCCCTGCGTGCCGGCTATGAGATGGCCAAGCGGTGCCGCGCGGAGCGGCTTGCGGAGACCGCTCGCCAGGAGCTCGCCACAAGCGGCGTCCGCCTGCGCCGCGAGCGGCTGACCGGTGCGGAGTCCCTTACGCCAAGCGAGCGCCGGATAGCCGATTTCGCCGCCGCTGGCAGCTCGAACGCCGAGATCGCCCAGGCGCTGTTTGTGACCATCAAAACGGTCGAGGCGCATCTCACCCAGATCTACCGCAAGCTCGACATCACGAGCCGCCGCGACCTCGGTCGCGCCCTCGGCACGCTCTCGATCCCGCGTGGAAGCTCGGCAGCCGGAACGCAACTCTAGGGTCGCTGTCTAGGGTGGCCCCGGTCGCGCCACGAGCGGTGGCCGGCCGATCATGAGCCGGACCGTTTGGCTAGGCAAGGAGACCGATCATGGCCAGTAATCTCGCTTCAGCCGCCTTGCGTGACGATCCCCACGCCGCGTGGCAATCGGATGCTCATCTCGTTCCACTCGGCGGAGACTTTGCCCTGTGGCGGGACTTCGCCGTGCGCAGCGTCGGGTTTCCCGTATCCGGGCTGAGCGCCTTCGGCGCCGGCGATGAGGCCGCACGGCTGCGCGGTGTTGCCTCTGACCCGGTGTTCCGAGAGGCGGTCACGTGGCAGAACCCCGCCGCGCTCACCAATGCAATCGCAAAGGTCGCCGACGGCGCTGCCGCCAAGTCGAGTCGAATGCGACAGCGCGAAGAGCTCGTCGCTAGCTACTGGCAGCGCTACTGCGCCAAGAACGACACGATCGGCTTCTTCGGCCCGCTCGCGTGGGGCCGCATCGCTGATGACGGACCAGCGCTGTCAGCACGCTCCGGCGCGCTCGTAGGCAGCCGCTCGGTCCACCTCGAGGCCTGGGGGGTGCAAGCGTTAGCGGAAACGATTGATCCCGGACTCAAGGTCGCGGCGGGGCCGCACGCCGAGCGCGAGCTGCGCGCGAGGTTGCAACATCATCCCGACGGCACGGTGCGCGAGCGCGGGCTCGCGGCATTGGAACGGTTGGAGGCCGCCCGTGACGCGGTCGCCCAGGCATCGCCAGGAGAACTACGCGAGGCTCTCGCCGCGCTTGATTCGACATTCATCGAACTGACCGGACGCGCTCCGGTGCGAAACCATGGCAGGGCGTATGGGGCTCGGACGCTCGCATACCTGGACTGCATGCGCGACCTCGACGTGACGGCCGGGCCAGCCATGCTCACCGACATGGCGCCGGCCCTACGGGTCCTGTTCGAGGCCGGTCGCTGGTATTGCGGTCAGGTCAACGCGATCGGCCGAGAGCTGATCGAGGAATCGCTGCCGGCCAGCCGACGCGCACCGTTCCAGCCGGTGCTCGCGCAGGTCATAGGCGCACTCATACAGGTCCCGTCCGCGATCGGCAACGAGATGGCTGAACTCCAGCGGCGGCTGGCCGTTCTGCTGGCAGACCCTGACCCGACGACGATCGGCGTTCGCGCCGCCAGCATGTTCGCCGACCACCAACCCGCCTGGCCGACGGGCGTCTTTCAATCGGTCGACCTCCAGCTCGCCGCGCGCGACGCGGCGGCGATCTGCGCCGGCGACTACCTGGCCGTGATCGGCGACGCCCACCCGGGTGCCAACCCGCTCGTCCAGGGTCTCTTCGCGCACCGGCACCCGGATCCCCCAGCGATGTGGCGCGCGATCCGCAACGCCATCGGCCGCCCCGTGCCGTATCTGATGCCTCCGTTCGGGCCCGGACTGGGGGTTGACGCACGCGGCGCCGGAGTAACAGCAGCGGACGACATCCACATCGCGATCCTGCCCGACACGCGGGCGCCCTGGCCGCGGCGCACGTGGCTGCCGCACGAGCTGCTGGTCGATGGCCACGACCTAGTCGACCGCGCCGGCGAGCTACGAGTCCCGCTCCTCGACGCCTTCGGCCTGGCGATCTTCATCGCCGCCGTGCGCACGTTCGAGCTCTTGCCCGACGACGAATACGCTCCGCGGCGCACGATCGGTCGCACCGTACTGCGACGCGAGAGCTGGAGCTTGCCCGCCCGCGAGATCCCACAGCAAGCGCAGGATCTCACAGCGTTCGCGCGCGAACTCGGCATGCCAAGGCGCTTGTTCGCCAAGTCGCCCCTCGAGCGCAAGCCCATGTACCTCGACACCGACAGCCCCACCTTGGCGCGAGTCTTCTGCCACCACGCCCGCCAAGCCGCAGACCAAGCTCCCGAGGCGCGGATCCGATTCACAGAAATGCTCCCCGCACCCGACCAGTGCTGGCTCGACGATGCGGAGGGCAACCGCTACGTCTCCGAGCTGCGACTCGTCGCCGTCGACCAGGCACATCAGCCATGACGACAGCGGGGTCCGGACGTCATTCACCGACAGCGGGCCTGGGCGTCACGACAGCCGCACGGCCGCGCGTCGGCGGGGCTTCCGCTCGGCATGAGCGATGCGGCAGACTCGTCCTGACGGGTCGAACCCAGCGGTTACACGGCGATGCCCATGCATACGCCTGGCGGACGCGGGCGAGCTCGCTCCCGGGTTGGATGAGGCTCGCAACTCGCGCGTGTCGGACGCTCAGCATCTCCTTCCCGCAGATGCAGACGCTCGGCCCGAACGCGCCGTCCTAGTCGGCCGCCGATCGAGAATATGTGCGTCCCGTACATCGCGCAGTCGCGCGAGGACCGACCCTGCCGCTTCCGCCTAGGACGATGAGGAGGGCTGATTGCGTCGCTTCCGCAACCGGCCAGGAAGGCGGCAGCAACCGAGCTCGCCAGCGCCCGGTGAACTCCAAGCGCGCGTTCTGGCGCGGGTCGGTTAGAGCAGGCGGCAACCTGTCCGCTCTCCAGAGGAGGGAGCCATGCCTGCTCATCAGTTGTTGGACGCCGCCGGCCGCCCGCGGTCCCCGGCGACAATGCCGGGCCATCACGCCGGGAGAGTCCCGACGAACAAAGGCCGCCGTTACCCGGCCGATCCGCCCACGGTCGATGAGATCGTCGCGGTCATGCGCCAAGCCGGAGACCGCCGTCACGGCCGGCGGATGCGTGGTCTGATCGTTGTCCTGTGGCGCGCGGGCGTTCGGATCCACGAGGCCCTCTCGCTCGCCGAGACCGATCTGAACGAGCGGCGAGGCAGCCTGCTCATCAGGCACGGGAAGGGTGACCGCCGTCGCGAGGTGGGGATGGACCCCTGGGCCTGGTCGGTCTTGGCCGATTGGACGGCGGAGCGCACGGCGTTCCCGCCCGGGCCGCTGTTCTGCGTGATCGAGGGGCCGACCCGTGGCCGGGCGTGGTGTGCCACCGCGGTGCGTGCGGAGCTGCGCCACCTCGCGGCTGAGGCTGGGTCAGGCGCCGGTTTGCGCCCCATCACTTGAGGCATGCGCACGCCGTCGAGCTGCTGCACGAGGGGATCCCGCTGCCGCTGATCCAGCGCCAGCTGGGGCACTCGCACCTCTCCACCACGGGCACCTACCTGGAGGGAATCTCCTCGGAGGAGATCATCGGCGCGATCCACGGCCGCAAAGCACCGATGATGCACGCCAGCACAGGCCTTGAGCTCTGACCGGCGAGTCTTCTGCGGGAGCGCCACGGCGCTCCCGCAGGCCAAGCTACCCCATTCAGAATCGCCAAGCAGCAGCCCGCAGCACAGCGTCGCTCGTCGTCCGATCCGGCTGTGTCAGAACCGTCGATTCGGCGGAGGTTGGCTCCCGCTCCGCCATCGAGCACAAGTCTCGATGCGACCGCCGACACTTCTGGATTGCCTCTGGGAACGGGCATCTCGTCGACGCCAATCGCGAGAGCGCCGCTGGTGCTCATCTGCGGGAGGCCGCTCGGGCTCACTGCGGACTGCCGGTTTGGCGCGCTCGTTTGCAGCGAGCCTGCAAGCACGCGATGCTTGGATCTGGCGAACAGGAGCGCGCGGCCAAATTTGGCCGTGAGACCTCTCAGGAGATGAATGCGGGGCCCTGGACGGGCCTCCGGCGCCACGTCCGCGTACCCGCACCGGAAGAAAGGCAGGCTTTCGAGCTGACGGTAGGGACGCCATCCGGGCCGATGGCGAGGCGCGACCTGCAGGTGGCGAAATGCGGGGTCCCGCGCTGACGGTGGTCGGGACCTGCTTCGGTGACAGCGCGGTATTCGCGTGCCGCGATGATTCGGGGTGGGCGTCGACTTCGAGCGAGGGCATCGAGCAGCCCTCTCGCCTGGCTCTCCCCCTTTCCGTCTTGATCAACCCACCAAGGCAGCTTCTGTTGCGACTGACTTGCGCGTTTGCGCGTTTGCAGCGGCTCACGGCACGCATGCCGATCCCCTGGCGCCCGGGAGCCGAGAGTTTCGGCTGCCATGGTTCGGTCAGCACCGTTGCCCCGTCGGGCGTCGCGGCCGGCGAGCCGGCAGGTCCCGGCGGTGAAGTCATCCGCCGGGACTGCGTGTTTGCGGGTTAGGCGAGGACTTTGACGGTGCTGGAGAAGCCGGTGCCGAGCGGCTGTTGGAGGGCCATGTGCAGGTACCCGAGCGCTTCGAGCTCGTGGGCCCGGGTGAGCGGTCCGGCGTCGATGGCGCGCAGGCCGCCGTCTTCGACGAGGTGGCGCACGGTGTTCTTGGCATCCTCGTCGTCGGAGGCGAGGAACACGTCCAGGGGTTGGCCGGCGATCTCGCCGCCTACGAGCGTGCCGGCGAAGGTCGTGTTGAACGCCTTCACGACCCGGGCGCCCGACGCCTTTGCGGCAATC
>JAFASQ010000568.1 GCA_019244395.1 Solirubrobacterales bacterium | reverse complement strand
TGCCGCGGGGCGCTCCGGAAGCCGCTCGGCGAAGCGAACCGCGGCCGGCAGCGGCTCGATCACCTCGGCCAGCGCCTCGCGGTGCTCGCGCACCAGGGCCAGGATCTGGGTGGAGGACAGCCCTTCGGTGGCCGGGTAATGGGCCACCGCGCCGGGCCCGCCCGCCACGGCCTCGTTCGTGCGGGCGTGAGCCTGGACGCGGAATTGGCCACCCACCCCCCTCCCCCGGCGCCCCTCGAGCTTGCCGTGCAGGGCCAGCCGGGTGCCCACCGGGTAGCGCTGCTCGAGCCACGGCTGGTTGAAGAACGTGGCCTTCATCGCCCCGCTGTCGTCGGCCACCGTCGCCTCGACCAGCGGGCGCATCCCGCGACGCCGCACCGAGCGCGAGGAGATGCTCTTGACCTGGACCACGACGGTGGCGCTGTCGCCTGGCACGAGCTCCGCCACCGTGCGCGCCTCCCGACGGTCGCGCGGCAGATGCGCCACCAGGTCCCCGACCGTGCCCAAGCCGAGCGTCTCGGCAGCCCGCTGCGCCTTGGGACCATCGAGCTTGAGCACGGCCCGCAGTTTCGAGGGGCGCGGGTAACGGATCGGCGCGCCGCGCAGCGCGGGCTCGTCGAGAGGGTCTGGGCTGGCGAAGCCGGTGGCGGCCATCACGAGATTCGTCGGGGGAACCGGCCGCATCATCAACGTCTGCGCGGACGAGACGCTAACCATTCCGGGCGCGGCTACTCGGCGGCCAGCAGCCACCAGTGGCCCAGTTGGCCTCCCTCGGACAGCTCGAATTCGACATCTCCATGAGCCAGCGCTTCGACCGTCCCGTCGTCCAGCGGCGCGCCGGCGCCGCGCAGGCAAGTGATCAGCTCGGCATCGTGGGCCAGCTGCTCGAGTACCTCCCGCAGCGCTTCCCGGGGCTTGCCCCAGGCGACGATCTCGTCCTCAACGAACCCGACCGCGTCGCCGGCGCGGTACCGTCCCTGAGCGTCATCGAGCCGCGCTGGCCCGACAGCGCCGGTGCGGATCTGCTCGAGGGCTTTGCTCATGGCCCGGGCGTTCTGCTGGGCGTCGAGCGTCGGGTCCAGCGTCACCGCTGCGGCCAGCCCGGCCTGGGGCGAGAGCGACGGGACGACGCGCACGGTCTTGTCAGACAGCTCGGCCGCCGTGCGCGCGGCGGTCAGCGCGGCCGGGCTGTTGGGCAGGACGACCACCTGCTCGGCGACGGTGGCGTGGATCGCGGCGAGCAGGTCCGGCGTGCTCGGGGCCAGTGCGGGCCCTCCGTCGACCGGGCGCACCCCGAGGCTCTCGAACAGTGAGAACATCCCGGCGCCGCTGGCCACCGCGACGACCTCAGATACCGGTGCCCGCGTGTCGCCGGCCAGGCGCTCATCGCGCCGCTCGACCTGCGCGCGCATGTCGGCCACGTCCAGATGAGACACCGTGCCCGCCGAGGCGAACAGGGCGGTAGCGGCGTCCGGAACGTCGGTGTGGAGGTGGATCTTGAGGGTGGTGCGGTCGCCGACGATCAGCACGGAGTCGCCGAGCCGCTCGAGCGCCGGCACGAACTGCCGCTGCTCGAGGTCTGTACCGGTCACGGCGAAGCTCGCGCAGTAGCGAAAAGTGGTGGAGGAGTGCTGTGGCCGGGTGACGCGGGCGGTCGCCTGGTGCTCGATCGGCGACGGCGCGCCGCCTCGTAGGGCGCCGAGGATGCCGGCCAGGACCACGGTCAGGGCATAGCCGCCGGCGTCGACCACGCCGGCTGCTCTTAGTGCGGGTAGGAGATCCGGCCCGCGCCGCACCGAGCTCTCGCCCGCGTGCAGGGCGCGCTCGACGACCGCGGCGATCACCGCGTTCTGCAGCTCAGGCGTGGCGTCGGACGGCAGCCGGGCATCGCGGACCCGGGCGAGGTCGGAGGCCACCTGCACCCCCATCTCGCGCACCACGGTGAGGATCGTCCCTTCGACCGGCTCGCGGACGGACCCGTAGGCTTGATCGACCGCGCGGGCCAGCGCCGCGCTGATCAGGACCGGATCGACAAGCTCGCCGGGGCGGCTGGCCAGCTCCTCGGCGGCGCCGCGGATCAGCTGGGAGAGGATCACGCCCGAGGTGCCACGCGCGCCGAGCAGGGCGGCCCGGGCGACCGAGGCCACGATCTGGTCGCGGCCGACGGCGGGGTTAGCCGACGCCGCGGCCAGGCGGTCGAGTTCGTCGAGCACGGCACGCAGCGTGAGCACCATGTTGTCGCCGGTGTCGCCGTCCGCCACCGGGAACACGTTGAGCTCGTTGACCTCCTCGCGCCGCGCTTCGAGGGCCGCGAGCCCGGCATCAAGCACGGCGCGAAAGCGCAGCAGGCTGGCATCCGACCCGGACGCGCTCGTCGGAGGGGCGAGCGCGGTGGCCGGAGCCGGTTCCGTCACAACGCTTTGGCGATCTTGCCGGCCTTCAGGCACCGCGTGCACACGTACACCCGTCGCGGCGTCCCGTTGTCATCGATCCGCACCCGCTGCAGGTTCGGCTCGAAGCGTCGGCGCGTGGCGACCATCGAGTGGCTGCGGCTGTTGCCGAACGCCGGACCCTTCCTGCATACGTGACAGACCTTGGCCATGGCCGGACGAGTATAGCCTTCGAGCCGCGCAGGACTTAGAGACGCCCGGCTTGCAGGCTTTGACGGGTCGGGCGCGGTTCGTATTCTTTGAGACGGGTAATGAGGCGTTTCGATGGGTGAACTTTCCCAGGCGGACGCGGGCGTCCGGTGGCAGTTCGGGCTCCCCGACCGCTACGAGCCGGTCCGCCACATCGCGACCGGCGGGATGGCCTCGGTGTGGTGCGCGCGCGACCGCGCCCTCGGCCGCAGCGTTGCGATCAAGCTGCTGGCCGAGCACTTCGCCGATGACCCCGAGGCGGCAGAGCGGTTCATGCGAGAGGCGCGCGCCGCGGCGCGGCTCTCGGGCCACCCGAACGTCGTGATGATCTACGACGTGGGCGAAACCGCGCCCGCGGACAGCTTCCCGCGCCCGTTCATCGTGATGGAGTACCTGGCCGGCGGGACCGTCGCCGATGCGCTGCGGGTTGATTCCGTCCGGCGTGTCCACGCGGTCAAGTGGATCCACGAAGCGGCGGCCGCGCTGGACCATGCGCACAGCCGAGGCGTGCTGCACCGCGACATCAAGCCGGCCAATCTGCTCCTCGCCCGCGACCGGGTGCTGCACGTCGCGGACTTTGGCATCGCCCGGCTCGGAACCGAGGACACGATCACGGCCAGCGGTCAGGTGCTCGGGACCGCTTCGTATCTCGCTCCCGAGCGCGCGCTGGGTCAGCCGGCCACCGAGGCCAGCGACCGCTACTCGCTCGCCGTCGTCGCGTACGAGCTGCTGGTCGGCAAGCGGCCGTTCACCGCCTGGCATTTCGCGGCGCAGGCGCGCCAGCACGTGGAGGACATGCCGCCGGCGGCGAGCGCCCGCAACCGGGCTCTGCCTCCCGCGGTGGACGCAGTGCTGACCCGTGGCATGGCCAAACGGCCCGAGCAGCGCTGGCCGACCGCGCAAGCCTTCGCCCAGGCGCTGGAGGCAGCACTGACCGAGCCGGTGACGCGCGCCTACCGGGTTGGCGCCGTTCCGCCGCCGGCCGGGGCACATGCCGTGCGTTCTACGGCGCCGCGAATGGGAACCCCCCCACCGGTGAACGGTGGCCGGCCCCGAGGCCGTGGCGCGCGGGTTCCGGCGCTGGCCGCCCTCGCCGCCGGCGCGGCGGTGGCCGTCGCGGCAGCGGGCACGCTGGGCGGTGGCGGCTCCAGCGCGACGAAGGCCTCGACCGGGACGCACCGAGCGATTTCCGTGGCCTCCGTTCACAAGCCGCCGGCGCCGCGGCCCAAGCCTGCGGCCACGCCGCGCCCCGCGAGCACCGTGACCGGCACGCCGGCCGCCGCGACCACGCCGGCGCCGGTGGCCGAGACGTTCGAGGCGCGGGGACACCAGCTCATGGTGGAGGGCAACTACGCCGCCGCGATCCCGCCCCTGCGCAAGGCGGTGGGCGCCGCCTCACCCGGCAGCCTGACCTACGCCTACGCGCTGTACGACCTCGGGCGCTCCCTGCGGCTGGCGGGCGACCCGACCGACGCGGCGAACGTGCTCTACCAGCGCCTGCAGATCCCCAACCAGACGGGCGTGGTGAGGCTCCAGCTCCAGCTGGCCCTGCAGGCGCTCGGAGACAAGGCGCGCAGCGGCGGCGCCGGCGGAGCGGGAACGGGCGGCGGACCGGGAGCCGCCGGACCGGGAGCCGCCGGACCGGGAGCCGCCGGACCGGGAGTCACCGTACCGGGAGCCACCGTACCCGGAGTCACCGTACCCGGAGCCACGGGACCGGGAGCAAACGGCCCCGGCTAGGACACCGCGGAGCGCTCGCGCGCCAGCGCGTGCTTGACCGCCAGGGAGGCGAGCGCCGCCTCCGCGGCGCTTCGGCCGCTGTCGCGCATAGAGCCGCCGGCGACGCGTTCGAGCGCCTGCTCCATCGTGTCGACGGTCAGCACGCCGAACCCGCAGGGCACGCCGGTCTCCAGCTGCACCTGTTGAATCCCGCGCGCCGCCTCGGTGCACACGTAGTCGTAGTGGTCTGTCTCGCCGCGGATGACCGCCCCCAGGCACACGACCGCGTCATAGAGGCCCGACCGGGCGGCGTATGCGGCCGCCAGGGGCAGCTCGAACGCGCCCGGCACCTCGAACCTGTCCAGCCCGACGATGCCGGCCTGCACCAGCGCCGCTCTGGCGCCGGCCTCGAGCTTGTCGGCAAGCTCGGCGTAGAACCGCGCCACGCATAGCGCGACACGATCCGTGCGCCCCCCCGGCGCAGGGCGGCTCATTCCTGAGACTCGCGCCGCCGGCGATCGTGCTCGTGCTCGTCGTGCAGCATCTCCTCGTCCAGAGCCAGCCCCTGGTGGTGCAGGGTGTGGCCGAGGCGATCGCGCTTGGCCCGGAGGTAGGCCTCGTTGTGAGGGTTGGGGATGTGCTGGATCGGGATCTGATCGGTCACCGACAGCCCGTAGCCGGCCAGGCCGGAGATCTTCTTGGGGTTGTTGGTGAGGATCCGGATGCTGGTCAGCCCGAGGTCGACCAGGATCTGGGCGCCGATCCCGTAGTCGCGCAGGTCGGCGGGCAACCCCAGCCGCAGGTTGGCGTCGACGGTGTCGAGCCCCTCCTCTTGCAGCTTGTACGCGCGCAGCTTGTTCAGCAGGCCGATCCCACGGCCCTCCTGACTCAGGTACAGCAGCACCCCGAGGCCCTCGTTCTCGATCATCGAGAGCGCCGACTCGAGCTGCTCGCCGCAATCGCAGCGCAGCGAGTGGAAAACGTCCCCGGTCAGGCACTCGGAATGCACCCGCACGAGCACATCCTCGCGGCCCCGGACGTCGCCCTTGACCAACGCCACGTGGTGCTTGTAGTCGACCAGCGAGCGGTACCCGACCGCGGTGAACTCCCCAAACCCGGTGGGCAGGCGGGTCGAGACTACCCGCTCGACCAGCTTCTCGTGCCGGCGCCGGTAGGCCACGAGGTCCGCCACCGTCACCATCTTCAGCCCGTGCCGTTCGCAGTAAGGGGCGAGGTCGCGCACGCGGGCCATGGTGCCGTCGTCGTTCATGATCTCGCAGATCACACCGGCCGGGATCAGCCCGGCCAGGCGGGCAAGGTCCACCGCCGCCTCGGTCTGACCGACGCGCTCCAAAACCCCGCCAGGCTTCGCCTTCAAAGGAAAGACGTGGCCAGGTTGCACGAGCTCGCGCGGGCTGGTCTTGGGATCGATCGCGACCTGGATGGTGCGGGCGCGATCGGCGGCCGAGATGCCGGTGCTGACGCCCGAGCGCGCCTCGATCGAGATCGTGAACGCGGTCTCAAAGGCGGATTCGTTCTTGGCCGCCATCAGGTCCAGCCCCAGCTCATCGCAGCGCTCCGGGGTGAGCGCCAGACAAACCAGCCCCCGGCCCTCCTTGGCCATGAAGTTGATCGCCTCGGGGGTGACGAACTGGGCCGCCATGGTGAGGTCGCCCTCGTTCTCGCGGTTCTCGTCGTCCACCACCACGACCATCTTCCCCTGCCGGATGTCCTCGATCGCCTCCTCGATCGTCGCGAACGGGGTCTGCACGGAGCTCATCTCTGAGTCACCTCCGCGGGGCGTCGAGCCCCGCGCTCTGAGACCGTTGCTCACCCTCTGGGCTCGCTTGAATGAGCCTCTCCACGTACTTCGCCAGCACATCGACCTCCAGGTTCACTCTGTCGCCAGTCTCCGCGTGCCCGAGATTCGTGCGTTGCAGGGTCTCCGGTATGAGGGAGACGGTAAACGATCGGCTGTCGAGGCCGGTGACGGTTAGCGAAACACCATCGACCGCGATCGATCCCTTCTCGATCACGTAACGCAGCACCCCCGGCGGTGCCTCGATCCGGATCCTCCGCGCAAACCCGTCCCAAGCCACCGCGGCCACCGTCCCGACGCCGTCCACGTGGCCCTGGACCATGTGCCCGCCCAGCCGGTCGCCCGCGCGCAGGGGCAGCTCGAGGTTGACCGAAGTGCCCGGCGCTAGATCGCCCAGTGATGTACGCGAGAGGGTCTCGTTCATGGCGTCGGCAGCGAACGAGCCGCCCTCGAGGGCGGCCGCGCTCAGGCACACGCCGTTGACCGCGATGGAGTCGCCGGCGCGCAGTTCGCTGACCAGCGGCGTCTCGACGCTGATCCGCGCGCCGGCCTGCGAGCGATCGATTGCGGCCACCCGGCCGACCCCTTCGACCAGTCCCGTGAACACTCCGGCTACCACTCCCTCATCCGCGCCGAGACGAGCAGATCCTCGCCCACGCGCTCGCAGTTCACGCTCAGCGCCCGTGCCGCGTCGGCGATCGCCTCGACGCCCTCGCCCTCGAGCGGGTCGCGCGCGGTTCTCCCTCCGAGCACCATCGGCGCTAGGAACAGCCGCATCTCGTCGACCTCGCCGGCGTCGAGGAACGCACCGGCCAGGTGGGGCCCGCCCTCGAGCAGCATCGATCCGACCCCGTCGCTGCCGAGCTGGTCGAGCGCAGAGCGCACGCGCGCGGGCTCGTTCGCGCCGGTGGCGACGATCACGTCGGCGCCGTGGGTGGTCAGGGCGTCCGTGGACGCCCGGGGAGCGGCACGGGACACCACGACCGTCAAAGGAACCTTGCGCGCGTCGCGCACGAGCTGCGAGCCGCGCGGCAGCCGCGCCAGCGAGTCAAACACGATCCGCCGCGGCTGGCGGAATACCCCGTCGATGCGCGCGGTGAGCTGCGGGTCATCGGCCAGCGCGGTTCCGATCCCGACCGCCACCGCGTCGCACTCGGCCCGCCACCGATGGGCCAGGAGCCGGCTCGCCTCGCACGAGATCCATTTCGAGTCGCCGCCGTGCGTGGCCACCTTCCCGTCGAGCGTCATCGCCGACTTGAACAGCACCCACGGCCGGCCGGTGCGGGCGCGCTTGCGAAACGGCTGGTTGAGCAGACGGGCGCGCGAGGCGAGCTCGCCGTCGGCCACCACCACCTCGATCCCCTCGTCGCGCAGGATGCCCAGGCCGCGGCCCGAGGCATGCTCGCTCGGGTCATCAGAGGCGACCACGACACGGTCGATCCCGGCGATCCTGATCGCGTCGGTGCACGGCGGCGTCCTGCCGTGATGGCAGCAGGGCTCGAGCGACACGTACAGCGTGGCGCCGGACAGGTCACGGTCGCCGGCGGCGCCGATCGCCTCGACCTCTGCGTGCGGCCCCCCGAGGACCCGGTGAAATCCTTCTCCCAGGACCTCGTCGTCGCGACCGATGACCGCGCCCACCATGGGGTTCGGGCTAACCCGGCCGCGCCCACCCTCGGCCAGCTCGATCGCGCGAGCGAGATGGCGGCGATCGATGTCGGACGGCGGGGACATGGCGTGGGAATCGCAGGATAGGAGGCCTGGTTAAACATCTGCCCAGGCGTGTGGCCGCCACATCTCTCGCTACCGTGTGTGGACCCCGCGCGCGGCGAAGCGCTCCGATCTGCCGGCTCGCCCGTTTCAAGACTCACAGCCCGGCTCCAGCCCATGAAGCTGATCATCCAGATTCCCTGCTTCAACGAGGAACAGCAGCTTGCCACCACACTCGGGCACCTGCCCCGAGAGGTCCCCGGCTTCGACGCCGTCGAGTGGCTGATCATCGACGACGGCTCGAGCGATCGCACGGTCGAAGTCGCGCGCGAGCACGGAGTCGACCACATCGTCCGCCTGACCAACCACAAAGGTCTGGCCGCCGCGTTCCAGGCCGGACTGGACGCCGGCTTGAAGCTGGGCGCGGACGTGATCGTCAACACGGACGCGGACAACCAATACGAGGCCGCCGACATCCCCAAGCTGATCGGGCCGATCCTGCGGGGCGAGGCCGACATGGTGGTGGGCGATCGTCAGGTCAAGACCCTCGAGGATTTCTCCGCGGGCAAGAAGCTGCTGCAGCGGCTCGGGTCGTGGGTCGTGCGCCACGCCTCGGCGACCGAGATCCCCGACACCACCTCGGGCTTCCGGGCCTACAACCGCGAGGCTGCGCTGCAGATGCAGGTCGTGTCGAAGTTCACCTACACGCTCGAGACGATCATCCAGGCCGGCAAGCTGCTCGTGGCCGTCGACCACGTGCCGATCCGCACCAACGCCAAGACGCGCGAGTCGCGACTGTTTCCCTCGATCGGCGCCTACGTGCGTCGGAATGCGGTGACGATCTTCCGCGTATGGGCGCAGTACGAGCCGCTCAAACTGTTCTGGACCGGGGCGCTGATCCTCGGAATCCCCGCGCTGGCCTTGTTCATCCGCTTCCTTGTCCTGTTTATCGTCCACGGCGGCAAGGCCGGACACGTGCAGTCGCTGATCCTCGGCGCGGTGCTGTTCTTCGGGGCGATGCTCCTCCTCGCGCTCGGCGTGATCGGCGACCTGCTCGACGCGCAGCGCACGCTGTCTCAGCGCACGTTCGAGCGAGTGCGCCGGATCGAGCTACAGCTGGGGGTCGAGCCGTCGCACTATGAGCCCGGAGCGCCGGCGCACCGACCGGGCACGCCCAGCGTGAGCGAAACGCCGCCCGCCCCGGACCGCAGGGCGCTCGAGGTATGAGCCGCATCCTCGGGCTCCCCCCCAGTGCCCACAGCCGCCTGGCCGCCGTGCCCACCGGCAACACCTACGACAAGTACGGCTCGAGCAATCCGGTGGTCCGGCGGCTGATGTCCGGCTTCGAGGGAACGCTCGAGCGCCTGTTCAGGCAAGCCG
>JAFASQ010000071.1 GCA_019244395.1 Solirubrobacterales bacterium | reverse complement strand
GCACTTTCGCCGCCGTGGTCGAGCCGGTGATCATGCTTGTCGCCTTCGGCATCGGCTTCGGGAAGCTGGTCTCGCATGTCGCGGGCATCCCCTACATCCAGTTCGTCGGCACGGGGGCCGTCGCCACCGCGGTGCTGTTCAGCGCGGCGTTCTCGGCGATGTTCGATTCGCTGTACAAGCGCCGCTACCAGCGCGTCTACGACGCGATGCTGGCCGCGCCGGTCGACGTCGACGAGATCGTCACTGGCGAGGCGCTGTTCCTCGGCACGCGAGCCGGGCTGTACGGGATCGCACCGCTGCTCGTTGCCTTCTGCTTTGGCCTGCCGCCGAAGCCGACGATGGTGCTCGTCCCGCTGGTGGGGGTGCTGACCGGCATCGGGTTCGCGGCGCTCGGGATGCTGTTCTCGGCGATGGTCAGCACGTACGACGGTCTCAGCTATGTGATCAGCGGCGTGATCACCCCGCTGTTCCTGGTCGCCGGGACGTTCTTCCCGCTGACGCGCCTGCCCGACTGGCTGCGCTCGCTGGCGCTGCTCAATCCGCTCTACCACTGCGTCGAGCTGATCCGGCACTGCGCCTTCGGCCTGCACCCAGGCGCCGATCTGGTGCACGTCGCGGCGCTGGCGGCGTTCGCCGCGCTGGCCTGGGCGCTCGCCGTTTGGCGAACGCGGGCGCGGCTCGTGGTGTAGGCATCGGGCGCGGCTCGTGGTGTAGGCATCGGGCGCGGCGAGCGGGCATCGCGCCGCCTCTGGCACCATGCCGCGGGATGACCCGACGCGCTGCCCATCAGCCGCTTTGAACCCGCGGGCCCAGCAACCCGTGGGAGTGTTCGACTCGGGCGTCGGCGGGTTGACCGTCCTGCACGAGCTGCTGGTATCGCTGCCGTCCGAGGACTACCTCTACGTGGGGGACACCGCGCGCTTCCCGTACGGAGACCGCACGGCCCAGGAGCTCGAGGCGTTCTCGATCGAGATCGCCGAACACCTGCTGGCGGTCGGGGCAAAGTTATTGGTGATTGCCTGCAACTCGGCCAGCGCGGCAGCCCTCGGCGCCGTCGAGGGGCATCTGGCAGCGAGCGGACGCGACGTCGACGTGATCGGGGTGCTGCGGCCGGCCGCGCAGTTGGCGGTGGTGGCCAGCCACACCGGCCGCATCGGGCTGCTGGCCACACCGGCCACGGTGGCCTCCCGGGCATACGAGCGGGCCGTGGCGGCGGCCGATCCGCACGTTCATCTGGAGAGCGTCGCCTGTCCCGATCTGGCCCCGATCATCCAGGGCGGCTTTCCCTTCGACGAGGCAGTCGTGGAGACCGTGCGCGGGTATTGCGTGCCCCTGCGCGAGGCGGACGTCGACACCGTGATCCTCGGGTCAACGCACTACCCGCTGTGCGCGCCGATGCTGCAGCGGATGCTGGGCCGCGGCGTCAGCCTGGTCTCCGCCGGCACGGGGGTGGCCCGCAGCGTCGAGCGCGCGCTGGCCTCCCGGGGGCTTCTCAACCCCCAGGCCGGCGAGGGCGCGTACCGCTTCCTGTGCACTGGAGACGTGGAGTCGTTTCGCGCGCTCGGAACCCGCTTTCTCCAGATGCCGCTGGGCGACGTGGCACACGTCGAGCTGGCCGCGAGGGCCGCGGCGTGAGCGGCGTCGCCCCGGCTCGCAGCTACGATCGCGCTTCGGACGGGCTGCGGCCGAAGGCGATCGAGCCCGGATTCGTCCGCACCGCCACCGGCTCGGCGCTGATCTCGATGGGCGAGACGCGCGTGATCTGCACCGCCTCGGTACAGGACGGCGTGCCCCGCTGGCTGACTGGTTCCGGGCGGGGATGGGTGACCGCCGAGTACGGGATGCTCCCCGCCTCCACCGGGGAGCGCAAGCAGCGCGACATCAGCCGGGGCAGGCTCGACGGACGCACCGTGGAGATCCAGCGGCTGATTGGGCGTTCGCTGCGGGGCGTGGTGGATTTCGGCGCGCTCGGCGAACGGACCGTATATGTCGACTGTGATGTTCTCCAGGCCGACGGCGGCACGCGCTGCGCCTCGATCACCGGCGGGATGGTGGCTCTGGAGCTGGCCTGCGCCCGGCTGATCTCCGAGGGCGCTCTCGCTCACTCGCCTTTGACCGGCACGGTCGCCGCCGTCTCGTGCGGGATCGTCGACGGTGTGCCACTGCTCGACCTTGACTACCGCGAGGACTCCACGGCTGAGGTCGACGCCAACGTCGTGATGACAGGCGACGGCGGACTTGTCGAGGTGCAGGCGACCGCCGAGCGCACGCCGCTGTCCAGGGCGCATCTGGACGACCTGCTGGCGCTCGCGGCCGCCGGGATCGCGGAGCTGCGAGCGCTCCAGGAGGCCGCCGTCGCCGCGGGGACGGGATGAGCCGATGAGCTCGCTCGTGCTGGCCAGCCGCAACGCGCACAAGCTGAAGGAAATGCGGCGCCTGCTCGAGCCGGCGGGCATCGCCGTGGAGGAGCTGCCGGAGGGGGTGGAGCTACCGCCGGAAGATGGCGCCACGTTTGCCGACAACGCCGTGCCCAAGGCGCTCGCCGCCGCTGCGGCCGTCGGCTCGCCCGCGATCGCCGACGACTCGGGGATTGAGGCGGCGGCCTTGCGCGGCGCGCCCGGCGTGCGTTCCGCGCGCTACGCCGGTCCCGACGCCACCGATGAGGAGAACTTGCGGAAGCTCGAGCGCGATGTGCCGTCCGACAGTCGGCTCCGCTACGTGTGCGCGCTGGCTTATGTCAACCCGGACACCGGCGAAGAGCGAGTGTTCTTCGGCGACTGCCGCGGCCGGATGGCACCCGGCCGGGCCGGCTCGAATGGCTTCGGCTACGACCCCGTGTTCGTCCCCGACGCGACCGGGGACAATCGAACCATGGCCGAGCTCTCGGATGCCGAGAAGGACGCGATCAGCCATCGCGGCCACGCGGTGCGCGCGTTGTTGAGATGGATCCGCCTCTGATCCCGTCCGACGACGGCGCCGGCGATCCCCAGATCAAGGTCAGAACCGCTGCGCTGTCGCTCGCCTCCAACTCGGTCCTGATCCTGCTCAAGGTCGTGGCCGGGTCGATCACCGGCTCGGTCTCGATCCTGACCGAGGCGGTCCACTCGAGCATCGACCTGGTGGCCTCGGTCGTGGCGTTCTTCTCGGTCCGCAAGGCGGGGGAGCCGGCGGACGAGAGCCATCGCTACGGGCACGAGAAGGTGGAGAACCTGGCCGCCGCGATCGAGGGCATCCTGATCCTGGTCGGCTCGGCCGCGATCGCGTTCCAGGCCATCCGCCACCTGGCTGGGCACCAGCACGTCGAGAAGCTGGGGGTCGGCATCGCGGTCGTGGGGTTCTCGCTCGTGGTCAACCTGATCGTGTCCAGCGTGATCGGGCGCCGGGCGCGCGAGACGGGATCGCCGGCGCTCGCCGGCGACGCCGCCCACCTGCGCACCGACGCGCTGACCTCACTGGCCGTGCTCGTCGGGCTTGCGCTCGTCCAGATCACCGGCGCGCAGTGGCTCGATCCCGTGGTCGCCCTGATCGTGTCAGCATCGATCGTGGCTACCGGTGTGCGGCTCCTGGCGCGCGCGTCGCGCGTCCTGGTCGACGAAGCGCTGCCGGCGGAAGAGGTCGCGATGATTCGCGAAGCCGTCGAGGCGTTCGCCGGCCGCGGCGTGGTCGGCTATCACGAGCTGCGCACCCGCCGTGCCGGCGCGCGCCGCTATGTCGACCTGCACGTCCAGTTCCGTCGCGGCACCTCGCTCGAGGACGCCCATCGCACCGCCCACGAGCTCCAGGACGTGATCGGGAAGCGGCTCGGCGGCGCCGACGTCCTGATTCACCTCGAGCCGCAGGACCGGGTACGGCCCGGCGAGGAGCTGCGGCGGGCGACCGCGAGCTGACCTGTCCGGCATTCCGACGAGCGCCCCTAGCGCGGGCCCGATGCACAGTTTTCCGGTGGGTCTCATGCGCACACTCGCTGCGCCGCCCGCGCCGAATGTGTAGTTAGGTACGCCCCGCGGGTCATATCTGCAATCTCGAGCGCGGAGGATCGCCGAGTGAGCGGTTACGGCCGTTCCCGGCCGGTGCCTCGGGGCGGTCCCGCGCGCCTCGCGCCGCCCCGCGCCGGCCCCGGGCACTTCGCGCCGCCCCGCGCCGGCCCCCGGGC
>JAFASQ010000509.1 GCA_019244395.1 Solirubrobacterales bacterium | reverse complement strand
CGCGCGGCGCCGGGTCCGGGAGCCCAGCGGCGCAGGATCGGCGTTGGAGTGATCGGCTTCGGCTGGCTCGGCCAGGCCCACAGCCGCTCGCTGCTGCGGATCCCCACGCTGTTCGAGGACCGTCTTTTCGACCCCGAGCTGATCGCCTGCAGCGACGCGCTGCCGGCGCGGATCGATCAGGCGATCAGCTCGTTCGGGTTCAAGCGGGCCTCGGGCGCCTGGGAGTCGGTGATCGAGGACCCCGATATCGAGGTCGTGTACATCGCCGCGCCGAACATGGTGCACGTCCAGCTGGTCGAGGCCGCCGCGCAGGCGGGCAAGGCGGTGTTTTGCGAGAAACCGGTCGGGGGGACGCCCGAGGAGGCAGCGCGGGCCGCCCAGGCCGCGCGGGCTGCGGGCGTGATCAGCGGCGTCGGCTACAACTACCGGTGGGCGCCGCTCGTGCGCTACGCGCGCGAGCTGATTGCCACCGGCGAGCTCGGCGAGATCACGAACTACCGCGGACGGTTCTTCTCGATGTACGGCGCCGACCCGCTCGGCCTCAACTCGTGGCGCTTCCAGCTCGACCAGGCTGGCTACGGCGCCACCAGCGATCTGATGAGCCATGCCGTCGACCTGGCACACATGCTGCTCGGTCCGATCACCAGGGTGACCGGCACCATCGAGACTTTCATTCGCGAGCGCCCCGTACCCGCCGACGGCGCCGGCCACTATGGGCGGGGAAGGCCGGACGACCCGCGGACGCCGGTGACCAACGAGGACTACGCCGCGATGCTGTGCGAGTTCGAATCGGGGGCCCGCGGAACGTTCGAGGTCAGCCGGACACTGGTCGGGCCCGAAAGCGAGCATGCCTTCGACGTCTACGGCACGCGTGGCGCAGTCGGGTGGAACCTCGAGCGTCTGAACGAGCTTCGCCTCTACCGCGCGACCGAGGACCGCGGGTCGGGCTACACCACCGTGCTCGGAGGCGACCGGTTCTTCCACCACGGCATCTTCGTGCCCGGCAGCGGCAACGCGATCGGGTTCGAGGATCTGGTCACGATCGAGGACTACGAGTTCTGCACCGCGGTGGCCGAGGGGAGGCCGTTCGAGCCGAGCTTCGACGAGGCGCTCGCTTGGGCAGCGGTACAGGACGCGCTCTTGCGCTCGGTGCAGAGCGGGGGTTGGGAGAAGGTGCGTTCGTGACCGCGACGACCGCCGTGGCGCCACTCCGGATCGGGGTGATCGGCGTCGGCCGGATCGGGCGGATGCACGCCGAGCTGATCGCCCATCAGGTCCCCGGCGCGGCGCTCGGCGCCGTGTACGACGCCCACGAGCCGGCCGCGCGCGACGTCTCGGCCGAGCTGCGGGTCCCGGCGGCGGCCACCGCCGAGGACATCTTCGACTCGGATCTCGACGCGGTGGCGATCTGCTCGAGCTCGGACACGCATGTCGATCTGCTCATCGCCGCGGCCGAGGCGGGCAAGGCCGTGTTCTGCGAGAAGCCGGTTTCGCTCGACCTGGTCGAGCTCGACCGCGCGCTCGGCGCGATCGACGCGGCCGGCGTCCCGTTCCAGATCGGCTTCAACCGGCGATTCGATCCGGGGCACGCGTCGGTGCGCGAGGCGGTGGCGGCCGGAGCGATCGGCGAGCCGCATCTGGTGCGGATCTCGAGCCGCGACCCGGCGCCGCCCTCGCCCGACTACGTCAAGTCCTCGGGCGGCCTGTTCCTCGACATGATGATCCACGACTTCGACATGGCCCGGTTCGTGACCGGGAGCGAAGTGGTGGAGGTGTTCGCGCGCGGGTCGGTCCGGGTGGAACCGTGGTTCGCGGAGGTCCACGATGTGGACACGGCACTGGTCACGCTCGTGCATGCCGGCGGCTGCCTGACCGCGATCGACAACTCCCGCCGGGCGGCCTATGGATTCGACCAGCGCGTCGAGGTGTTCGGCTCGGCCGGGATGGCGGTGACGGAGAATCCACCCGCCCACGCCGGGGTTCTCATCACCGCCGAGGGCGAGCGCCGCCCGCCCCATCCCGACTTCTTCCTCGAGCGCTACCTGCTCAGCTACGTCCGCGAATGGCAGGGGTTCGTCGAGGCCGTCAAGACGGGGACCGTCCCGCCGGTCTCGACCGGCGACGCGCGCGCGCCGCTCCTCATCGGCCTGGCCGCACTGCGGTCGCTGCGCGACGGTCGCCCGGTGCGGGTAGAGGAGGTGCAAGCATGAGGATCTACCTGACCGGAGCGAGCGGGTTCGTCGGGTCCAATCTCGCTCATGTCTTCTCGCACGAGCACGGCGCCGAGGTGGTGGCGCCGGCGCACGAGCACGTCGACCTGACCGACGAGCTGTTGGTCCGGCGCTCGGTTCTGGCCACGCGGCCCGACGCCATCGTGCACGCTGCGATCTGGAACGATCCGGCCGGGTTGCGCTCAGACCGTCGCCGAGCCTGGGACGCGTACGTGGGCGCCACCCGCAACGTCGTCGCGGCAGCCAACGCGATCGACGCACAGTTCGTCCTGATCTCGACCGACTGGGTGTTCGACGGCACGCAGGGACCGGCTTCGGAGTCCGAGCCTCCCAACCCGATCAACACCTACGGCTTCCTCAAGGCATGCTCGGAGCTGGTGGTCGCCGAAGCCGCGGGCTACGGGACCGTGGCGCGCGTCGCAGGGGTGCAGGGCGTCCACCGGGCGCGAGCGCACGCGCCGCGCGCACAGGACGCGGGCTTTGGGTATCTGGTTCTCTCGCTGGTGCACGCGCTGCGCGCGGGCGAGCGGTTCGCCGTCTGGGACGGCCCGGGGATCAACCTGCTCGCCACGCCGACGCTCGCCACCGATGCGGCACGGTTGGTGTGGCGAGCGCTCGAGCGCGAGGTGAGCGGGATCCTCCATTGCTGCGGCGGTGAGCACGCCGGCCGCGTCGGTCTGGCGCGTCGCGCGGTTGAGGTGTTCGAGCTCGATCCGGACCTGCTGGACGTCGTTCCGCCACCCCTCGAGGCCATCCCGGACGGGAGCGTCCCGCGGGACACCCGGCTCGACGCGCGGGCCACAGCGCGCGCGCTGGGCGTCGAGCTTCCCGATCTGACTGCGATGCTCGGCCGACTGAAGGCCGAGATGGAATCATCATGGTGTCCGGCATGACACGTCTCACCATGGCCCAGGCGCTGGTGCGCTTCCTCGCCGTCCAGGCGACCGAGCGCGACGGTCGCCGCGAGCGCCTCATCAATGGCTGCTTCGGGATCTTCGGGCACGGCAACGTGGCCGGCCTCGGACAGGCGCTGCACCAGTATCGCGACCTGCTGCCCTACCACCCGGCGCGCAACGAGCAGGGAATGGTGCACATCGCCGCCGGCTACGCGCGCCAGCGCAACCGGCTGGGGACGTTCGCCTGCACGACCTCGGTGGGACCGGGCGCGACGAATATGGTTACCGGCGCAGCGTTGGCCACGATCAACCGCCTGCCCGTGCTGCTCCTGCCCGGCGACACGTTCGCCACGCGCACGCCCCACCCTGTGCTCCAGCAGCTCGAGGTGCCGCACGATGCGACGGTCTCGGTCAACGACTGCTTCCGGCCGGTATCGCGCTTCTACGAGCGCATCGAACGCCCCGAGCAGCTGATTCCAGCCGCGCTCGAGGCGATGCGGGTGCTGACCGACTCGGCCGAGACGGGCGCGGTGACGCTGGCCCTGCCCGAGGACGTGCAGGCCGAGGCGTTCGAGGTCCCCGGCGCCTTCCTCGAGCCCCGCGTCTGGACCGTGTATCGCCAGCCGCCGGCGCCCGAGGCGCTGGCGCGCGCCGCCGAGCTGATCCGATCGGCGCGACGGCCGTTGATCGTCGCGGGCGGCGGGGTGATCTACAGCGAGGCGGTGTCGGCGCTGCGCGCGCTGGTCGACGCCATCGGCATCCCGGTCGGAGAGACGATGGCCGGGCGCGGCGCGCTGGTGTCCGACCATCCGCTGAGCATGGGAGCTGTGGGGGCGACCGGCGGCGCGGCGGGTAATCGGCTGGCGCGGGACGCGGACCTGGTGATCGGCGTTGGAACGCGGTGGAGCGATTTCACGACCGCGTCGAAGTCGGCGTTCCAAGACCCGGACGTGCGATTCATCAACATCAACGTCGCGGCGTTCGACGCCGGCAAACA
>JAFASQ010000503.1 GCA_019244395.1 Solirubrobacterales bacterium | reverse complement strand
CTGACCGACGGCCAGGGCCGCACGGTGTCGTTCAAGAACACGGTGCTGATCATGACCTCGAACATTCCGGGCGGCCGCGCCGGCGTCGACGCGCACTTCAAGCCCGAGTTCATCAACCGCCTCGACGACATCGTCGAGTTCCACTCGCTGACCCGCGAGCAGATCTCGCAGATCGTCGACCTGCAGGTGGCGCGGCTGATCGCGCGGGTGCGCGAGCGCGGGATCGAGGTCGAGCTGACCGACGACGCGCGGACGCTTCTCGGCAACCTCGGCTACGACCCGACCTATGGCGCGAGGCCGTTGAAGCGGGTCATCCAGAAGCGGCTGGTGGACCCGCTGGCGCTAGCCATCCTCGAGGGTCGCTTCACCACCGGCGACACGGTGAAGGTCGACGCGGCCGAAGGGGAGCTCGTGCTCGAGCGAGCGAAAGCAGTAGCGGCCGCGGCATAAAGCGACCGGCGGTGGGCGCGCCGCCTCCACATCCTGTAGAAGTCGCCGAGACGACTTCAAGGAGGCGACGTGCCCACCTACATCATGCTTTCGACGCTCGCCCCGGAAGGGGTGCAGACGATCAAGAACAACCCATCGCGGATCCGCGAGGTCAACCGCGAGGTCGAGCAGCTCGGCGCCAGCGTGAAGGCGCAGTGGGCGACGCTTGGCCAATTCGACTTCATCAACGTGATCGAGGCGCCGGACGAGAAGACCATGGCGCGGATCTCGCTCGAGCTCGGCTCACGCGGGACGGCTAAGTACGAGACCCTCGTCGCGATTCCGATCGACGACTTCATTGACGCCATCTGAGTCACCGCGAGTCCTCGTCGTCGGCGGTGGCGGACGAGAGCATGCGCTGATCCAGGCGCTGGCGCGGTCGCCGCGGCGCCCAGAGATCTTTTGCGCGCCCGGCAACGCCGGAATCGCCCGAGACGCGCGGGTGCTGCCCGTGGACGCCGAGGACACCGACGGGATCGTTGCGTCGGCGACCGGCGAGGCAGTCGATCTGGTGGTGGTGGGGCCCGAGGCGCCGCTGGTGGCGGGCGTCGTCGACGCGCTGACGGCCGCGGGCATCCGTACCTTCGGGCCGACTCGCGAGGCCGCGCGGCTCGAAGGGTCAAAGGCGTTCTGCAAGGAGATCATGGGCGCGGCCGGCGTGGCGACGGCAGGGTATGACGTGGTTCAGGATCCGCAGGCTGGGCTGGACGCGATCGAGCGCTATCCGGCGGTGATCAAGGCGGATGGTCTAGCCGCCGGCAAGGGCGTGATCATCGCGGCTGACGAGGAGCAGGCGCGCGAGGCGCTGCATGCATTGCTCATCGAGAGGCGGTTCGACACGCGGCAGGTGGTGGTCGAGGAGCACCTGGAGGGGGAGGAACTCTCGCTGCTGGCGCTGTGCGACGGCCAGACGGCGGTGCCGCTCGCCTCGGCCCAGGACTACAAGCGGATCTTCGAAGGCGACCAAGGGCCGAACACGGGCGGCATGGGTTCATACTCGCCGGTCCCGGCAGTGGATGACGCTCGGGCGCGGGAGATTTGTGCCGCTGTCCATCAGCCGGTGCTGGAAGAGCTGGCCCGTCGCGGGATTCCGTTCCAGGGGATGCTCTATGCCGGCCTGATGATGACCGCGGATGGTCCGAGGGTGCTGGAGTTCAACGTACGCTTCGGAGATCCCGAGACGCAGGCGCTGCTGCCCCGGTTGCGCTCGGATCTGCTCGAGCTGCTCGAGGGGGCGACGGTGGTCGGCGGCCTGCGCGGGATTGAGCTGGACTGGTCACCCAAGATCGCCGTGACGGTCGTGCTGGCCAGTCGCGGTTATCCGGCCTCGTCCTCGAGTGGGGACATAATCACCGGCCTCGACCGGGTGCCGCCACGAGTGTTCGTCACGCACGCGGGGACCGCGCGGGGCGACGCCGGCCAAGTCGTGACGGCGGGTGGGCGGGTGTTGAACGTGACGGGGCTGGGCGCCGACGCGGCGTCCGCCCGCGAGGCCGCATATGCTGCCGCCGACATGATCGACTTCGACGGCAAGCAGGTGCGGCGCGACATCGCGCTGCGGGTCGTCCAGCCGGCCGGCGCCCGCCCGTGACCGAGTTCCCGCGCCCCGCTCCCGAGACGTACGCCGAGCCGGTGCCAGCGCTCGAGGAACTCGAGGTCGACGCGCCCCTCGTAGGGATCGTGATGGGCTCCAAGAGCGATCTAGAGCGGATGGCGGCGGCGGAGAGGGAGCTGATCGAGCGCGGGATCCGCTGCGAGGTGCGGGTCATGTCGGCCCACCGTGAGCCCGACAAGGTCGCCGAATACGCGCGGGACGCGCGCATGCGGGGCCTGCGCGTGATCATCGCCGGCGCGGGTTTGTCCGCGGCGCTGCCGGGAGTGGTCGCCGCGCACTCGGACCTGCCGGTGATCGGGGTGCCGCTGACGAGCCGAACCTCGGTGGCGGGCGGTCTCGACGCGCTGCTGTCAATCGCGCAGATGCCGCCGGGCGTGCCGGTGGCGTGCGTGGGGGTCGACAACGCGCGCAACGCCGCGGTGCTGGCCGCTCGGATTCTCGAGAGCTGACATACCAGCGGTAGCCTGTGCGTCGGGATCGATGCCCGATGTAGTTCACGTGTCTTCGCTGGCCGGGAGTCCGCTGCTCGACTCCGCCGGTCAGCGGCTCGGCCAGGTCGAAGACGTGGTCGCGCGGCTCGGTTCCGGCGAGGACGAAGCGCCCGTGATCGGGCTGATGGCAAGGATCGGGGGGCGCGAGCTGTTCGTGCCGGCGCACCGGATTCAGCAGCTTGGCCCTTACTCGGTGCAGACCTCCACCACCAAGCTGGACCTCGCCCAGTTCGAGCGCCGGCCCGGCGAGGTGTTGCTCCGAGCCGACATGCTCGACCGTCGCGTGATCAACCTGCCGAACGCGCGGTTGGTCACGGCGCACGAGGTCGAGCTGGTCCGCGGCGAGGAGGGGACATGGCGCGTTGCCGGGATCGACCCAAGCCTGCGGCCTCGCCTGTGGCGGCTGCTGCCGCGGCGTTTCCGCGGGCACGACACCGAGCACCGGCAGTTCGTACCGTGGCGCGACATCGAGCCCTTCGTCGGCCACGTCCCGACGTCGCGGCTCAGACTCGCCGCTCGGCGGCTCACCCATCTGCACCCAGCGCAGATCGCCGACCTGGTCGAGGCAGCCTCCCACGAGGAAGGCGAGGAGATCCTCGAGGCGGTAGGGCAGGACAAGGAACTCGAAGCGGACGTGTTCGAGGAGCTCGATGACGAGCATCAGGTGGAATTTCTGCGCGAGCGCTCGGACCAGGCGGCGGCGGCCGTGCTGGCCCGGATGGACTCCGACGATGCGGCCGACCTGCTCCTCGAACTCGATCAGGACCGCCGGCTGCCGATCTTGAACGCGATGCCGCCGGCGGCCCAGTCCAAGCTGCGCGTGCTGCTCACCCACAACCCCCAGACGGCCGGCGGCATGATGAACCCGGACTTCATTACGGTGTCGGACGATGCGACGGTGGCGGATGCGCTCGCCCGGATCCGCGCGAGCACGCTCGGATTGCAACAGATCGCCATCGTTTGCGTGGTGGACGACGCCGGCAAGCTCACCGACACGCTGTCGCTCGCCGAGCTCGTGCGCGCCGACGCTTCTCAGAAGGTCTCGGACCTTCTCGACACGTTCGCCCCCTGCGTCGCGCTCGAGGCGGACGTGCCCGAGGTGGCGCGTCGGATGAGCGACTACGACCTGACTGCGATGCCCGTCCTCGACGCCGACGGCCGACCCGTGGGGATCATCTCGGTCGACGACGTGCTCGAGCTCCTCGTGCCGGAGGAGTGGCGGCGCCGGGCCGGGGCGGCACGGGACTAGTCGACGGGCGGGGTCGGTGGCGCGGCGGGTAGGGGTGACGCGGCGGGCGGGGGGTGGCGCTGCGTCGAGGCGGCGCGGGACTGGTCGGCGGGGGGGGTCGGTGGCGCGGCGGGCGGGGGGTGGCGCGGCGGGTGCGGTCGGGTGGCGCGGCGGCGTGACGATCTACCGCCGTCGGCGGCGGGGTGGCCGCCGGCACAGTGCAAAACGCACGAAACCCCGTTGCGCTAGAGCGACCTGACGCAGATAAGCATCGTGGCGGTGCTTATGTGCGGAAAGTGCCGGGGGAGAGGGGAACTTTTCGACGTTTTACACGCGGCTTGCGTCGGCTCGGGGTCCGCGCGGGGTCCGCGGGTCGCCGCGGGGGGGTTGCCGCGCGGGAGCGCGGGTGGCCGGGCCGCCGAGCACCGGG
>JAFASQ010000434.1 GCA_019244395.1 Solirubrobacterales bacterium | reverse complement strand
CGGGCGCGGCCGAGAAGTCACCGGCCCAGGTGCACGCGTCGGGAGAAACTCTCAGACGACCCGTTCGCAAGCTGCACGGCGACGTGAACCTGGTAGGCACCGTTTCGCACCCGGCGCGGCACCGGCAGGCGCACGAGGTCAGTGCCGGAAGCGACTTGCCAGCGATGGCGCGCCAGCTGGCGATGACCGAGCGTGAGGGATGCCGTGACGCTCGCCGCGGCGTTTACGCGCAGCCGGATGAGCACGGTCCGGTTGAGGCCGTGTCCGACTGCCGTCGTCGTCAGGAGCCGGGCGGAGAACACGAATGGCGGCGGTGGCGGAGGCCCGGGCGGCGGCGGCGAGGGCGGTGGCGGGAGCGGCGACACGTCGGCCTCGGCACGCCGCGTTCTGTGCCGTCGGCCGAGTGGCCGGACCGGGAACAGGTCCACGCCCCGGATCTGCAGCGGCTCCCACGACGGGTTGCGGTTGTCGCCCACATGCTGGGTCAAGTTGACATCGCTCGCATCGTCGTTGCTGGTCGGATCGAGGACGTAGATATCCGACCTTCCATCGGCGGCGGTCTTCTGATAGGCGATGTAGTTACCGTCGGGAGCCCAAGCCGGCGCTGAGTCACCCGCCGGATTGCTGGTCAGCGCCGAGTAGTCAATGTTGCCCGGATCTGAGAACGGCGGTGCGGTGTCACTGATCACGGTGGGCGTAGCGGTGTCGATCTGGCTGGGTCCGCCGTTCTGATCCGGCCCGGCAAAGGCGATGCTGTTGACGAGCGGGTGAGGATTCTTGTTGTCCACGCTGAACGTGAACCAACTCGGGTCCGTGCTGGCCGGCTGGCCCGTGGTCACCTCTCGCATGCCGAGGTTGACGTAGCGCTGGCCGGGCGGGTTGCCGGCCTTGTAGGCAATGTCCATGATCCAGATCTCGCGCTGTCCGCCCTGGTCGGTGTCGAAGCTGAGGCTCAGCGTCTGGGGCGTGCCCAGCTCGCCTTCGCCGGGCGACCAGTCGGGATTCGCATAGTCCGCACCCGTGCTGTGGGTTAGATTCGTCTCATCGCTCCCGTCGGCGTTCGCGACGAAGAGGTCATGGTGACCGTTGACCATGCGCTCGAAGGCGATCGGAGGGTAAGCCTGAGTCGGCGCCCCTTGCGGGATGGCCGGCGCGAAAGCCGGAGCCGTATCCGCGCCCACGTCATGGGTCACCTGGACCGCCTGGCCGGCCGGCTCGGGCGTGGCGGCATCGATGCGGTAGATGTTCGTGTTGCCGTCGGCGGTGGTTCGCTGGAACGCGATCATCGTGGGCGGCGGAGTGGAGTTATCAGAAGCGAACTGCTGCTCAGGGCAGAAGTTGTCCGTGTTCGGATCCGGCGGTGACCACGAGGGATGCACGTCGTTCGCGCCGGTCGTGAGCTGGATCGGCTTTGGATCAGCTCCCAGGGTTCCGCCCGGACCCGAGAACGGGTTGATGACATAGATGTCGCGGTGGCCACCGCGGACGCTGTCGAAGGCGATACGACCGTCGTGGCAGCCCCTGAGCGCGCCCGCTGCGGACGCGCAGAAGCCAGCCGGGATTCCCACGATCCCCACAACCATGAGCGCCAGGACGCGACGGCGCTCGAGAACGCTGTTGCCGAGTCCCATACTCGATCAGAGCCTTGTCGCGCCTGCCAGATACATCTCCGCAGAATTCGCGTCTGCGGGATCGGCGCGGAAAACCTCAGTCGCTTCGGGCCGGCGACGAGCAGCGCATCAGTCGTTCGGCGACGATCGCCGCCGCCGGGCGGGCACCGAGGGCGCGGAGCTCAGCGCCGGCCCGGCGCAGCCCGTCTTCGTCCTCCCCGTCGGCCAGGGCCAGCGCGGTCTCGTACGGGCAGGCGCGCTCGCGCCAGAACTGCGCCGCGCGCCCGGCCTGACCTTCGATTTGCAGACGACACGGATCCGCGGCGCCCTCCGGCACCTCCGCCAGCACCCCGGCCCGCCACCGCCAACAGGCCAACTCGGCCAGGAAGCACGGTTCGCCGAGGTCCCGCGCCAGGGCAAACGCCGCATCGGTCTCGGCGGCGATCGCCGCAGGTCGACCCTCCAGCCACGCCGCTTCCGCCCGCGCCGCGGCGACGGGAGCGAGATATTGCAGTTCGCGCACGGTCTGAGCGAGCTCCAGCGCTTCGTCGAGCAGCGGCCAGTAGTTCGGCTCGCCGCGGCGCATTCGGACGAGCGCGAGCACGAGGAGCGCCGCGTGCCGCGGCCCTACCACCTCGTTTGGCGGGCCGTCGAGGATCGAACTGGCGGTACTCGCTGCGTCGCTCCAGCAACCTCGCCCGAGTTCCGACTCCGCCCGCGACACCACCATGTAGCTGAGCCAAGCCTCGAGGCCGTGCTCGCGGCAGTAATCCGCGCCCACGGCGATGTAGCGATCTGCGCTTTCCCAGTCCCGGCGGCGGTTGCAGGTCGAGACCAGGTTGATGTACGCCATCCCGGCCTCGGTCGCGAGCCCCGCCCGCTTGGCCAGTTCCACGCTGCGCTCGAGCTTGGCTCGTCCCTCACTCGCGCCGCGCCCGAGCTCAATCGTCCCAAGCACGTTGAGGCTGTCCACCGTCGCCTTGACGTCGCCCACCCGCTCGGCCAGCGCAAGGGCGCGCGTACCCCACGCGGCTGCCTGTTCGGCTTCGTCCGCCCTCACGTGGATCCCCGCCAGCCCAGCATAGGCCTGGGCCAGCTCGGGACCGGGGGCCGCCTCCTCGAGCAGCGCGACCGCATCCATTTCCGCCGCACGCGCCTCGTCCAGACGGCCGGCGCACGCCAGCAGCTGACCGCGCGCCTGCTGCACGTCTCCCTGCCTAACGACATCGCCGCAGTCGCGATAGGTCCGCAGCGCCTCGTCAAGCGCGTCGAGCGCCTCGACGCGCATGTCGGTCAGAAAGCACTCATGCGCGAAGCGCTCGAGCAGCCCGGCCCGCGCCTCGGGCGCCAGCCCCGCCGCGAACCGCAAGGCCCGCGCGTATTGACCGGCGGCCTCGCGGTGGGCCCCCACGGACGCAGCTTGCTCGGCCGCCGATGGCGCGAAGCGCAGGATCGCCGCGACATCGGCCGCACCCTCGGCATGATGGGCCAGTCGGGCAAGGTCGAGGACGGCACCCATCGGCGGCTCGGTCAGCGCCGCGAGCGCGCGGCGGTGCAGCGCGACCCTTCGGTC
>JAFASQ010000411.1 GCA_019244395.1 Solirubrobacterales bacterium | reverse complement strand
GCCCGTTGAGTCCCCTGGTCGAACTGCCGCCAGACGGCCGCGATCCGCTCCTCCGACCACGCGTCGGCGCGGCGGGAGCCCCGCTGCAGCGTGCGTCCCAGGAGCCGCTGGGTCGTGGCGCCCATGATCAGCTCGCCCACCACCCGGGTTCGCCACAGCCGCATGACGCGCGGCCACCCCACGTCGTCGAGCAGCGGTGGCGGGTTGATCAGGATCAGGCGGCGAACCCGGCCGACCTGTCTGCGGTAGAGCACCAAGGCGAGCGCGGCGCCCCAGTCGTGGCCGACGATCTGAACCTTGTCTATGCCGATGTGCATCAGGAAGCGCTCTATGAAGTTGGCTAATCCGCCCAGCGAATAGTCAAGATGGCCGCCTTTGCCCGAGCGTCCGAAACCGATCAAATCGGGTGCCACTCCACCCGTCCGGGCGAGGAGCTCGAACCAGTCGTCGCTGCTCGTGGGGATCCCGTGCAGGTACAGCTTCGGCATGCCGGACGCGTCGGCGCTGCGGTAGTAGACCGGTGAGTCGTCGAGATGGAACGTGTGCTCGTCGACGCGCACCCGTCGGCGAGGATAACGTCCGCGCGCGTGAGCGTCACGAGACTCACGAGACCGAGCCCTCACCACGCAGGAGCTGCGGGGCGTCACGCAGGAGCTCCGGAGCGCCGACAAGGCTGTCGCTGGGGTCGAGGGCGCGAACGCTGCGGGGCGAGTTGCGGGCCGAGGTGCCGGGGCCGGCCCGCCGCCGCGGGCAGCACGGCCGGCGCGGTCGGCGCGGGCAGCACGGTCGGCGCGGACGGGGCGGTGACTGGCGTCCTACCGGCCCGGCTCGCGAGCTCGGACTACTGGAGCCGCCGCGAGGGCCGCCGCGCAGCCCGAGGCCGTCGAGCAGTCGGCGCTGGCCCGCGAGCGCTGGGGCGCCCTTGAATAAATGGAAGCGCCCCTCCCGCCAGCGGGTGCGTGCGATCCGCGATCGGCTCCGGCTCGTCTACGGCGTCCCCCAGGCCAAGCCCCACGGCCACCCGATCGCCGAGCTGATCCTCACCGTCCTTTCGCAGTCGACCAACGACCGCAACCGCGACGTGGCGTATCTGGCGCTGCGCGAGCAGTTCGCGACGTGGGAGGAGGTCCGCGACGCGCCCGTGGATGAAGTCGAGGAAGCGATCAGGCCAGGCGGCATCTCCAAGGTCAAGTCCGCCCGGATCAAGTCGATCCTCCGCGCGATCAGCGACACCGCACCCGCGCACGCCCCAGACCTGGACCCCGACGACTCGCTTTCGCTTGGCTGGCTGGCTGGCCAGCCAGTCGATGAGGCGCAGCGTTACCTCACCTCGCTGCCCGGCGTCGGGCGCAAGACCGCCGCCTGCGTCCTGCTGTTCGCGCTCGGCATGCGAGATGTGCCGGTCGACACGCACGTCTCGCGCGTAGGCACGCGTTTGGGCCTGTTCCGGCTTGGAGCGCGGTTTGAGGAGATGCACGACGTGATGCTCGAGATCACCCCGCCTGGAGAGGAGCTCGAGCTGCATCTGAACCTGCTCCATCACGGCCGGCGCACGTGTTTCGCGCGCCGGCCCGCCTGCCTCGACTGCGCCCTGCAGAGGATGTGCCCGAGCGCCTTCAAGGTGGGTTGACGAGCGCGAATAATGCAACACTCGTCGCCGGGCCAGCAGCGAATGTTGCGTCGCTCGTGTTATTCGCGAGGGAACCGCCACTCACGCCCGGAGTGACGGCGAGTGGCGAGAAACTCGCGGTTCGGAGCGAGCGGCGCGCGCCCTGCCCGGCTCTCCCCGCCCACACGTCGGGTGGAGGCGCGCCTGCCCGGCGTCTCAGGCTCGGACCGGGGGGCAGGCGGCCGCAGTCGCGGCCCACGGCGGCCAGGAGCTGCTTGCCTTTCACTAAAATCTGCTACCCTTCCGCTTAGATTTTTGTGAACGAAGAGGAGTAGAACTCGATGGGAAAGACGATCGGAATCGACCTCGGAACGACCAACTCGTGCATGGCTGTGCTCGAGGGTGGCGAGCCGACGGTCGTGGAGAACGCGGAGGGCGGGCGTACCACGCCGTCGGTCGTCGCGTTCACGCAGTCCGGTGAGCGTCTGGTCGGCACGGTCGCCAAGCGCCAGGCAGTCACCAACCCGCAGAACACGGTCTTCTCGATCAAGCGCTTCATGGGCCGCAAGGAGGCCGAGGTGCGCGAGGAGGAGTCGATCGTTCCGTACAAGGTGGTCTCCGGGCCCAACGGGGACGCGCGGGTCGAGGCCGGCGGCAAGCAGTACAGCCCGCCGGAGATCAGCGCCATGATCCTCGGCAAGCTGAAGGCGGACGCCGAGGCATATCTCGGGGAGAGCGTCGACAGCGCCGTGATCACCGTCCCGGCGTACTTCAACGACGATCAGCGCCAGGCCACCAAGGACGCCGGCCGGATTGCCGGCCTGGACGTCAAGCGGATCATCAACGAGCCGACCGCGGCCTCGCTGGCCTACGGGCTTGACAAGGAGTCTGACCAGACCATTCTGGTCTTCGACCTCGGTGGCGGCACGTTCGACGTGTCGGTGCTCGAGATCGGCGACGGCGTGTTCGAGGTCAAGGCGACCGCCGGCGACAACCACCTCGGTGGCGACAACTTCGACAAGGCCGTCGTGGATTGGCTGGTGGCCGAGTTCAAGCGCTCGCAGGGCATCGATCTGAGCGCCGACCCGATGGCGCTGCAACGGCTCTACGAAGCGGCCGAGAAGGCCAAGATCGAGCTCTCGACCACCCAGGAGACGCAGATCAACCTGCCGTTCATCACGGCTGACTCGAGCGGTCCTAAGCACCTGGACACCCGCCTGAC
>JAFASQ010000322.1 GCA_019244395.1 Solirubrobacterales bacterium | reverse complement strand
AGTCGATCAAGATCAAGAAGGTCGACGGCAGCCCGGACAAGACCTGCTCGCTGCACAGATACGAGCTGCAGTGCAACTGATGGGCTGTCGCGACGACAGTTGGCGGTCTGCCGAGCGTGGACGTGCCTGAGGGGATCCGCCATAGGCCCCCCAGACGACCGCAAGCGATCGGGGAACCTTGCCCTAGTCCGTGGGGGCACCGTCTGCTCTCCCTGCGGGCTCGACGCGGCCCACCGCACAACCCTGCTCAAGCGCACGCCCGGCAAGTCAGGGGCCTGGGAGAGGCCAGCGGCACACGCGGGGCTTGAGCAACCGCTAGGGAGGCCTCGCCCGAGATACAACACGCGACGCAGCGATGCTCAGCGATGGCGAGAAAGCATGAGTGACAAGGCGCGCGTCAACGTCGTCGCTCGGAGGGAGTCGGGATGAGTGGAACAGGCCTACCGGTGCTTCCCCGCCGTCCGCCGGATCTACCCGGGGCATGGTGGGCGAAGAATCAATGACAGCTTCGGCGTCGACTTCGCCGGTCGAACGGATGTGGTGCAGCTGCCCAAGCCTGTCAAGATCACCCAATCAACCAGCATGACCTACTGCGCGCGGCCCGACGGCGCAAGGGGTGAGGTCGGAGTCAGCTCGGGCACCGCCGCGCTTGCGTGCGCGCTCGTCGCGGTGGGTGTCGGCCCCGGCGCGACGAGGTGCTTGTGCCCGCGCTGACCTTCATCGCCACCGCGACGGCGGTCGCCGCGGGGACCCCGACCGCATCGGCGCCGGGCGTCGTCACCTGCGGCCACTGCGGCGCGTGGCTCTCCACTACGATCGCGGGATGCTCAGTGAACGTTCGCTCGCTTCCCTTACGGCGGAGGACTTTCGCCCCCTCGTCGGCACCCGCTTTCGCGTGGGAGCCGGTCCCTTCGCCTCGGAGCTGATTGAGGTGAACGAGCTTGATGGGACTGCCGGGCCCGGGCTGCGCTCGCCGTTCTCGTTGGTCTTCCGCGGTCCGCTCGAGCCGTTCGTGCCGCAGGGGATCCACCGTCTCGAGCACGGTCAGCTGGGCGAGCTCGATCTGTTCCTGGTCCCGATTGGTCCCGACCAGGCGGGTATGCGTTACGAGGCCGTCTTCGGCTGAGCCGCGCGTTCGAGCAGCAGGTAGATGCCCTGGTCGGCTGCCTGGCGGAAGCCGAGCCGCTGGTAGAGCCGGCGGGCCGGGTTGAATCGCTCGACGTGGACATGGACCGGCTTTCCGACGCCACGGGCCTCGTCCAGGAGACGCGTGAGCAAGGAGGTGCCGATGCCCCGCCCGCGGTGCGGTGGCAGTAGTGCCACGTCGATGATCAGGACCGCCCGCGCGCCGCGATCGACGTAGAGGCGACCGACCGGCTCGTCTCGCGCCAGGACCACGTCGTAGCTCGCATCGGGATAGGTCTGCCGGTAGTAGCGATCCTGGGCGCCGAACTGCGTGCGCAGGAACGCGTCCTTGGTGGACTCGTCCCACGGGAGCGGGGCGAGCTCCTCGGTGCGCGTGCTCGCGTAGATCCGGTAAAGCAACTCCCGGTCCGCGTCCACGACTGGGCGCAGGGTCGGCGCCGGCACCGACCCAACCTCGGCCGGCGAGCGGTTCACGAGCGCGGGGGGAATATGCCCTGAAGCGCGATGCAGAAGTTGAGGGTTAGGTAAGGCATCAGGTTGTTGTGCGGCATGCCGCTGCCGGCCGGCTGGACGCTTGCCGCGGCGAGCGGCTGGGGCGTCGCGGCTCCTGTCGGCTGCTTATAGATGGACGCGGGAGCTGAGCGCGCGAGTGAATTCTGGGGGCCGGGGCCGTTCAGGTCCGCGGGGCGCGCGCTGGCCTGCAGCGCGTGAGCGTGCGCGGGGACCTCGGATTGTTGGAGAGTCTCGGTCGTCGCGCCGCCGGTCTCGCCGAGGAAGTGTTGCGTCCCGCCTGGCGAGGTGCCCCAGAACATCGGGACGTTCGTTCGCAGGTCGGGCAGGGCGAAGTTCGACCTTCCGTCGCCTCCGTAGTACGTGCCGATGAGCGAGAAGAGCGCAGTGTTCTGGCTGATCGGCATCAGCTGGCCGTCGCAGAAGGCCCACCCGGTAGGCGCGAATGCGCAGCCCCACATGCGGATCTCGGCAATGAACGGTGCAGACACCCGATCTCCTTTCTAGTTCTGCGACGGGTAGATCCCGAACAGCGAGATGATGAAGCTGACGCACAGGTAGGGCTGCAGGTTGTTGTGGGGTTGGCTTCCGCCAGGCGCGGGGCTCACGCTGCCGGACGCCAGGGCGACGCTCGCGGCGCCTTCGAGGTAAGCGCTGCCGGCGACAATCGTGGCCAGAGCGTTCCCGGGCGGATTGGTCTGAGTACCGGCATTACTCGATGCCAGCAGCATGTGCGAGTGCTGCGGCATTTGGTTCACTGTCAGGGGCACCGTCTCCGCGCCGGCAGGCTGGCCCATGACGAAGTTCGCGCCCTGGTGGACCGGCACGCGCCCCTGCAGGTTGGGCAGCGCGAATGTGTTTTGTCCGTCGCCGCCGTAGGTGGTTCCAACCAGGTTGAACAGCACCTCGTACTCGGAAATCGGCAGGAGCTGCCCATTGCAGAAGGCCCATCCCTGCGGGGCGAAGTTGCCCCCGAACATCCTGATCTCGCCGACGAACGGATCT
>JAFASQ010000142.1 GCA_019244395.1 Solirubrobacterales bacterium | reverse complement strand
TGGCCGACCATCACGCAGCGTTCGCATCGGTCAACGATCCGCAGCTCGACGGTGCCAACGCGCAGCGTGCGCCCGAGCCACTCGTCTTCGAGAAACCGGCCGGAACTCTGGACATCCAGCAGCAGGTTGGGCCGCAGCCGCTGCACGCGCACAGGCTCGCCGATGGCCTGGCTCAGGGCGGCGAGCGTAGTGGTCGTGGTGACGTGGACCGCGGCGGCGTCGAAATACGGGGTGCTGTTCTCCCTTCGCAGTGACCAGCCCGAAGGCGTAATTGCCGCTACGAGCCCCGCGAGACCGGGATCGTCGGCCCGCGCCGCGCGCCCATCCGCGAGGGTGATGACCGGTTGCCCGTGCTCGAGGTGGCTTCGGTGATGGAGCAGCCCGCCAACCTTGCGAAACCTGCGCGTCGTCTTGCCGGCGGCGATGGCACCGTCGGCGTCGACAAGTGCCCAGAGCCGATCCCCTTCAAGGCCACGCGGGTTGACACGAACGGCGCCCAGTCGCTCACCGGCTAGCGACTTGACTGGTAGCGCCAGATCTCGACCACTCGCATGATCGGCATCCTCGCAGGTCAAATCTGGCATCGGCTTCGAGTCAAGTCTTCCCGCGGCGAGCGCTGCTCGGTGTCTCCTAACCCGGCTTCCGCGCCCCGCCGTGCCGGCGATCAAAAGTCTCGCGGCGCCAGTGCGCCGGCCGCGAGCGCCGCCGCCACCAGGCGAGCGCGTTTCTCGTTTTGCGGAAGCTGGCTCAGGCCGTAGCGCTCGAACAGCACGCGCAGATGCGCCTTGACCGCGTCCACGGTCAGGTAGACCTCCTCGGCGATCTTGCGGTTGGTGGCCGGCGTCGCGGAGGCGGAGGCGTGCACCGGGCGGCACAGCGCGATCAGCACCTTGCGCTGCATCGGCGAGAGCGGGATCGCCGCCGGGGAATCGATGGCCGAGGCGGTTTGGGTGATGCCGCCCGAGGCTTCCCGGTAGGTGACCGGGGTGGCGCCGAACACCAGGCGGTCCTTGTCGCGCAGGCGCTGGCGGCCGATCACACGCGTGCCGTTCACGAATGAGCCGTTGCGCGAGAGGCCGTCGTCGACCAGCGTCCAGCCTCGCCCGACCTGCTCGAGCAGCGCGTGGGTACGCGACACCTCGGCATCCCACGGCAGCGCGACGTCAGCGGCCGGATCGCGACCGATCGTCACTCGCCAGTGCTTCTGGTCGAGCAGCAGCAGCCGCTGCTCGCCCTCGCCGGTCCGCCAAACCACGAAGGGGCGACCGGTCCGCTCGGCGGCGATGATCTCCTTGAGCTCGGTCGGGGTCTGCTGCACCCTCGGCCGCCGAGGCTCGTCGGCCGCTTCGATGGTGGGTTGCCAGCTCAAATTGGTGGCTCTTTTCTTATGCAACGCTACAGGACGGCTGCGACGCTGAGCGAACACCGCTCGCGCTGGTTGGCGGGCGTGGTCCGAGCCTCTTCTGGGTAGAAAGTGCACGCGCCGCTTCACCCGAACGTGAGAGCGGCCGATAAGGGGCTCAGATACTCAATTCGAGCCCTCTGATTCGGGACCTAACAATGCTACGTACCCCAGACCCCGCTCCCGGGGCGGCTGTCCGTGTACAGCCCGACGAGCCCGCGAAGGACTGCGGCCATACGGCGCACGTGGGCACGTGCCCGGCGTGCCAGCGCGCGCAGCTGGCCAAGTGGCGCGCGCAGCTCGCGCAAGTCGACAACTAGCCATCAGGCCTTCACGCGGTCAACGCCTGAGTGCAGGTAGGCGCCTGAGCGCAGGTAGGCGCCGGCCGACTCCCACGTCAGCGCCGCCAACGTGTCCGCTTCGGCGCCGGCGCACAGCGTGAGCTTGGTGAGCAGCTCCTCGTCGGTGGGAGGACGGTCCGGTGCCCCAGGCGCCGTGGCCAGCGTCGTGCCGAGCTTCGAGCCGTCCGCGAGCGTGACCTCGAGCTCGATCTCGCCCGCCAGCAGGTGCTCGCCGCCCTCGGTGGCCACTGTCTCGACCGCCTCCACCAGCCGCATGGCCTCGGCGCGCCGCACCGCTTCGTCGTTGAAGCTGTCGATGCCGGGAAGCCCGTTCAGCAGCGCGGCGGCGATGCCGTACTCGAGGCTGAACTTCCCCTCGAGCCCAGTTCGCGGGCGGTGGTGGATGAGTGGCGCCAGCGAGCAGGCGGGCGTTCTGACCCGGATGTGCTCGACGCGACGTTCCGGCAGTGGACCGATCCCGACCACGGCCGCGATCGGTCGCTGCAGCGCATAGCAGCAGGGGAACAGCTTGATCGCCAGACCGTTCGGCACCGCGGGACCGCTGGTGTCGAGCGCTGCGCCTTCGCCGCCCACGAGCGCCATCCAATCGTCGAGGGCGTGCACATCGGCGCTCGCGCCCGCTTCGGACAGGGTCGCCGCCCGCACCCCCGCCTCGGCGGCGAAGCCCACCTGCAGCGCCTTGGCCGCTGTGCCGAACGCGCGCTGTACGCCCCCCGCCGCGGGAACCGCGAGCGCCATCGCGACCGCGGTCCGCTCGGCGTCGAGTCCGCGCGCCACCGATGCGCTGACCGCGGCGGCCGGAGCGCCCGCGGTGCAGGTGGCATGCCAGCCGGCCCGGTAGTGGCGCCAGCCGAGCGCCGTGCCCAGCCGGGCCATCACGCCCGCGCCGGCCAGGTACGCCCGGGCCGGCTCGACGCCACCGTCCGGCGCGGCCGCCAGCGCGGCCGGCACGCACACCGCGCTCACATGCGTCGTCGAGGGCATGTGCAGGTCGTCGTAGTCGAGCACGTGCGCGAGCGATGCCCACCGGCCCGCCTCGCCACCCAGCCGGCCGAGCAGCTCCGCCAGCGGATCGTCCCGGGCCGCGACCATCACCGCCACGGTGTCGAGCAGCGAGCGCCGCGCCAGCGCGAGATCCTCTTGCGAGGGTTCTAGAGCGGTGGCCCAGCGCGCGAGGCGCTCAGCCGCCGCCACCGTCGGCATCGGCCTGATGGGTCTCACCTCGACGTTCCGCCCGCAATGCCGGCCCGGATGATCGCCAGCGCGGGCTTGCGGCCCGCTCGGCATCCGGCCTCGCTTCTCGGGCCGCGCCCGCGGCCATCCGGAGTCCTCGGATCCTCGCGTAGCTCCGCTACGCGTCGGATCCTGCGTCCTCGCCTGACGGCCCCCGACCTCGGCCTTCCGGGCGAAACGTCTCGGTTCGACCCATTGCAGCCCGCCACACCCGCTCGGGGGTCATCGGCAGCCGGCGCATCCGCAGGCCCGTCGCCGCCGCGATCGCGTTGGCGACCGCGCCCGCCACACCGATGACCGGGGCCTCGCCGACGCCCTTGGCGCCGTACGGACCCTCGGGCGCGGGAACCTCGACGATCTCGGTCTCGATCGGCGGGACGACGCCGGACGTGGGCATGGCGTACTCGACGAACGACCCCGCGGCGGGCTGGCCCTCCTCGTCGTAGGCCAACTCCTCGAGCAGCGCCCAGCCCAGTCCCTGGGCCGCGCCGCCCTGCATCTGGCCGGCGACCAGAGCCGGATTGAGCGCGCGGCCGACGTCCTGGGCGACGACGTGCCCAAGCACGGTGACCGCGCCGGTATCCCGGTCGACACGCACATGGGACAGATGCGCCGCGGCCTGCGGCGCCTGACCCGGTGAGACCCGGCCGTGCCCCTCGACCGGCGGATACGGGCTGCCGAAGGCCAGCACCTTGCTCGCCAGGTCCTCGAGCGGGATGGCCTTGGCCGGGACGCCGGCCGGCTGCACCGCGCCGTCGGCTATCTCGAGGTCCTCCGGCGCGATCTCGAGCTCCTCGGCGGCGACATCAAGCAAGCGCTCGCGTGCCTCGCGCGCCGCCATCTCGACCGCGCGGCCGACCGTATAGGTGATCTTGCTCCCGCCGCTCATCCCGGCGAACGGAGCGATCGACGTATCCGCGTAGACCACGCGGACCCGATCGGTCGACACGCCGAACGCCTCGGCGGCGATCGCGGCGAAGGTCGTCTCGACACCGGTCATATCCGCCGCGCCGGTGACGATCGTGAGCCGTCCATCGACGTCGAGGCGGCAGACGGCGGCCGCCGGCTGATAGCCCCCGGGCCACCAGCCAATCGCCACCCCGATCCCTTCGTCAGGCGCCAGCGATCCCCGCCGGTCCCACAACGGGTGATCGCGCAGGCGCTCGAGACACTCGCGCGCGCCGAACACGGTGAACTCCTGGCCCGCTGCCGATCGATCGCCGGCCACCTGCACGTTGCGCAGCCGAAGCTCGAGCGGATCGAGGCCCAGCCGCTCGGCCAGCTCGTCGATGAGGGACTCGACCGCGAAGGCCGCCTGCGGGGCGCCGGGCGCCCGGTAGGCGCCGAAGGTGACGCGGTTGGTCGCCACCCCGTAACCGGTCAGCTCGTGGGCCTGCCAGCGATAGGGACCGGCGGCGAGCAGCGCGGCGATCGACTCGATCCCGAAGTCGCGAGTCGATCCGCGGTCGGACAGCACCCGTGCCCGGATCGCGGTGAGCTGCCCGTCGCGGTCGACTCCGAGCTCGACGTCGAGCAGCTCCGCGCCGGCCGGATTGGCGGCGGCGAAGTCCTCGCTGCGCGTGAGGGTCAGCCGGACGGGGCGGCGCAACGCCAGGGCGGCCCCGGCGACGAGCGGCTCGACGATCAAGAGCTTGCCGCCGAACCCGCCCCCGAGCGGCGCGGCGCGGACCCGCACCCGGTCGGCCGAGAGCCCGAACAGCTCGACGATCTCATCGCGGGTGGCGAAGGCCGCCTGGGTCGAGGTGCTGATCACGAGCTCGCCCTCGACATCGAACCACGCGGTCGCCGTCTGAGGCTCCAGGTAGCCCTGGTAAATCCACGGCGTCTGGAAGCGCCCCCGAACGACCACTTCGCTGCCGGCCAGTGTGTCGTCCACGTGGCCGTTCGCGACGCGCACGGTGCCGAGCACGTTGTCGGACAGCTCCTCGTCGGGGCCGGACGCGTCGGCCGAGACCGTGGCGTGGGCGTCGGCCACGTCGGACCCCTCGTCCTCTCCGGAGGCGCGCAGCCGCGCCAGCGCCGACCCCGGCTGCGCGGCCCCCTCCAGGTCGAGCACCGCCTCCACCAGCTCGAGGTCGACCTCGATCAGCTCGAGCGCGTCGGCGGCCTGGGCCTCGGTCTCGGCCACCACGATCGCGATCGGCTGGCCCGCGTACACGATCTCCTCGCGCGCCAGCGGCTCGCGCGAGCGGGCCGTTCCGGTGGCCACGATGGGCAGATCGTCCGCGGTGAGCACGGCGACCACCCCCGGCAGCTCGCGGGCCGCCGTCGTGTCGATCGAATTGATCAACGCGTGGGCGTCGTGGGAGAGCAGCAGCCGAGCGTGCAGGAGCCCGGGTACGGCGAGGTCGCCGGCGTACTTGGTGGTGCCCCGGACCTTGGGCTCGGAGTCACGACGGGGAGTCGCGGCACCAATCGCCGATTCGCGCGTGACGGCCACCCCTTCAACCTATCAAGGCGGTTGCCGGTGGCAGGAGGGCAGCGTCCGCGGTAGTGTCGCGCTCAAGGAGCGATGTCAGACCACAAGTGGGTGTATGACTTCGCCGAGGGCTCGAAGGACATGCGCGAGCTGCTCGGCGGCAAGGGGGCGAATGTCGCCGAGATGACGCGGGTGTTGGGAACCGAGCGCGTGCCGGCCGGCTTCACCATCACCACCGAGGCGTGCGTTGCGTATATGCGCTGCGGATCGGAGCCGGAGGGTCTGGACGACCAGGTCACGGACGCCATGCGGCGCCTCGAGGAGACGGTCGGCAAGCGGTTCGGCGACGACGAGGATCCGCTGCTCGTGTCGGTCCGCAGCGGCGCCCGCGAGTCGATGCCCGGAATGCTCGACACCATCCTCAACGTCGGCCTGAACGACCGCTCGGTCGCGGGCCTGGCGCGCGCCACGGAGAACGAGCGGTTCGCCTGGGACTCCTACCGGCGCCTCGTCCAGATGTTCGGCAACGTGGTCCACGGAGTCAAAGGCGATCGCTTCGAGGACGCGATCGCCAAGGTCAAGCGATCTGGAGGCGTCGAGACCGATGCCGAGCTGTCGGTCGAGGCGCTGAAGCAGCTGGTGGACGACTTCAAGGGGTTCTACGAGTTCCCGCAGGACCCCCAGGACCAGCTGCGCGAGGCCATCCGCGCGGTGTTCAAGTCCTGGACGGGGGAGCGGGCCATCTCATACCGGCGAATCAACCGCATCCCCGACGACTGGGGCACCGCGGTCAACGTGCAGCAAATGGTGTTCGGCAACAAGGGCGAAACGTCGGCCACCGGCGTGGCGTTCAGCCGCGACGAGGTCACTGGCGCGCCCGAGCCGAGCGGCGACTTCCTGGTCAACGCCCAGGGGGAGGACGTCGTGGCGGGAGTACGCACGCCCCGGGACATCTCAGAGCTGCGCGAAGTCATGCCGGATGCCTACGGGCAGCTGATGGACATCATGCGCACACTCGAGTCCGAGTACAAGGACATGCAGGACGTCGAGTTCACGGTGGAGGAGGGGCAGCTGTACATGCTCCAGACTCGCAACGCCAAGCGCCCCGCCCAGGCAGCGGTGCGCTTCGCGGTCGATGCCGTGTCGGAGGGGCTGCTCACGCGCGAGGAGGCCCTGCGTACGATCGATGCCTCAACCCTCGACGCCCTGCTGCACCCGACGTTCGACAGGAGCGACGGGTACGAGGTTCTGGCCAACGGGGTGGCCGCGTCTCCGGGCGCGGCCGCGGGCGAGATCGTGTTCAGCGCCCACGACGCGGTTGAGCAGGCCGGCCGGGGCAAGGACGTGATCCTGGTCAGGCCGTTCACCGAGGCCGACGACGTGACCGGCTTCCACGCCGCCAAGGGAATCCTCACCTCCGAGGGCGGCAAGGCCTCGCACGCGGCGCTGGTGGCACGGGGGATGGGCGTGCCGGCGGTGACCGGCGCGGCGGTGGCGATCGACCTCGAGGCGGGCAAGCTCACGATCGACGGCCGCGAGTTCAAGGCGGGCGACGAGATCGCCATTGACGGCTCCGAGGGGGCGGTGGTGGAGCCGGGCGCGAAGCTGATCGAGCCGGAGATCGACGAGTGCTTCGACACGGTGCTCGAGTGGGCGGATGAGCTGCGCCGGCTGGGCGTGCGCGTCAACGCGGACACGCCCGAGGACGCCGAGCGGGCGCGCCAGCTTGGAGCCGAAGGGATCGGGCTGTGCCGGACCGAGCACATGTTCATGGCCGAGGAACGCCAGCCCAAGATGCGCGCGATGATCATGGCCGACGACCGCGACGGCCGGCGCGCGGCCCTGCGGGAGCTTCTGCCGCTCCAGCAAGAGGACTTCGTCGGTTTGTTTGAGGCGATGCGCGGACTCCCCGTCACGATCCGCCTCCTCGACCCGCCCCTGCACGAGTTCCTGCCCAACCTGCCCGAGCTGCGCGCCCACGTCGAGCGGGCCCGGATCGAACAGACCGACGACCTGGAGGAGCTCGAGAAGCTGCTGGCCCGGGTGGAGGAGATCCACGAGGGCAACCCGATGCTCGGCACGCGCGGCGTGCGCCTGGGGATCCTCTACCCCGAGATCTACGAGATGCAGGTGCACGCGATCATGCGCGCCGCCAAGGCGGTGGACGAGCCGCCCCACCCGGAGATCATGATCCCGCTGGTGGCCTACGAACACGAGCTCGAGATCGCGCGTGAGCTGGTCGTCTCGGTGGGCGACGAGCACGACATGCGCGAAGGCGAGGACTACACGGTGGGCACGATGATCGAACTTCCGCGGGCGTGCTTCATCGCCAATTTGATTGCCAAGCACGCCGATTTCTTCTCGTTCGGGACCAACGACCTGACCCAGACCGCGCTCGGCTTCTCCCGCGACGACGTGGAATCGAAGTTCATTCCGACCTACATCGAGGACAAGATCATCGACCGCTCGCCGTTCGAGACGATCGACGCCCCGGGGGTGGGGTGGCTGGTGCGTCTGGCGGCGTGGGTCGGGCGCGAGGCGCACCCGGGTCTCAAGCTGGGGATCTGCGGCGAGCACGGGGGAGACCCCGAATCAATCGCATTCTTCCATCGCGCCGGCCTGGACTACGTGTCGTGCTCGCCGTTTCGGGTGCCGATCGCCCGAATCGCCGCCGCCCAGGCCGCGATCGCTCCGGACTGATTCTGTGTGATGACGCGCCACCGTGCGCCCGCGCCCGGGGCGGTGGCGCGTCGTCCACAGTAGAAGTGGACGACGCGTCATAGCCGCCCGTGGCGGACCGAGGTGTGGCGCGTCATCCACACGAATTTGGGGTCTCGCTGCGCTCGACGTCCGTGGGGCCGTGCGGCCGGGCATCCCTGCCCGGCCGGGGGGTCGCGGTCCCGCCGCCGGGCGAGGACGCTCGGCGGAGCCGGCGTCGCGGCGACGGCGCGCTCGGCATCCGTGCCTCGCCTGATGCGCCGGCCGCGACATCGTCCGGAGGACGCCGCCGCAGGCGGCCCGTCAGCGCCGTGGCGCCCGGGAGCGCTTAGACCATATGGAGGTTGTCGTCCGGCCGGTCTGGCAGTGTGGGCCGGTCCCCCACGTGATCGTGGGGAGTTGAAGCCGTGCGGGCTGGACCCCGCGCGGCGACCACAACCACATAGGAGAGCCGACCATGGCGAAGGTTCGCAGCTGGGCAGGTCTGGACGTGCACGCGCGTAGCGTGGTAGCGGTGACCCTGAACGCGGAGTCGGGAGAGTTGCGGTCGGCCAGGCTGCCGGGCGAGACGGCGAAGGTGGTGGAGTTTCTGGCCAAGTTGCCTGCTCCGACGCGGGTGGCCTACGAGGCGGGGCCGACGGGGTATGGGCTGGCGCGGGCGCTCGGGGCGGCAGGGATCGGGTGCGTGGTGGCCGCGCCGGGGAAGATCGAGCGTCCGGCGCAGGACAAGCTCAAGACCGATCAGCGTGACGCTGAGCGGGTGCTGCGCTTGTTGATGATCGACGCGCTTTGCCCGGTCAGAGTGCCGACGGTCGAGGAAGAGGCGCTGCGCGATCTGGTCCGCGCGCGGGAGGACGTGCGCGGCGATCTGATGCGCGCCCGCCAGCGGCTGTCCAAGCTGCTGTTACGCCACGACATCCTCTACGAGGACAGCGCCAGCACGTGGACCCAGCGGCACCGCTCGTGGCTACGCGCGCAGCAGCTTGGCGGCGGGGCGCAGGCGACACTGTTGGACTACCTCGGCGCGATCGACACGCTCGAGCTGCGCCGCAGCACCCTCGAGAAGACGATCTCCGAGCTCGTGGTCGCCTCGCCCTACGCCCAGACCGTCGCCCGCCTTTGCTGCCTGCGCGGGATCGACACCCTCTCCGCCGTCGGGCTGTGCGCCGAGATCGGCGACTTCACCCGGTTTGAGCGGGCCAGCAAGCTGATGAGCTACATCGGACTCGTACCCTCCGAGCACAGCACCGGCGAGAGCCGCCGACAAGGCCCGATCACCAAGACCGGCTCTAGGCACGCCCGCCGGCTCCTGGTCGAAGCAGCGTGGCACTATCGCAAGACTCCCTCCCGCGGCCTCACCCTCAAGCGCCGCCAGGACGGACAGCCCGCCAACATCATCGCGATCTCCTGGCAGGCACAGCAACGGCTGCACCGGGTCTGGCAACGCCTGGCCGAACAGCGCGGCAAGCGCCGCACCATCGTCGCGGTCGCCGTGGCCCGCGAACTCGCCGGCTTCTGCTGGGCGCTGGCCCACGCCGACTGATCTAACCCCTCACGCCACGTCGGTCGAGGAGCGGCGGGAGCTGGCACACGCGCGAGAGCAACAGCGATCTAAGCCTGAGCAACCCACCGTGGCCACGCCCGATCTTAGACAGCCCGGCTCTCACGACGAAAACCGGTCCTGCGGCAGTTGAACCGCGTATAAGAGTCTGACCGCGCGTCGCGCACCAGGCCAGCCCGCCGCCCCCCGACCGACAAAGAAGCCCGCCTAAACTGGTGGGCTTCTGGCGGTTAACCCTTGACAAACGTTTCTCCATAAGAGGCTTACCCGGTGGACACGTTCCTGGTGGTGGCGAGCAAGCGCGAGGTCGGCGCCGGCGAGTCGATCCTCGTCCCCCGCGGCACCCCGCACTCATACTGGAACGCCATTCCCGATCCGACGCACTACCTGCTGGTGATGACTCCGCGCATCCACCAGCTGATCGAGGCACTCCAC
>JAFASQ010000116.1 GCA_019244395.1 Solirubrobacterales bacterium | reverse complement strand
ACGGCGCCTCCGTTGCTCGCGTGACCACCTGTGAGCGTCAAGTGCTTGAGCGTGAGGTGGGCGAAGTTCACGAATAGCCGGACCGCGCCCCCTCCGTCGAACGAGATGGCGCCTGGTGACCTCGACGCATCGAGCGTGAGGTCATGCGTGACCTCGATCGTGCCGGAGAACTTCACCGCGGTGGCAAACGGGCAATCGAGCTGGCCGTCGCCTGAGCCTGCGAGCCACGCCTTGAGCGCCGCGTCGGTGAGGGGGCAGGAGTCCCACAGCTCGAAGGCGCCGATGTCGCAGGTGCCTTCGCTCCCGTCCGGCCGCCGGGCGCCGCGCTGATCGGTCGGCGGGCACAGGCCGGTCGTGGTGGGAATCCGGTCGACGGCGGGGCTCCCCGGCCCCAGCGCCATGGTCTGCGTCACCCCGTGCGCGTCCGCGAGTGGACCGAGATCCGGACTCTGGCCGACGGTGTCGTGCGCGCTCTTGCTGAACCCGCACGTGGCGGCGGGGTCATCCTCGAGGTTGTATCCACTGTCGTGCAGCGTCCCGCCGCAGTTCGCACCGCCTCCACCGGCGCCGGCGACGATGCTGGCCCGCACGTCGAGCGAACCGCCAAAGGCGACGAGATTCGCGCCGGTCAGCGCCGAGTTGCCAGCGATCGTGCTGTTCGTGACCGTCGTCGGGCCAGGCGCGACCTGGAAGATCCCGCCCGCTCTGGCGGCGGAATTGTTCGTCACCGTGCTGTCGGCGATGGTGAGCACGCTGTCGGCGCCACCTCCGTTGATCGCCGCGCCCGCGGCGTTGACAGCGCTGTTGTCCGTCAGCGTGCTGCCGGCGATGGTGGTGCTGCCGCCGTTTCCGACCGCGCCACCGGAGGAGGCGGCGTTACCCGACAGCATGCTGTCCTTTACCACGAGGGTTCCGTGGTCGTTGCTCAGGGCTCCGCCGTAGTCGGAATGGCCATGGGTCAAGGTGAGACCGTCTAGGGTGAGGTTGCCCCGTTCAACGCTAAGCAGCTGGACGGCGTTGCCTCCGTCCAGGATGATCTTCCCCGGCGACGCCGACGCATCCAGAGTGACCTTCTCGCTGGACCCGACCGTGATCGTGCTCGTGAACGGGATCGTGGTCGCGGTGGGGCAGCTGAGCGCAACAGTCCCCCCGCTGCCGATCAGCGATTTGAGCGCGCTCTCGCGGTCGGGCACGAGCCTGCCGCGGCGGCATTCGGCGCGACCGCGAGCGCGAGCGCGAGGGTCGCCGCGATCACGACCGAGTATGCGCACGCCACGCGACTCATTTACGGAAGGCGCCGGGCAGCGGGTTCGGGCCCACCTGGCGAATTCGCTTGTTCCCGGTGTCGGCTACCGCGAACAGCGCACCGCGGGTAGCGGCAACTGCCTGGGGGTGGTCGAGCTCGGTCTGGTTGCCTGCGTTGCCGTCGCCGTTGAAGCCTGCCTGCGGGTTGCTGTTGCTGTCGAGCAGACCCGCGAGGTCGTCGATCACGTGGCCAGTGGACGGGACGAAGGCCCGGATCATGTCGTTGTTCGTATCGGCGAACAGCACATTGCCGCTCGGCGTCATGCTGAGGCTCGCGGGGTGGTTGATCTGGACCCGGGTCCCGGGGAGGAGCGAGCCGAAGTTGTCGGTGGTCCCGTTGTAGCCGCTCGTCCCCGTCCCGACGACCTGAGTCACCTGTCCCGACGCGAGGTTGAGCTTGAGCAGGTAGTCCGGATTTGCGGTGACGGCGTAGAGGTTGCCCCCCGGGCCGCCCACGACGCTGCGGACGTCGTAGCTGCCGGGTCCGACGCCAATCGTGGTAATCGTGCCGTCGGGAAGCACCTCGCGGATTCCGCGCATGCCGTCGGCGATGAACAGGCGCCCGGTCGGATCGACCCATACGCCGTACGGACCCTGCAGCGCCGCGGAGGTCGCGGGGGCCCCATCTCCACACGCGCGGGCGGCGAGGGTGCTGCAGTCTGTGCCGTCGCCGGCGACGGTCGTGATCTGCCTCACCGGCGCAGCGGTCAGCGTCTTCGATCCCTTCGACTTCCTGCTGGTCGTCGCGCATCCCAGCCGCTTCTTCGAGCCCGCCATAGACTGAGGCGCCCGTTTGCTGTTGCCAACGCCTGAGCACGCGCTGAGCGCGGGCGGCGGGTCGATTCGCCGCACCCGATGCAGAGCCGGGTCGGCGATGTAGAGCGAGCCGTCCAGCCCCACGGCGAGACCAGCGGGTGTGCCGAGCAGCGCCTGGATGGCCGCGCCGCCGTCGCCGCACGGTGCGGTGGCGCGC
>JAFASQ010000083.1 GCA_019244395.1 Solirubrobacterales bacterium | reverse complement strand
GCGCCGCGGATGGCGTGCTCGGCCGGGACCACCGCGTCGTAGGGCTCGCGGTCGTCGGGATCCGGGTCGCCGATGATCTGGTACTCGATCCCGCACGGGTGGCGGAAGAACAGGCGCTCGGTGCCGAAGCGCTCGCCGCGCTCGTGGTCGATGCCGTGCTCGGACAGGCGATCCGCCCAGAACCCGAGCGAGTCGGCGGGCACCGACAGGTTGAGCGACTTGGCCTGGTTGGTGCCGCGCTTGCCCATCCAACCCGCCTGGCGGTAGGGGAACGCGGTCAGCAGCGTGCTCGGGTCGCCCAGCCGGTTGCCGTAGTAGAGGTGGTAGATGGGGATCTCCCCGTCGAACAGCACGGTCTTCTTGACGCTCTTCAGCCCGAGCAGCCGGACGTGGAAGTCGTAGTCCTCCTGGGCGCCGCCGACACAGAAGGTCAGGTGGTGGGTGCCGCGGATGAAGCCCCGCATGTTCCGTCTCCTCTTCCTCGTGGTGGTGGGCCCGCCGATTTTAACTTCGGAGGACTTGCCAATCCGCGAACACGTTGCCCGGGACGACCCATGTGCGCCGTCCCTTCGCGAGCTCGGCGATGACCGCGAGCACCCGGCTGACACCGGCCGCCCAGGCAGGGTCCAGCATCAGGAACGGATGGAGGACGAGCGTGTGGTGACCCCGCGCGGCGGTCAGTCGCTGCTCGAGGCGGTCGGTGAGCGCGTCCGGATCGCGCGGCGCCTCGGGGTCCCCGCGCTCGCCCCGCAGCGACGCGAAGGCGTCCATCAGGTGGTAGGCATCGACCAGGTCCCAGTCGAACGGGATGTAGGCGAGCCCGGCGACGACCTCGGCGTCGCAGCCCTCGGGCGAGCACCAGTCGAAGCCGTTCTCGCGCAGGAGACTTGGCGAGCGGTCGGTCAACTCGCCGCCGGGCGGGCGGAAGCCACGCGGGCGCAGGCCGAGCGCCTCGAAGGCGCGCAGGCCGCGGATCAACGCGTCGCGCTCGTTCGCGGGCGCCAGGCTCCGCCAAGTCTCGTGCGCCCAGCCGTGGTGGCCGATCTCGTGCCCGCGCGCGGCGATCCCGCGAACCGCCTCGGGATAGAGCTCGCAGTTGATCGCCTCGACGAAGAAGGTGGCGGTCAGGCGGTGGCGCTGGAGCTCGTCCAGCAGCCTCGGCAGCGCCTCAAGGACCGAGGGATCGCGGCCCAGCGGCACATCGGGCGGTTGCGTGCCCCGCTCGAGTGCGCTCGCCTCCCCCAGGTTGTCGAACGTGAGCACGAGCGCGCTCGGCAACCGATCCGGGCCGAAGCCGTCCACGGGCGCCATCGTATTGTTCCGGCGATGCCCGCTTCTCGAGTGGCCCTGGTGACCGGTGGCGCGGGCGGCATCGGCCGCGCGATCGTCCGGGCGCTGGCGGCCGACGGGCGTCGCGTGGTGTCCGGGGACATCGTCGAGGAGGCCGCCCGTGAGGCGGCGCTGGCCGTCCATCTCGACGTGAGAGACAGCGGCTCGGTGGACGAGGCGGTCACGCGGGCCGAAGGCGAGCTCGGGGCGATCGAGATCCTCATCAATACCGCGGGCTGGGACGAGTTCCGCCCCTTCCTCGAGACCGAGGAGAAATTCTGGGACCAGATCATCGAGCTCAACTACAAGGGCTGCCTGCGGGTCTGCCGCCGGGTCGTGCCCGGGATGGTCGAGCGCGAGTACGGGCGAGTGGTCAACATCTCATCGGACGCCGCGCGCGTCGGCTCGTCGCTGGAGGCGGTGTACGCCGGTGCCAAGGCCGGACAGGTGGCGTTCGGCAAGACGCTCGCCCGCGAGGTCGCGCGCCGCGGGGTGACCGTCAACAGCGTGTGTCCGGGTCCGACCGAGACGCCGCTGCTCGAAGGGATGCTGGGGGCTGGCGAGGCCAGCGCGAAGATGGTCGACGCTCTGCGCAAGGCGGTTCCGATGCGACGCCTCGGCCGGCCCGAGGACGTCGCCGCGGCGGTGGCGTTTCTGGCTTCCGAGCAGGCCGGGTTCATCACCGGTCAGACTCTGTCGGTCAGCGGGGGGCTGACGATGGCGTAAGCCCGGGGCCGGTCTGGTGTGGCGGCGGACCGGCAGGGGCAGAAAGGAGAGCGGGATGGATTTGATCGACACTCGGTATGAGGTCGAGAACGGTCTGGCCTGGATCACGATCGACCGTCCCGACCGGATGAACGCCTTCCGCGCGAGGACGGTCGACGAAATGATCGATCTGTTCACGCGCGCGTGGGCGGCGAGCGACGTCGGGGTGATCTGCCTGACCGGCGCCGGGGATCGAGCGTTCTGCGCGGGCGGGGACCAGAAGCAGCGCGCCGAGACGGGCGACTACGGTCCGAGCGAGTCGGGGCTGTTTCAGATCGAGCGGCTGCACCGCATGATCCGCGACGTGCCCAAGCCGGTGATCGCGGCCGTGAACGGCGTGGCGGTCGGCGGCGGCCATGTGCTCCACGTGCTATGCGACGTGACGATCGCGGCTGCGTCGGCCACCTTCGGTCAGGTGGGGCCACGGGTGGGGTCGTTCGACGGCGGCTTCGGTACGGCGTATCTGGCGCGCGTGGTCGGGGAGAAGCGGGCGCGCGAGATCTGGTTCCGCTGCCGGCGCTATGACGCCGCCACCGCAGAGCGTTGGGGGCTCGTCAATGAGGTCGTGCCGGATGATCGGCTGCGGGCCACGGTGCGGGTCTGGGCGGACGACATGCTGGCCCTGTCGCCCACCGCGCTTCGTTTCCTCAAGCAGTCGTTCAACGCCGACACCGAGCACATCGCCGGGATTGCCTCGATGTCGTTCAGTGGCCTCGGGTTGTTCGTCGAGACCGACGAGGCGCGCGAGGGCGTGCAGGCGTTCAGCGAGGAACGTCCGCCCGAGTTCGGGAGCTACCGGTCGCGAGCCTCGCGGTAGTCGCCGGTCGAAGCGGCGCCCGCCGGGCTACGCGGCGCCGGCCTCGCCGCTCCCGGCCTACGGGACGCCGGCTTCGCCGCTGCCGCCTCGCGCGACGCCGGCGGCGCGGAGCACCGAGTCGAGCAGACCGGGGAAACGCGCCTCGAGGTCTTCGCGCCGGAGCGAATTGAGGCGAGTGGTGCCTTCCAGGCGCTGACGGATCACGCCGGCCTCGCGCAGCACCCGGAAGTGATGCGTGCACGTCGACTTGGTCACCGGCAGGTTGAAGCTCTTGCAGGTCCGCTTGTCCTCCACTGCCAGCGCGGCCACGATGCGCAGCCGCATCGGGTCACTGAGGGCATGCAGGACCGCGGCGAGTGCGATCTCGTGGGCTGCCGGGTGCGAGAGCGGGTCTGCCTCTTCTCGCACGGAGGGCGGTTCGACCAGCCGCGCGGTTGCCGCCGCGGCCATTCCTTGTCCGGCGTAGGTACTCATCTCTCCCTCAGTCTAGTACGACCATCATCGAACATTGCTGCTATCGTTCGATAAACATCGTACTCCGCCGGATCCAGAGGCGGCGCAGGTTTGTCGAATCGCGTGCCTCTCGATCGTCTTCCCAATATGAACGCTAACCATTCCAAGCCCCACCTCCGCGCAACGCTGCTGCTCGCCTGCCTGGCGCAGTTCATGGTCATCCTGGACGTGTCAGTCGTGAACGTTGCCCTCCCCGCCATTCGCGGCGCGCTGCGCTTCTCAGAACAGGACCTGCAATGGGTCGTCAACGCCTACACGGTCACTTTCGCCGGCTTCCTGCTCCTCGGCGGCCGGGCCGCTGACCTCGTGGGGCGGCGTCGAGTATTCGTGTCCGGGTTGGTGCTGTTCAGCGTCGCGTCGCTGGCCGGCGGGTTCGCCGACACGCAGGCGCTGCTGATCGCGGCGCGTGCCGCGCAGGGCCTGGGTGGAGCGATCATCGCGCCTGCGTCGCTGGCCATCCTGACCACGACGTTCGAGGAAGGCGCCGCCCGCAACCGCGCCGTGGGCATCTGGGGCGCGATGGGCGGGGCCGGCGGCGCCGCCGGCGTGCTTCTGGGCGGCGTACTGACCGATCTTTTGAGCTGGCGCTGGATCTTGTTCATCAACGTGCCGATCGGGCTGGCCGCGGCCGTCCTCGCGCAGCGCTACATCGCCGAGGGACGCTCGGAGGGGCACGCCCGCAGCTTCGACCTCGCGGGCGCGCTCACCGCCACGCTAGGGCTGTCGGTCCTGGTGCTTGGGATCGTCCGCACCGACGTGGCCGGATGGGGGTCTGCGAGCACGCTGGCCCTGCTCGCGGGTGGCCTGGTTCTCCTCGCCGCATTCGTGGCGATCGAGGGCCGGATTGCGCGATCGCCCTTGATGCCGCTGCGCATCTATGAGTCGCGGACCTTGAGTGCCGCCAACGTGGTGGTCCTGCTCGTGGGCGCGGCGGTGTTCGCAATGTGGTTTTTCCTCTCGCTGTATCTGCAACAGGTCCTCGGCTACTCGCCTCTGAAGGCCGGGTTCGCGTTCCTGCCGATGACGCTCTGCATCATCGCCGGATCGACGCTGGCCTCGCGCGCGGTGACGCGGGTCGGGCCCAAGCCGCTGCTCGTCGCGGGAATGACCGCACAGGCGGCGGGGCTGATCCTCTTCACCCAGATCTCGCCGGACGGCAGCTACCTCGGCGAGGTGCTCGTGCCCTCGCTGCTGGTGGCGATCGGGATCGGCCTGGCCTTCGTGCCGGTGACGATCGCGGCCGTCGCCGGCGTGGCTCCCTCCGAGGCCGGACTCGCCTCTGGGCTGGTGAACACCTCACGCCTGGTCGGAGGCGCGCTCGGCCTGGCCGTTCTCGCCGCCCTGGCTACGTCGCGCACGGACAGCAAGCTGCACCACGCCGCCGCTTCCGGTGCCCAGGCCGCACATGCGGCGCTGACCTCGGGGTTCACGCTGGCGTTCGGGATCGCGGCCGCGTTCGCGGCCGCCGGCGCGTTGGTGGCGCTGGTCGGGCTGCCGCGGGTCTCGCTCCGCGGGGCCCGGGGTCGCGCGGTGGCTGCCGAGAGCGCGTAAGGGTCTGTAGGGAAATAAGATTGGTGCTGGGGCGGTCTGGGGACGAGCGGGGCGGTGCTGGCGCGTGCGCGGTAGTAGCAGCGCTACGGTGCGCACGCGCCGGTGCCGCATCCGCGAAATCATCCAGGCCGCATCCAGTGCCGAGCTTATTTTCATACGGGCCCTAAGTCCACACGGGTTCGGCCGGGGTCGCACGGTCGCTGCCGAGAGCGCGTGTCCAAGCGGGATCGGCCAGGGTCGCGCGGTAGCTGCCGAGGCTGCTGGTGTTCGCCGGCCATTCGGTGGCAGAGCCTCGATGGGGCCGGCTCTAGCTCGCGGGGTTCGGAGCGCTGATCGAAGCCGCCGGTGGCCGTTCGAAACGGCGGACGCGGGCGTGTGCGGTGGCCGTTCGAAACGGCGGATGCGCGCGTGTGTTAAAAGGGTCGAAGATGTCCCCTCGCCGCCCCTGGCTGCCGTACCGTCTCCGGATCGACAGGATCCGCCGCACGACGGCGGTTCTTGCCGCCGGGCTCGTGCCGGCGATGCTGGCGGCGTCGGCGGCGCTGCCGGCGGCCGCTGAGGCGAGCACCAACACGCTCGCCACCTATGGCACGCTCGCCCCCGGGCAGGACATCGTCTCGCCCGACGGCCACTACGAGCTCCTGATGCAGGACGACGGGAACCTGGTCGAATACCTCAGCGGCGGCCGCGCCCTTTGGGCGAGCGGCACCGCCGGCGATCGCGGTGCCCACGCGGTGATGCAGGCCAACGGCAACCTCGTCCTGTACGACCCCACCGGGGCCGCCGTGTGGAGCAGCAATAGCCGGGGCACCGGGTGTCCGGTCTTGGTGATCCAGAACGACGGCAACGTCGTCGTTTCCTCACCCCCCGCGGTGTGGGCGACCCACACGGTCCAATACCTCATGGAGCCGGGCGACGTGCTGCGTCCCGGGTGGAGCATCTACTCGCCGTCCGAGCAGTTCCAACTGCTCATGCAATCGGATGGGAACCTCGTGCTCTATGACGGCGCCGGCAAGGCTCTGTGGGCCAGCGGGACCGTTGGCCACCCGGGCGCCCACGCGGTAATGCAGACCGACGGCAACCTGGTCGTGTACGACTCGGCCGGACACGCGCTCTGGGCCAGCCGGACTCCGCAGCAGCCGGGCGCGTTCCTGTACATGCAGAGCGACGGAAACCTGGTCATCTACAAGGGCTCCGCGGCGCTCTGGTCCACGGCGACTAACGGCAAGGGGAGCGGAGGGTCGCGCGCGCCGGCGGTCCCGCCACCCGCGAAGTGCGCGCCGCCGGCACCACCGCCTCCCCCGGTGGTCACGACTCCGGTCAGCACGCCGCTTCCGGCCCCCGTCGCGCCGCACGCGCTCGCCGTCCGGCTGAGGATCAGCTGGACCTGGAACCACTCCGTCACCAGGCTGAACCGAGTGAGGATTGGCCGGTTCCCGGGTCTCGCTCAGATCTTCGTTCAGTGTCGAGGCCGGGGCTGCCCAGGAAAGCGCGACATCAGCGCGCGCGGGGCTCGCCATGTCATGAGGCTGCTGCGGGCGTTGAGGGGCAAGCAATACCGGGCCGGCGACCGCCTGCTGATCATCATCAAGGCGCCGGGATACCTGCCCGAGCGCGCGCTCGTGAAAATCCGCGACGGCCGGCTGCCCAAATTGATCCCCGTGCCGACCCAAGGCTAGGCTGTGGACGTGGTGAGGCTCGTGGCCACGGGTACGGTGCTTGCCGTCGCGGCTTTCGGCGCCGCGTTCCTGATCTCGCGCGTTGCCGGCGTCGGCGGGTCGCCGCCCACCACCGCGACCCAGACGCGCGTTCCGGCTTCTCCTGTCCTCACCCGGAAGGATCCGTCTCTGGCGACCGCGTTCTCCGGACAGCTGGTGGCGCTGAGACTCCCGCAGGCGGGACGGCCGCGCGCCGGCAAGCCCGCCGGACATTCCGGCAGGCCGGCCAGACGTCCCGGTAGGTCCGCCGGAGACCACGCGGCCCGAGCCGGGGCAAGCGCAGGCGCCAGCCGTACGAGCTCGAACCCGAGCGCCAGGGCGAGCGCCAACCACTCGGCGAGTTCGGCCACACCCGAGCGCTCCGCGCCGGCGGTCACCTCGGCGGGCGGTTCGAGCGGCGCTCCGTCGGCGGCCGCGGGATCGGCCGGGCCGACGCAGAGCTCCCCCTCGGACGTGGGCAGCGGCGCGACCTCGATCGGCGGCGCCAGCTCAGGCGGCGGATCGTTCGGCTCGGCGGCCAGTCACCGCAGCGCACATCGTCACGGCAGCAGCGGCTCCGGCACGACCACGATCGGCTGAGCCCCGCTTCTGCTCGGAGCACACGCGGCAACCCTCCTCGGAGCACGCGCGGCCACTTCCTGTCGGCGCACACGCGGCCACCCTCCTCGGAGCACAAGCGGCCACTTCCTGTCAAAGGGCACGGGCCGCATTCTCAGAGCGACGCCGCTTGCAAGCGCAGCTGCTGCTCCTCCGAATAGATCTGGGCGGCGAGTTGCCGGTAACCCGAGGAGTTGGCGGCGCGGGCGGCCGCGGCTAGCGCCTGGTAGGAGCTCGCGAGATCCCCGAGGAGCGCATGCAGCCCCGCCGGGCTGCGCGGGATCGCGGCGACCCGCGCGGCCGCGGTGCGGTAGGCGCCGGCGAT
>JAFASQ010000520.1 GCA_019244395.1 Solirubrobacterales bacterium | reverse complement strand
GAACCTCGTGGCCGAGGCGCTCCAGCGCGTCCTCGACCCGGGCGCCGGATTTCAGCGATACCTGCCGCTCGAGCGAACGGCCGCCCTTGAGCACGGCTACGCGCATGCTGCCCGCTCGGCGTCCGTCCTCACCCGCTCGGCGTCCGGCCTCGCCTCTACGGGCGGCGCGCGTGTCCATCCGGCCCACTCACGCGCGCCGGCGCCTCAGCTGCAGAACGTTCGCGACGTCCGCGGCCGGCGCCTCGGGCTCGGACGCGGGCTGACCCGCCGGCTCCGGCTCGCCGCGCCTACCCGCCGGCTCCGGGTCGCCGCGCGTACCTGCCGGCTCCGGGTCGGCGCGCCTACCTGCCGGCGCCACCCCGGTCAGCGTGCCGTACAGCTCGATCTGCTCGCGCACGACCTCGCCGATCCGCCTGATCCCCTCGCGGATCTCGTCCTCGTCCACCCCCGAGAAGTTCAGCCGCATCTCCGATCCGCCCCGTCCGTCCACATAGGCGGCGCGGCCGGGCACGAACGCCACGTGCTCCTCCAGGGCGCGGGCGAGCAGGTCGGTGGTATCGATGTAGTCGGGCAGCGTGGCCCAGATGAACAGGCCACCTTCGGGATGCGTCCACTCCGCCTCGCGGGGGAAGGCCTCGGCCAGAGCGTCGAGCATCACGTCACGCCGGCGGCGGTAGATCTCGATCAGCGAGCCCACATACTCCTCCCACGGGCCGGACTCGAAATACGCCGAGACGAAGTACTGGGAGATCGAGGACGAGCAAAGATCCGAGGCCTGCTTGCCCAGGTTCATCTTGGCCAGAACCGGCGCCGGCGCGCAGGTCCAGCCAAGGCGCACGCCTGGCGAGAGGATCTTCGAGAACGTTCCGGCGTAGATGGTGAAGTCCTCATCGAGCGAGCGCAGGGTAGGGAGCGCGCACCCCTCGTAGCGGAGCAGGCCGTAGGGGTTGTCCTCGAGCACCAGCAGCTCGCGCTCGGCGGCGATCCGGACCAGCTCGTGGCGGCGCTCGAGCGAGAGCGTCACGCCGGCCGGGTTGTGGAAGTTCGGAACGGTGTAGATGAACTTAGGGCGGTGCCCGGTGCGCTCGAGCTCGTCCAGCGTGCCCTCGAGCTCGTCGGTGCGCATCCCATCCCGATCCATGGTCACCTGAACGACGTTGGCCTGGTAGGTGGAGAACGTGGGCACCGCGCCCGGATAGGTGGGCGCCTCGCACACCACGACGTCGCCCGGATCGAGCAGCGTCTTGCAGGCCAGGTCGATCACCTGCTGGCCGCCGGTGGTAACCAACAGCTCGTCCTCGTCGGCCTCCATGCCCTCGGCGCTCATCACCTCGGCGATGCACCGCTTGGCCGCCGTCAGGCCCTCCGTGGGCCCGTACTGCAGCGCCCGCGCGCACGAGCCCGCCGCCACCGCGCTCATCAACGACGCGTACGAGTCAGGCGGGAAGGTGGAGGTGTCCGGCAATCCGCCGGCGAGCGAGATCACGTCGTCGCGCTCAGTCAGCGCCATCAGGTCGCGCATGGCCGAGGACTTCATGACCTTGGTGCGCTCGGCGAACAATGCCCCGTAGCGCTCGATGTCGCGGGCCGTCGACCGTGGGCGCCGGGAGCCTGGGCTCATCCCGCCCTCTCCTCTATCGTCACGGGTGGTCACGGTACAGCACGATGCATCTCGCCTTCGACATCTTCCAGGGCATCGGCGTCGCCGCGGCCGTTGGCGTCCGCCCGTTCCTGCCGGCTCTGGTCACGGGCGCGCTGGCCGCCGGCAACGTCGAGATCCACTTCAATCACACGAACTACTCTTTCCTGCAGAGCCTCCCGTTCCTGCTTGCCATGGCTGTTTGCGTGGTGCTCGGGCTGGTCATCGCGACTAGGCTCGGAGCGCGCGAGCGCAGCGCCGCGGAGACTGTGTTGGGCGTGATCTCGCTCGCGCTCGGGGCGCTGCTGTTCGCCGGTTCGCTGGCGCGCGGCCATTACGCCGCGTGGCCCGGCCTCATCGGCGGCGTTGTGTGCGCGGCGGTGGGAATCGCCGCCAGCCTTCCGCTGCTGCGCCGCGTCCGCGCGCGGCTGGACGCGGAGGCGGCCGGCGCGCTGCCGCTGCTCGCCGAAGGCGCGGCGGCCCTCGCGGCCGGCCTGTCGGTGATCGCGCCCCCGGTAGGCCTGATCGTGCTCGCCCTGCTGGTGTGGCTCCTGCTGGCCGGCCGGCGTCGGGCCGAGCAGAAGTACGCCGGCCTGCGAATCCTGCGTTGAGCCGTCCTGGACTGGGGACGATGTTCTCGTGAGCGCCGACAACAACGCCCGCGCCCGCGGCGCCACCAAGAAGCCGCGCTCCCGCCGCGCCACCCCAAACGCGCGTGCCCGCCGCGCACCCAAGAAGCTCGTGTTGGTCGTGATCGACGCGCTCAAGCCGGCGATGCTCGAGCGCGCCATCGCCAACGGCCGGGCCCCCGCCCTGGCTCGCATCCGTCGCGACGGCTGTTACGTCGATGACTGCGTCGCTGCGTTCCCATCGGTCACGCCCGTGTGCGCGGCCACGATCACCACGGGCGTTGGCCCCGACGAGCACTGGATCCCCAGCATGAACTGGTACCACCGCGAGGAGGGCCGCTACGTCGAATACGGCTCGAGCTTCTCAGCCAGCCGCCAGTTCGGGGTGCTGCGTTCGCTCACCGACACCGTCTACCGGATGAACGCCGAGCACCTCTCGCCCGAGGTGGAGACCGTGTTCGAGAGCCTCGACGACGCCGACGTCCGCACCGCCGGCACCACCTACCTCATCTACCGGGGCCGTCATCACCACGAGGTCTCCAACGAGACCGCGCTGGCCCGGCTCGTCACCTCGACCCTGTTCCGGCGCACGATCGACGGGCCGCGGGAGCTGTTCTATGCCGATCTATACGCGAGCCGCCGGACCGGCTGCCGGGGACAGCTCGGGATGCCCGGCATCCGCGACCAGCACACCGGGTGTGTCGGCGCCTACCTGGTCGAGAACGACCTGTGCGACTTCATGCTGTTCTCGCTGCCCGATAACGACGCCTGGTCGCACAGGAACGGCCCGCACGCCCAGGTCACCTCGATTGCCGCGGCTGATCGGCAGCTGGAACGCCTGATGCACGCCGCCGGCGGGCCGAACGAGTTCCTTGATCAGTTTGCCGTGATCGTGACCTCCGACCACTCCCAGGCCGCGGTCGAGGACCGCATCCGCCTCGACCGCGCGTTCGCCGACTTCGACGTGGCCACCCGCAGCGCCGCGCGCTCGGCGAGCGCCGAGGTCGCCCTGAGTCCGGCCCAGCGGGCGGCCATGATCTACGTCCTGGACGACGAACGGCGTGACGAACTGGTCAGCCGATCGGTCGAGGCGGCCTGTGGTCTTGAGGGGGTCGATCTGGCGCTCTGGCTGACCGGGTCCGACGGGGAGGAGGCGGTCGTCCGAAGCCGGCGCGGCGAGCTTCGCTTCGCCCCGGGCGATCAGGTGGAGGACGACCGGGCCGGGCGCTGGGACATCGAGGGTGACCTCGCGGCCCTGCGAGCCGAGGTCCAGGACGGGCGTTTTTTGTGCAGCGAGTACCCCGATGCGCTCGAGCGCATCTGGTCGGCGCTGAAGTGCCCGAACGCCGGCGATGTCCTGTTGTCCGGCGCCCCCGGCTACGAGTTCGTCGACTGGGGCGGCGCGGACCACGTCGGCGGCGGGAGCCACGGCTCCTTGCACCGGACCGATTCGCTGGGCGCCCTGCTCTGGTGCGGAACCGGTCCGCCCTCGGCGGCGGCGCACGGGCGCTGGTCGCTGCGAGACGTGGCGCCGCTAGTCCGCGAGCACTTCGGCATCAGCGACGGTGGTTCCGGGCCGGGAGATCAGCACCGCTCTCGGTTAGGAGCCGACTAGTCGGTGTCGAATTCCTACGCGTGAACGCTTACGCCCGCCCAACATTCCATCGATACATTCCCCGGCGCCATGTCTGACGAGCTGACCACGACCGTCCAGGCGCCCGTCCACGCGCGAATGCGGCGCGGGGTCGGCCGGCCGCTCCTGCGCGTCGGCCACGGGATGCGCAGGACCCACAACTGGCTCCAGCTGGTTCGTTTCGGCGCCGTCGGGGCCAGCGGCTACGTCGTCAACCTGGCCGTGTTCGCCTCCGGCGTCCACCTGCTGGGCATCGACTACCGCCTGTCCGCGGTGATCGCGTGGGTCGTCGCGGTGTTGAACAACTTCTGGTGGAACCGGCATTGGACGTTCGCCGCCAAGCGCGACCATCCGGTTCTCCAGGCCGTCCGCTTCTTCACGGTCTCGCTCGTCGCGTTCGGCTTCACCTACGTCGTGCTGGTGATGCTCGTCGGCGCTGGCATGATGAAGGTGCTTGCTCAGGCGATCGCGATCATGGCCGGCACGCCGCTGTCGTTCGTTGGGCAGAAGCTTTGGAGCTTCCGGGCATAACCGCCGGGTCGCCGTGCCGGGCGGTCCGGCGGAGGTGCCGAATGTGCACCCTTGAACCACGCAGGCCCGCGTGCCGGCGCGTCATACCGTGCGGCTGACCATTCGTCCAGCGGCGCTCCTCGCGGCATTTCTCCTTGCTGCGCTCCTCGCTGCGCTCGGTCTGCCGGGGCCGGCCGCCGCGGCAACGACCGCGAGCACCACTGCGACGGCCACCACGAGCACCACTGCGACGGCCACCGCGAGCACCACTGCGACGGCCACGGTGACGGCCACTGCGACGACCACTGCGACGGCCACTGCCACTTCGCCAACCGATCCCAACGCACCGGTCCTGGTCACCTCCCAGACGACTCCGCCCAAGGGCTACCGGTTGACCGCCGCCCAGGTGGAGCGGATCGCCGCGGCCAGCCTCGCCATCCGGGCCGAGCTCCGCCGCCACCCCCAGGCGACCGCCTACGAGTACACCAAGGGGTCGGGACAGTGGCAGGTAAGTTGGTTCTCGGCCGGGCGGCACCAGGTTGAGCTCGCCCAGGTCTATGTCGACGACGCCACCGGCGCCGTCACGCAGGTGTGGACCGGCTTCCAGGTTGCCTGGACGATGGCCCGCGGCTACCCGGGCGCGTTCGGCCGGCGCGTCAACGCCTGGTACGTGTGGGTGCCGCTCTGCGTGCTGTTCCTCGCCCCATTCCTGCCCTGGCGGCGGACGCGGCTGAGCGCCGACGGGCGCCGGCAGCGCCGCTGGTCGCTGCTCCACCTCGACCTGCTGGTGCTGCTCGGTCCGTCGATCTCGCTCGCGTTCTTCAACCACGGGACGATCGGACTCTCGACCCCGCTCATGTACCCGTTCATGCTCTACCTGCTCGTGCGCATGCTCCTGCTGGGCTTCGGGCGCGGCCGGCCCCGGGAGCCGCTACGCCTGTCCTGGTCCGTGGCCTGGCTGGCCATCCTCATGGTCTTCCTGGTCGGCTTCCGCATCGGGCTGAACCTCGCGAATTCCAACGTGATCGACGTCGGCTACTCCGGAGTGATCGGGGCCGACAAGCTGCTGCACGACAAGCCGCTCTATGGCGGCTGGCCGAAGGACAACGCCAGCGGCGACACCTACGGTCCGGTCACGTATTACGTCTATGTCCCGTTCCGGGCCATCTTCGGCTGGAGCGGGCGGTGGGACGACCTCCCGGCCGCGCACGCCGCCGCCATCGTGTTCGACCTCCTCACGCTGCTCGGGCTCTACTGGCTCGGCCGACGGTTCCGCGGCCCGACGCTCGGCGTGGTGCTGGCCTACGCCTGGGCGGCATACCCGTTCACGCTGTGGACGCTCAGCTCGAATACCAACGACTCGCTGGTGGCGCTACTGCTCGTGGTTGCCCTGCTCGTGATCTCCTCGGCGCCGGCGCGCGGGGTGGCCGGCGCCCTCGCCGGCCTGACCAAGTTCGCGCCGCTGGCCCTGGGGCCGCTGTTCCTGCGCGGCGTCGATCCGCCGCCCCGGCGGCGGGCGGTGGTCCTGTACGTGTTCGCCTATGCGGCCACCCTGCTGGTGGCGATGCTGCCCGTGCTACTGCACGACAACCTGACCGCCTTCTGGCGCGACACGATCGACTACCAGGCCGGCCGCAGTTCCCCGTTCTCGATCTGGGGCCTGTGGGGTGGCCTGGGGATCGAGCAGCACCTCGTGCAGGGCGCCACCGTGGCGCTGGCCCTCGCCGTGATGATCGTGCCCCGCCGCCGCGGGCTGGTCGAGGTCGCCGGACTCGGCGCCGCCATCCTGATCGCCCTGCAGCTCGGCGCCGGGTACTGGCTCTACTCCTACATCGTGTGGTTCTTCCCGATGGTGGCGGTGGCGCTGTTCGGCAGCTTCCCCTCCGAGGTTGGGCGGGTGGTGGCCGCCGCCCTCGGCCAGCACCCGGCCGAAACCGCGCCGGTGGCGGTCGCCGGCGCCCCGTAGGGTGCCTCACGCTCCGAGCCCGGGTTGTGGCGCGGACTTTGGCGGTTAGCTCATCACTCGCCGCCCCCGCGGAGCCGAATACATATTCACCGGCTCCTGGCACGGGTTTCTCATCACTCGCCGCTCGCGGCTCGCCGAGTGTGGAGAAACCCGCCAAATTAGCGACGATGGGCCGGCTTCGCCGGTGCCCCTAGACGACGCCCGGTGCCGGCTCCAGGACCTGCTCGATCGCCGTAGCCCGCATCGGCTCCGCCGCCCGGATCACCACCGCGTTCAGCCATGGGTCCTCGCTCGAGGTCTCGAACCGGATCGGCATCTGCGTCGCCATCGCCGTCACCGCCTGATCGCGGTTCACCCCGATCACTCCGCCGCGCGGACCGGTCATTCCGACGTCGCTGATGTAGGCCGTCCCGCCGGGCAGGATGCGGGCATCGGCGGTGGGGACGTGCGTGTGGGTGCCGACCACGGCGGTGACCCGGCCGTCGAGATGCCAGCCCATCGCCACCTTCTCGCTGGTTGCCTCCGCGTGCATATCGACCAGCACATGGTCGACCTTGCCGTCCAATGCCCGCAACGCCGCGTCGGCCTCCGGAAACACAGCCCGGCCAGCCTTCATGAACAGGTTGCCCGACAGCGAGATCACGCCCAGCCGATCCCCGCGCGCGCCGCGCGCAACGCACGATCCGTGGCCCGGCTGACTGGCCAGGAAGTTGGCCGGCCGCAGGATCCGCTCCTCCTCGTCCAGGTATGGGTAGATCTCGCGATGCCGGTAGGTGTGATTGCCGAGGGTGATCACGTCGACCCCGGCCGCCAGCATCTCGCGCGCGATCTTCGGCGTGATCCCGACCCCTCCGGCGGCGTTTTCGCCGTTGACGACAACGAAGTCGGGCGCGTAGCGGTCGCGTAACCGAGGCAGCAGCGCCAGCAGCGTCCGCTTGCCGATGCCGCCGACCACGTCGCCGACAAACAGGATGGAGACGGGTTCACTCATGTCCTACGGGTGCTCATACTTCCATTTGCATGGCTTTTAGGTTTTACAGGCGGCCGGGCGGGGCCGAGCCGGGCACCCGCGACGACCCGCTGGACTCCGCCCGCGCCGACCCGCTGGACTCCGCCCGCGATGGCCCGCTGGACTCCGCCGGCGGCGACCCGCTCGATTCCGCCGGCGGCGACCCGCTCGATTCCGCCGGCGATGACCCGCTCGACTCCCACGGTGACAATCCGCTCGAGTCCGCCCGCGGCGGGGGGCCCGCCGGCTCCGGCAGCGCGACGCCGCCGACCGCCGCGCCGCTAACCCAACCCGGGGTTCCGGTGGCGCCGGTCGTCGTCCCGCGCTGGGTCCAGCTCGTGATCCTTCCCCTCGCGCTGCTCGCGCTGTGGGCCCTGGCGCGTGCAGCCGGGACCGTGGTCCTGATCCTCCTCGCCGCGAGCACAATCGCCCTGATCCTCAACCCGCTGGTCAGGATGCTGGTCCGGCGCGGGGTCCCGCGGGGACTGTCCATCTTCCTCCTCTACCTGGCCGTGTTCGCGGTTGTGGGCGGCCTCGGAGTCGTGCTGGCGAACCCGATCAGCACACAGGTCAGCCACTTCGAGCGCGACGTCCCGCACTTCATCGACACGGCCAACCGCGACCTGGCCAGCCTGCAGCGCTGGCTCGACCGGCGGGGCATCCACGTCCAGGTCCAGCAGCAGGGACAGACGGCGCTCCAGACCCTCCAGCACTACATCGTCAAGCGCTCGAGCGCCATCGTGTCCTTCTCGCGCGACCTGCTCACCCAGATCGTCACCACCTCGTTCGACCTCGTCCTCACCTTCGTGCTGTCGATCTACCTGCTGATCTACGGCGACGACATCGGTCGGCTCGTGCG
>JAFASQ010000495.1 GCA_019244395.1 Solirubrobacterales bacterium | reverse complement strand
GGAATGACATGAAAACTGCCGGGGAGAAGATAGAGGCAGTTAGTATCGACGTGCAATGGAATGGGCTCGTCGGGAGCTCTGAGAAGCGTCCCGTCAGGTCTGCGCCAGTTTCGCCGCGCTATGACGAAGTCGCAATCTTGAATCTGTCGTGCTTCTTCAAGGCAGGTGGACAAGTGGTTTTTTTCAAGCCAATTGTCCGCATCGAGAAACCCTATGCCATCGCAGCCTTCGGAAGCGGCGAGGAGTCCCCCCGTCCCCCTTGCGGCATTGCCGAAGTCCCCGTGTGATTTGTCTAATACAATGTGGCGTACCGGCTCACTATCAAGCCACCTCTGCGGGTGGCCGTCGGCAACCAGCATATGATCCGCTGGTGGATCCTGGCTCTGAACGCTCCTAATACAACGCTCTATTAAGCGACGATCTTCTTGATAGTAAGGAGTAATGAACACATGCCTCTTTTGCACTGGCGCGCATCCACAGCTGAGCGGAGCCGCAGCTTGCCGCGCCGCCGATCCGGATTTGGAGGTCATCCCCAAAGAACTCCACAACAGCGGCTTTGGTGAGGCGATGCAGCCCGCCGTGTCCGCGACCTGGCCGATCCTTCACAAAAAGCCGCGTCAAGCCTTGCCTTGAAGAAGGCGGTTCAGATAGGGAGCGACGTAGACCATGTCGCCCACATGCCCGATCGGCTCATCCACGACGGCCCAGATCTCGTTGCCCGGAACACTGCGCCAGCGCTTGCAGAAAGAGTAGTCCTCCGAGAGCACGTCGCCGTCCTCGAACGCGATCTCGTCGAAAAAGCCGTGGAACGGACCCTCGAAGCCAGCCCTCTGTAGGAAGCGGTCCGGCCGTGGCCGAACCACCCCGGCGGCGATCAGGCTCTCGAAGGCGTCGCGCCGGATCGCCGCGCAACCGAGCGCGGCCTGTGTGACGCGGCACATCCTATCGACCACCCTCACCTGACGGGTTCCCGCCTCGGGCTCAGGCTGGAGGTTGTAGTCCAACGCGAGGGCCGTGAGGTCGGCCGGCGCGAGTTCCGGGTTGCGCGCCGCCCGCGCGAAGGTATCCATGTCCATGCGGCGCTGCGAATAGGCGGCGGCCACGACCGGCTTGTCGCAGCGGATCAGACGGCAGATGACCTGGCCCTCGACTGACATGTCGCTGTCGATCATCACCAGGTGCGTGAAGTGCGGCTGGCTCAGAAGCAAGGTGACAAAGTAGTTTCTGGCCTTGGAGATGTAGCTGCTGTCAAGGGTGACAAGATCGACGCCCCACCCCGCGTCCGTCACCGCCTTGACGGTCTTGACCAGCGTGGTCGCGTACAGAGCCTTGACGACCCCGCCCGCCGTCGGCGTGGCAATCAGCACATGTGTCATGTCCCGCCCGTTCCACCCCAAGTTTAGCCGATCCGTGGCACATGCGCGCAGATACCTCAACCGAAATCTCCCGTGGTCTGCACAGCTTAATGCGACCCCATCGACACGCGCGCGATGCCACACTAGATCTGCAAACTTCCTGACGACGCGGTCATGGCCCTCATGCTCGTCGGCGTCGCCGGCGCGACCGACGCTGCGCTGCTGGCCATGCGGTACGCCGTGCGTTTCCAACCGCCGTCGGAGCGCGCAGGCCCTCCTTTTGGCGGATAATCGCTGCTCAAGGCTGGCGCAGCACGCGCGTGGACCGCGTCTACGCAGACCTCTCCTGCGCCGTGCGGGCGATCACGCCGGCAAACCCGCAGGTTTAGTCTGCGTGCGGCGAGGTGCTGACCCCTGCCACGCTCCGGCTCACCGACGCGGCGCCCTGGACGGCACACGCCAGGTGCGGGGTTCTGCTCATGCCCGGTGCGCTCGGCGGGTCCATCGCCTTGCTCGCGATCCCAGGCGTGCCATTCCGGGGCCGGCGCTCCATCCAACCCGCCAGGCTGCGACGGGTGCTGAACGAAATAAGCCGATAGCGCGCGAATCCCCCTTGTCCCGTGGCCCAACCCTCGCCATTCCGGGTCCGTCCACCTATATTGCGCTGCATCTAATCGCGCGGCGCCCGATTCGCCGCCGGTCATCCTGAAAGCGAGACCAGCTTGAGCGACACGCCTGACACCCCGCCCCTCGGGCGGCCG
>JAFASQ010000448.1 GCA_019244395.1 Solirubrobacterales bacterium | reverse complement strand
TGCCCGCGAGCATGAACACCAGCAGCAGCACCGCGCCGGCGCCCGCGAGCACCTCGCCACGACGAAGCCGCGACGCGTGAAAGTCCATACTCTCGACGCTAGACGCTCGAGCCGGGCTCGGGCGTGGCCTCGCTCGTGGCAGCCGGTGCGGGCGACGCGGCCGGCGGCGCTCCCACGGTGTCGAGCTGGCGAGCTCGCCTGGTCAACGCGACCAGGCCGGCGACGAGCAGGAGCGCCAACCAGAACCCGAGCGCGAGCTCCCCGAACCGCTCCACATGCAGCACGAACTTCAGGCCGATCAGCCCGGCCGCCACGCAGGCCAGGATGTAGCGGGTGGTCTCGCGGTCGGAGGCGATCGACGGCAGGCGTGTCTCGGGCAGGAGGCGCTCGAAGGCGAGGTCGGTGATGAGGAAGGCGCTGCAGAGCACCGCCAGCACCCCGAGCCACGCGTCCGGTGCATCGACCGCGGTGAGCGATCCGCCAATCGAGACGCTGTCGGATCCAACGTTGATCGTCGCGCCGAACGAGAACCATGGCAGCGCGAGCAGATCGACCACGAGCAGCGCGGCCACGCCGGCGATGATCCAGTCCTCCCGTGTCAGGCGCTCCAGGTGCAGTCTGCGGATGTGGTTCTCCACGACTACTGGTTCGAGATCGATGGCCTTGGTCCTGCTTACTCCGCGCCGGCAGCCAGCTGCGCTGCCGTAACCGTGTTGCGGAGCAGCATCGCGATGGTCATCGGGCCCACCCCGCCCGGCACCGGCGTAATCAGCCCGGCCTTGTCCGCCACCGGTTCGAACTGCACGTCGCCCTTCAGTCCGTCCTCGGTGCGGTTGATCCCGACGTCGATCACCGCCGCTCCCGGCTTGACGTAATCGGGTCCGATCAGTTCGGTCCGCCCGACCGCGGCGATCAGGACGTCGGCCCGCGCGCACACGCCCGGGAGGTCTTTCGTGCGCGAGTGGCACGTGGTCACCGTCGCGTTGCGCTCCAGGAGCAGGAATGCCACCGGCTTGCCGACCAGATCGGAGCGGCCGACCACCACGGCCTCGGACCCCTCGAGCGCAACCGAGTAGCTGTCGAGCAGTTCGATCACCCCGAGCGGCGTGCACGGCCGCAGTCCCGGCGCGCCTTGCATGAGCCGCCCGGCGCTGACGTGGGTGAGGCCGTCGACGTCCTTCTCGGGCGAGATCATGGCCGTGAGCGCCTTGCCGTCGAGACCTTCGGGGACCGGAAGCTGGAGCAGGATGCCACTGACCTCCGGATCGTCGTTGCATCGCTCGATCACCGCTGCGACGTCGGTCTGGCTGGCGTCGGCCCGGAGATGTTGGTGGTGGTCGGCGATGCCCACCTCGTCTGATGCCTTGCGCTTGCCGCGGACATAGACCTCGGAGGCCGGGTCCTGGCCGACCAGAATGGTGGCGAGGCCGGGGACGCGCCCGGTGCGCTCGCGCATCTTTGCTACGTCTCGGGCCACCTCAGCGCGGACGCGGGCCGCCACTTCCTTGCCGTCGATGATCGTGGCGCTCATTCGGGGCGCCACCCTAGAGGATCGGCCGCCCGTCTCGCCTCCCCGCGGGGATCGTTCCGGCACTACCGCCTCGAGATCGGCGCCAGGTCCGCCACCATCTTGCGCTCGGAGCCGTCCCCGCTGAAGCGGATCACGACGATCCCACCGGGTTCGAGCCCGGTCACCACCCCCTCGCCGAACTTCGGGTGCGAGACGTCCTCACCCAGCCTGAACGCCGGCGCGGGGGCCTCCCACGAGCCGCCCTGCACCTCGCTCCGGCTCCAGCTGGTGGCCCGTGCGCGGATCGCGGCGAACCCGTGCGGCGCCTGCTCGTCGCGATCGGTCAGCCCGGCCGGGATCTCCGAGATGAAGCGGCTGGGAGCTCCGAAGCTGCGCGCGCCGAACACATTGCGCGTGCGGGCGTAGGTCAGGTACAGGTCCCGCTGGGCTCGGGTGATGCCCACGTAGCAGAGTCGGCGCTCCTCCTCCAGGCCGCCTTCGTCGAGCGCGCGCGAGTGGGGGAATACCCCCTCCTCGCAGCCGATCATGAACACGATCGGGTACTCGAGCCCCTTGGCGTTATGCAGCGTCATCAGCGTGACCAGCCCCTGGTCATCGCTACGGTCGTCGGCGTCTGACAGCAGCGCGATCTGCTCGAGGAAATCGGCCAGCGACGCCTCCCGCTCGGTCTCCGCCGCCGTCAGCGTGTCGTACTCGGCCGCGACGTTGATGAGCTCCTCGAGGTTCTCGATCCGGCCCTGGGCCTCGATCGTCCGCTCGGCCTCGAGCGCCTCGAGATATCCCGTCTCCTGCATGAGCTCCTTGAGCAGCGCGGAGACGGGCGGGTTTGCCTCCGCGCGCTCCCGCACCACATGCATGGTCCCCATGAATCGGCGCAGTGCCTTGATCGCCGGCGCGCCCAGCCCCGGCACCTGCTCGGGCTCGGAGGCCGCGCCCCAAATCGAGGTTCCGGTCGTGTTGGTGTAGGCGAGTACCTTCGACATCGACGTCGCGCCGATCCCGCGCTTGGGCGAGTTGACGATCCGGGTGAACGCGCCGGCGTCGTGCGGATTGACCAGCGTCACCAGGTAGGCGATCGCGTCCTTGATCTCGGCCCGGTCGTAGAACTTGGTGCCGCCGATCACCTGGTAAGGGATCTCGGCCCGGACCAGCGTGTCCTGAAGCACGCGCGACTGCGCATTGGTGCGGTAGAAGACCGCGATCTCCGCGCGCGACACGCCCTCGTCGAGCAGGCGCTGGACCTCGCCGGTCACGAAACGGGCCTCGGCGTGCTCGTCCTCGAGCTCGCGCACCTTGATCGGGTCACCCTGCCCGAGCTCCGTCCACAGCGACTTCGGCTTCTGCGCCCGGTTGTTGCGGATGACCGCGTTGGCCGCGTCGAGGATCGTCTGGGTCGAGCGGTAGTTCTGTTCGAGCTTGACCACGTGCGCGTCCGGGAACGTGTCCTCGAACTCCAGAATGTTCTTGATGTCGGCGCCGCGGAAGCCGTAGATCGAGTTGTGCGTGACGATCCCGTTGGCGATGAAGTTGTGTGCCGACTCGACGTCGAGGTCGTACACGGGCGCGTCGAGCGCGACGCGCTCCACCCTCTCCACCACGTCATAGCCGCCTTCGTGGTCGAACATCACCATGCCCGGGCGGACGAACGCCGCCGGCGTAAACGGCAGCGCGCCACCGTCCGCGCCGAGGCGCGCGGCCGGCCGGGCCTCCGCCGCGCCCTCCCGGGCCTCCGCCGCGCCTGACCG
>JAFASQ010000407.1 GCA_019244395.1 Solirubrobacterales bacterium | reverse complement strand
CGCCGCCCTGGAGCGAGACCGCCAGCTCGGCCCAGCTCAGCCCCGGCTGGGGAGAACCGGCGACGTGGAAGCGCCCGGCGCCGACGTCGAGCACCATGTCCTCGGGGCTCGCCTCGAGCTCGCCGGCGGCGAGCTGCTTCGCCTTCTCCACCAGCAGCTCCGAGGCCTGGCCGGCGGCCGCGCCACCGATCTGGGCCGACTTCGACGCGTACGTGCCGGTGCCGCGTGGGACCTGGTCGGTGTCGCCCCGCACCACCTTGATCCGTTCGACCGCCAGCCCGGTGCGCTCGGCCACGATCTGGGCGAACGTCGTCTCGTGGCCTTGACCCTGCGAGAGCGAGCCGGTGCGGACGATCGCCTCGCCGGTGGGCGTGATCTCAACCGCGCCGAACTCCTGCTCGGAGATGCCGTTGGTGACCTCGACGTACGCGCTCAGGCCGATCCCCAGCTGTTGGGCGGAGCCGTTCTGGCGCCGGCTGGCCTGCTCGCGCCGCAGATCCTCGTAGCCCGCGCTCTCGAGCGCGAGCTTAAGCGCGCCGCCGTAGTCACCGATGTCGTAGTGGGCGCCTGACGCGGTCGTGTACGGAAAGGCGTCGTTCGGGATGAAGTTGCGCTGCCTCACCTCGGCGGGATCCAGCGACAGCTCGGCCGCGAGGAGGTCCATGGCGCGCTCGAGCAGCTGCGTCGCCTCGGGCCGACCCGCTCCGCGCACCGGTCCGGTCGGCGTGGTGTTGGTGACCACCGCCCTGATGTCGGTCTCGATCTTGGGGATCCGGTAAACGCCGCTCGACATGAGGGCGGTCAGGTTGGGCAGGAACGCGCCCAGGCCGGGGTAGGCGCCGGCGTCGGCCAGGATGTCGAGTTTCAGCGCCTCGATCACTCCCTCGCGCGTCGCTCCGAGCTCGAACTCGAGGACCATCGCGCGGCCGTGGTGCATCGCGACCATGTTCTCGCTGCGCGTCTCGGTCCACCGGACGGGGCGCTTGGTCGCGCGGGCCATCCATCCCACCAGCACGTCCTCGACCGCCACGCCCTTGGCCCCGAACCCGCCGCCCACGTCGGGCGCCACCACCCTGATGTGCTGCTCGTCCAGCGCGAGCAGCATGCCCAGAACCATCTTGTCCTGGTGGGGCGTCTGGGACGAAATCCACAGGGTGAGGCGCTCGTCCTCGCCGAACTGGGCGACGGTGGCGCGCGGCTCGATTGGGCACGCGGAGATGCGCTGGCTGATGACGCGGCCCTTGACACGGACCTCACTGGAGGTCAGGAGGTCCGGATCGGGATCCTCGGGCGGCCGGTGCAGGCAGATGTTCGTGCCGACCTCTCCGAACAGCAGGATCTCATCCTTGGCCGCCTCGAGCGGATCGGTCACGGCCGGCAGCGGCTCGTAATCGATCTCGACCAGTTCGGCGGCGTCGACGCTCGCCTCGCGCGTGTCAGCCAGGACGATCGCCACGATGTCGCCGACGAACCTGACCGTCTGACTCGCCAGCAGCGGCCTGAACATGCGCGGATCCAAGCCCAGCATCGGCGGCGCGGGATTCACCGTCAGGTCGGTGTCGGCCGCCGTGAATACCTGCACCCCGGCCGCCTCGGCCGCCGACTTGTCGATGCCGTTGATTCGGGCATGCGCGAGATACGAGCGCACGAAGGTCAGATGCAGTGCGTCCGGAAGCTGCAGATCGTCCACGTAGCGACCCTCCCCGCGCAGGAAGCGAGGATCTTCGCGACGGCGGATGCGCTGTCCCACCACGTTGGCCAAGGTGCGCGGAAGCTTTGCACACCGCCGCCCTTGGCCGCCGCGACGCGTCCGCCGGCGTGGGTAACTGGGCGCTCGAACGCTAAATAGAGCGTTCTAGTTACGCCAGGCCGGCGATCGTCAAAGAGCCAAGGTCCTCCAGCTCGGACGGCGGAGCCCCGGGCAGCAGCCAGTCCGTCCCGGTCCAAACCACGGCGCCACGATGCGCCAGCTCGCCCAGCGCCTTCGTCACGGTGGGCCGCCGCGCCGCCACGAGGTCCGAAAGCGTGGCGTGGGTCAGGTGAAGCGGCACGTGAACGCCGTCCTGGCGAACGATCCCCCAGCGGTCCGCGAGCTCCCAGAACAGCATGTGCAGGCGCAGGTCGATCCGCGGCTGCTGGACGATGGCCATGTTCGTCGCGATGTGGCGCGACCGCATCAGGGCCCGCGCCAGCAACGCGGACACGACCTCGGGATAACGCGACGCCCGCATCACGAACTCGCTGTCGAGGATCGCCATGCGGGAGTCGCGCAGCACCCGCCATTTGCCCGTGCGGGGCAGCGAGGTGCCCATGTCGTGGGGGTGGAAGGGATTCATCAGGTCGCCGTCGCCGAGGAGCTCGCCGCCGAAGCGTCCAGCCACGCCAACCCGGCGGACGATCAAGCCGTCCAGGATCAACAGCCCGATGCCGAAGCGCATGTCCCCGAGTTCGTCGGGCGGCGACCATGGGCCGGCCCGGTAGCCGCAAGTTCCGGCCACGCAATCGCGCACGGCTTCCTCGAGGCGGGGGCCGGTCAGCCCATCGCTCAGCTCCGGGTCTTCGGCCAGGATGCGGCTGACGGCGCCCAGGGTCGGTCGACCTCGGCCGTTGACCTCACCCGAGCATGTGCCCAAACCGGCCATCGTGCCTTCCGTGAAAAGGTGCCGGGCGGTCTACGTGGCGGCGTCAAGGGCGCGCGTGCGCCCGGCCGTGACCCGCGCCGTCACGCGGTCGTCGCGCACGCCGATCGCCAGCAAGTCGTCGATCAGCCCGAGCACGGCGACGTGGGTCTCGTCGCTGTGCTTACGGATCGCGTGGACCGCATAGGTGCCGATCGCGTCGACCGGCGGCTTGCGCAGGCGCTCGACAGCGCGGAGCGGCGAGCGGAGGAACCACCGGCGCCGGATCCGGTACATCTCGTCGGCCCATTGCGCTAGCCGGTCGGCCCGAGCCTGCTGAGCTCGCTGCGCGCCGCGGCTACCGACCACCCTCGACGCGTACTCGTAGAGCGACTGGCGGCGCTTGTCGTCGATGGAGTCGTTGTAGGCGCGAAGGAAGGATCCGATCACCGGACACACCGATACCGGGTGATCCGTGAACGCCTCGCCGGCGAGCATCGAGGCGAGCTCCATCACGCACGCGCCGTCCTCGGGGCTTGAGTGCTTGCCTTTGCTGAGCTTGATCGTTTGGTAGCTGACGGGAGACATCTGCCTTCCTTCGTGTTGCCGCGATTTGCGCCTGGACCGTTTGGGTCCATGTACCCGCGGGCGGGGGCGTTCACTCACGGCCGAGACACCGTGTCAGCCGGCATCAGCTTTTGGCAAGTTTCGCGAAGCCGGCGTTCAGCAGCTGTTGCGCCTGGGTTGAGGTGTCCCCGGAATGCAGCAGGACGACGCCGAGCCATCGGCTGCCGCGGCGGGCGGTGGCGACCAGGCATTGGCCGGCCGCGTCGGTGAACCCGGTTTTCACCCCGTCGGCGCCTGCGTAGCGGAGCAACAGCAACGGGTTGTTGGTATAGAGGTAGAGCTTGCCGCCCCTGATCGGGAAGGGCAGGATCGCGCTGCGCGAGCCGACGATCGTGGCCAGGAGCGGTTGGTCCAGCAGCTGGCGCGCGATCACCGCTAGGTCCTGCGCGCAGGAATAGTTCCCCTGATCGACGATCCCCGAGACGGTGGAGAAGTGGGTGCAGCTCAGGCCGAGATCGTGCGCTCGCTGGTTCATCAGAGCGAGGAAGCGCGACTGCGTCCGCGCCACGTATTCCGCCAGCGCGATCGCCGCGTCGTTGCCTGACGGAAGGAGCAGGCCGTAGAGGAGCGCGGTCAGCGGCACCTGCTTGCCCTTCGGGAGCAAGCCGATCCCGGATCCGGTGTAGTGGAGCGCGTCGCTCGTGACCGGGACCCGCGCCCTCGGTTCGGCGTGCGCCACCACGACCAGCGCCGTCATCATCTTGGTCAGGCTGGCCATCGGCATGACGCGAGAGGGATCTCGCGCCCACAGCACCTGGCCGGTCTTGACGTCGAAGAGAAGACCGCTGCGCAGGCCGAGCTTGAGCTTGACCGTGACTCGCTCGGCAGCCGGCGCGCTCACGATCCCGTAGCTGCTCCGCGCCGGCACCTTGGCGGGCGCCGGCTTGGGCGGCCGGACGATGATCGGGCCGTGAGACGGGTTCGTCGCCGGCCCCTCCGCACGGGCGCTCATCAGCACCAGCAGCGCCGCGAGGGCGAGCGCCAGCACCGCGAGCCCCTGGACGACGCGCCGGCGGGCTCCGTGCGGCCGCTCGCTGCGAGGTCCTCCCTGGAGAACGCTCATCGCCGTGGAGGATGAAGCAGGGCGCCGACGATCCCGGTCGTGAACAGGACCAGGACCAAGATCGCCACCACGTCGACCGGCGTGGCGCCGTGCATCCGGATGTCGCGCGCGGTTAGGACGGCCAGGGCCACGATGAACAGCAGAGCGACGGTGAAGACCGCGAGGCGCACGCGGTCAGTAGACCGGGTAGCGAGGTGGGATCCGCCGGCGCTTGGTGGCCAGCAGCCTGATCGTCGCCAGGCCGAACGCGAACCCGCCGATGTGGGCGAAGTAGGCGACGCCGCCGCTGGCGCCCGGGCTCGTGAGACCCACCGCGCCGAACGCGATCTGCTGGGCGAACCATAAGCCCAGCACGACGAGGGCCGGCAGCTCGACCACGGTGAAGAACAGGATGATGAAGATCAGCGTGAGCACGCGCGCCCGCGGATACAGAACGATGTAGCCGCCGAGGACCGCTGCGATCGCCCCCGAAGCGCCGAGGGTGGGCGCGACCTCGTTGGGGTGGATCGCCACCTGCAGGGCCAGGGCCGCGATCCCCCCGAGGAGGTAGAACAAGAGGTACTTGATCGGCCCCATTGAGTCCTCGACGTTGTTGCCGAAGATCCACAGGAACAGCATGTTGCCGGCGATGTGCAGGATCGAGCCGTGCATGAACATCGAGGTGAACACCGTCGCCCAAGTGGGGAGCGCGCCAGCTGGTGATGCGTGCGTGCAGAGCACCCTCTGGGGCTCGACAACGAGGTTTTCGCCGAGGCAATGGGTGAGGGCCGTCGGGATCGCGCCGTACTTGACCGACTCGTAGGCGTCGGGCCCGCTGATCAGCGAGCCGCCGTGGCGGATCGCCAGCAGGTACACGATCACATTAGCCAGGATCAGGGCGACCGTGACGAACGGGAAGCGGTCCGTCGGGATGTTGTCCTTCAGGGGGATCACGGCGCCTCGAGGAGCTTATGCCCCTCGCCCGGGGGCTTACGCCTGTTGGCGCGGAGTGCCGACGCCGGCGAGCAGCCAGGGCTGGCGCGCGTCGCCATCGAGCGCGAACGTCCACCGTTCGGTGAAGGTGATCGCCCGCGACTGGCTGCCAGCCAGGATCGCGGTGGTGTCGCGATCCTCGATGTAGCGCCGGCCGCGCAACTCCACCTCGATCGTCATGGTGGGCGGCTGGGTGCCCGCGTCGAGCGCCACGATCCGGATCTTTCGCACCTCGGGTCCGCGAACGACCAGACGGGTGCGGCCGCTCGGGTCGCCCGGATGCAGGAGTTCGCGAACCGCGTCTCCGTGCGCCACGGACAGCAGACGCGCGTCGTCGCCATCGACGGCCTCGGCCCAGGCGGCGGCGGCGCGGCGGGCGGTGATCTCGAGCACGTCAGGCGCGAAGCGGCCGTCGGCCAGGCTCAGGTCGAGGGCGGCGGCGCGGGCGTCGCCGGCGAAGTCGAGGTCGGCCACGTCGGCAATCTGGACGTTTTCGGGGACCGCGTCCTCGACGGCACCCTCCATCAGCGCTTCGTCCTTGAGTGCCTGATCGTCCGACCAGGGGGTGGCCACGATCTGCTCGTCGAGCACGTGGAAGCCCTCCGCGCCCTGCTCGATCGATATGAGCACCCACTTGTTGTGCTCCTTCTTGCCGAGCGTCCAGAACTCGCGCGTGCGGACCGTCTCGCTCAACCGGCCGGCCCGCTTGAGGTGGTTGCCGTAGCCGTCGGTCACGTAGTCGCGGAGCTTCGCCTCGATCCGGACGGTGACCCGGCCCGTCTTGACGTCAAGCCCCACGTACTCGACGCTCGGCTCGTCGAGGACCTGAACACGGTTGCGCCATCCGCGCCGGTTGAGGTCGGCGAGCCGGCGCTCCCACTCCATGAACAGGTCGGGGCCGACGAGCGTCCTCAGCGCGGCGCGGTCGCCGGCGTCCCAGGCGGCCTGGACCGCCTTGAACAAGTTTGCCGCCGCCGGCTTGACCACATCGGGCGCGAACGCCTCATCCTCCTCGGCCGCCACCGCCGCGGCGGCGTGGACCCGGCGCTGGCGCTCGGCCACGCGCCGGCGCGCCTTGCGCCCCGCGCTGCCCTGGGCCGAGCTGAAGCGGCTCGCCCGGGGCGCCACGCGGGTGAACAGAACGTAAAGCAGGGCCAGCCCGACCAGGATGAGCACGCCCAGCCCGTGCCCGATCACGGCGATCCGGATCAGCACCTGGATCAGGACGTAGAAGGCGAAGCCGCGGCCGCCACCGCCACCGCCGCCGCCGCCACCGCCACCGAACCCCGCGGACCCACCGCCGGCCGCTGCCAGGGCGGCGGGCGCGACGAGCAGCGCGACCACCAGCGCGATCGCGAGGGCTATGAGCAAGCGCTTTCGGTTCATCCCACCACCTCGGCCAGCGGACCCAGACCAGGTTCATCCTGTCGCACGTGTTGGTCGGCGTGGTAGCTACTGCGCACGAGCGGCCCGGCCGCCACATGTTCGAAGCCGAGCGCGTACGCCGCCTTCTGAAGCTCGTTGAACTCGTCTGGGTGCCAGTAGCGAACGATCGGCAGGTGCTGCTCGGTCGGCCGCAGGTACTGCCCGACGGTCAGCACCTGGACATGGTGCTCGCGCAGCCGGCCGAGCGCGTCGACCATCTCCTCGAACGACTCGCCCAGCCCGACCATGAGCCCCGACTTGGTCGTGACGTCATCGCCACCGATCTCCTTGGCGTTCCTGAGGACCCGGCACGAGCGCTCGAACTTCGACCCCCGCCGCGCCACCGGGTATAGCCGCGGGACCACCTCGACGTTGTGATTGAACACGTCCGGCCTCGCCGCGATCACCTTGGCCAGCGGCATCTCCTCGCCACGGAAGTCGGGGGTGAGGACCTCAACCTTGCAGCGCGGCGCTTGCCGGCGGATCTGTCTTATCACTCCGACGAATGCGGACGCCCCGTAATCCGGCAGGTCGTCGCGATCGACGCTGGTGATCACAGCGTGTCTGAGGCCCATCTTGGCGACGCTTCGCGCCACCCGGGCCGGCTCGAGCGGGTCGTTCCAGGTTGGCTTGCCGGTCTTGACGTTGCAGAAGCCGCAGCGGCGGGTGCAGGTGTCGCCGAGGATCATGAACGTGGCGGTGCCGCGCTGCCAGCACTCGCCGATGTTCGGGCAGGCCGCCTCCTGGCAGACCGTGTGGAGGTTCTCGGCCTTGATCAGGCGGTGGAGCTCACGGTACTTGGGACCGCCCGGCGCCGGCACCTTGAACCACGGCGGCTTGCGCGAGCGGAGCGGGACGACATCCGGGCCCAGGACTTCGAGCACGTTCGCGATGCCGCCGGGATGAGCCCTGGATCGCGTCACGTGCATACGTAGAAGGCTAGCGACACGGTCCGGATTGCAACACACCGTCGCAGACATGTCACATGTTCTTAGAGATCATCCGCTCATGCTCAGGCCTGGTCGAGAAACGCAAGCCCACCTTGCGTTTCTCGACCAAGCCTTATCCGAGCTCGCACGCGAACAGCACGGACCCTTCAGTCTCGACCAACTGCGGGACGTCGGGCTGACCGCCCCCGCCGTTCGTTACCGAGTAGCCACCGGCCGACTGCATCGCATCCACCACACCGTCTACTCGCTCGTCCCCAGGGAGCTGCTGGGGCGCGAGGGGCTCTACATGGCCGCGGTGCTCGCGTGCGGCCCAGGTGCCGTCCTCTCGCACCGCTCGGCCGCCGTCCTCCACGAACTGCGCGACTGGGGATACACGCGGATCGAGGTCACGGTCCCAGGACGCTCCGGCCGCCGCCACGAAGGCGTCAAAGTCCACCGCTCGACGACGCTCACCACAGCCGACGTCACAGTCGTGAACAACATCCCGGTGACGACGGTGGCACGGACGCTCCTCGACCTCGCCGAGGTCGTCACCGGCCGCCAGCTCGAACGCTCCTTCGACCAGGCCGAGATCGTCGAAACCCTCGATCTCCGGGCCATCCAGGATCAACTCGCGCGCAACCCCACCCGCCGCGGCGCAAAGGCCGTCCGCCACGTCCTCGAGACACATTACATCGGAAGCACCCCGACCGAGAACGACTTCGAGGACGCGTTCCTCGCCCTGACGCGCCGCCTCGGGCTGCCCGACCCCGAGTCGCAGTTCTACATCGACCCGCGCGACGGGGAGCGGCCGATCAAGGTGGACTTCGCCTGGCCCGAGCGGCGGATCGCCGTCGAGACCGACGGGCGCAGGACGCATCGAACGCAACAGGCGTTCGAGACGGACCGCCGGCGGGATCAGCGTCTCACGGCGGCCGGCTGGAAGGTGATCCGCACGACCTGGCGCCAGCTGAAGTACCGGCCGCACGAGCTGGCGCCGGTGCTGCTCAAGCTACTGGGACTCGCGTCTCCAAGCGGGCGCGACTGACCAGACGCTGCCGGCGGCCCAGCGCGCGCGCCACTTCGTACGCCGCCCGCCGGCGGAAGCATTTCATGAGACTGGGTGTCCGGTCCGTCTCGTTGATCAGCGAAGTCATCGTCACGCCGTCGAGGCCGCACGGCACGATCCAGCTGAACGGCTGCAGGTCGTTCTCGACGTTGACGGCGAACCCGTGCGTGCTCACGCCCCGGGACAGATGCACGCCGATCGAGGCGATCTTGCGCTCCTCGACCCACACGCCGGTGTAGTTGTGACCGTCGCGCGGCCGCGAGCGTGCCCCCACCACGCCCTCCCCGGCAAGAGCCGCCACGAGCGCGTTCTCGAGCGTCCGGACGTACGCCACCACGTCGTCAACCCGCACGATCGGATAGCCGACGAGCTGCCCAGGCCCGTGGTAGGTGACCCGTCCGCCCCTATCGGTCTCGACGATCTCGATCCCCTGGGCCAGGTACCACTCCTCGCCCATCGGCAGCTCGCCCGGCCGCGAGCGTCGTCCTCGTGTGTAGACCGGCGGGTGCTCGAGCGTCAGCAGCACGTCGGGCAGCTCGTCCTCCTGGCGGGCGGCGCGGATTCGTTCCTGCAGCGACAGCGCCTCGCGGTAGTCCACGAGACCTAGATGGCACACCCAGAGCTCGTTCACGAGACGCTCTCCAGGTTCCGCTTGAGCGTTGCCAGGAACTGGGCGGCCAGCGCGCCATCAAGCGCCCGGTGGTCCCAGCTCAGCCCGAGGATCGTCATCGGCCGGATCGCGATCGAGTCGTTGCCGAGCGCGTCGGTCACCACCACGGGCCGCTTGATTACCGCCTCGAAGTCGAGGATCGCCACCTGCGGCAGGTTGATGATCGGCGTGGCCATGATCGAGCCGTACTGCCCGGGGTTGGTGATCGTGAACGTCCCCCCGCGCACCTCGTCCGGCGTGAGCTGCCGCGCCCGCGCGCGACCCGCCAGATCCTTGATCCGCGCCGCGAGACCCTCGACCGACAGTTCGTGCGCCCGCGCCAGGACCGGCACGATCAGGCCGTCCTCGCCCAGCGACACCGCGATGCCCAGGTTCACATCGGCGTGGCGCGTGTATGCCTCGCCCTCGAGCCAGGCGTTCAGCGCCGGGTGCTCGCGCAGCGCATCGATGCAGGCACGCGCCACGAACGAGAGAGCCGTCACGCCCAACCGCTTGCGCGCGGCCTCGACCCGGCTCATGTCCACCTCGATCCACGTCGTGCACGTGGCGGTGGTGTCGAGCGAGCGCTTCATGTGCTCGCCGATCTGCCGGCGCATGCGGGAGAGCTGACCGCCAGCCACGACCGGCGCCGGCCCCACCGGCTCGGGCCGATACGGGCTCTCGATGTGCAGCGGTGGCTCCT
>JAFASQ010000324.1 GCA_019244395.1 Solirubrobacterales bacterium | reverse complement strand
GGCCGGTCGGCGTCCACGTGGTCGGGCCGCTGATGTGGGAGCCGCCGTTCGGCGCGGTCGAGCCGCCTGCCGGCGACGGGCCGTTGGTCCTGGTGGCGCCGTCAACCGCTCAGGACCCCGAGCACCGACTCCTCCGGGCGGCGCTCGCCGGCCTGGGCGACGAGCCGATCCGCCTGCTCGCCACAACCAACCGACGCCCGCTGGCGGGGCCGGTCGAGGTGCCCGCGAACACGCGGCTCGTGGAATGGCTCTCGTACTCCAGGACGATGCCGCAGTGCGCTGCGGTGATCTGTCACGCCGGCCACGGGACGATGGCGCGGGCCCTGGCCTGCGGCTCTCCGATCGTCGCGGTGCCCCACTGCGGTGACATGGCGGAGAACGCCGCCCGGGCGGATTGGTCGGGCGTCGGGGTGAGGCTGCCGTGGCGGGCGCTGCGGCCGAGCACGCTGCGCATGGCGGTGCGCCGAGCCTTGGCCGAGCCTTCCTTGGGCGCGCGGGCTCGCGAGCTGGCCGCGTGGGCTAAAACCCACGATGGGACCTCAGGCGCGGCGGACCTGGTCGAGGAGCTCGCGAGTCAATCCGTGCGGCGCTCGCGGACGAACTCGATCAGCTCCCGGGAGTCGCCCTCGGCGACATCCATGGGCTCTCCGGTGCAGCTGCAGAGCTCGACCACGGCCCGTCGGTCGGTCACCTCGAGGGCACGCCAGATTGCGCCATGAAGTTCCCAGTCCTCGATCTCCGCGACGGTCAGTCCAGATCGCATTGCAGCTCCGGGGGTGGGACTCGAACCCACAACATTTCGGTTAACAGCCGAACGCTCTGCCGGTTGAGCTACCCCGGATCTGTCCCGGATGGGGAGCGAGAACTTTAGTGGGTCGAACCGAAATGTTTCGCCCGGAAGGCAGAGGCCGGGGGCCGTCGGGCGAGAACGCAGGATCCGAGTCGTCCGGTGCCCTTCTCTAACCGATCCCCAACCCGATCTTCGCTCAGGACGATCATCGGCCAACCGCTGCCAACCTATGGGACGACGGCTTCACCCGCTCTTGACGCACGGCGCCGCGCGGGCGCATAGCATCGCTCCGGTTGTCTGATCGACCCGCGACTCGTGGCATGAGGCTTTGGGCGTGACCGGCCGGCATCGCGACCGAATGGCTCGCGCCGGTTCATGCCTGCCCGTGCTGCTCGCGCTGCTGTTTGGGGCGGCCTTCCTGCTGTCGGCGTGCGGTGGGAGCTCACAGAGCCCGGGCAAGGGGGGCTCGACCACGGGCCAGGGCTCGACCACCGGACCGGGCTCAACCACCACCTCGAGCGCCACCAGCACCACGACGATCACCCCGCCGCCCGGGCTCACGGGCATCCACAAGATCCGCCACGTGGTGATCATCATGCAGGAGAACCGGTCCTTCGACTCCTACTTCGGGACCTATCCGAGCGCCGACGGGATTCCCGGGTTGGCCAGCCATCCGGGGACGGTGCCATGCGTGCCCAACCCCGCAGCCGGCGGCTGCGTGCGGCCGTTCCACGACCGCCAGGACCGCAGCCTCGGCGGGCCTCACAGCTTCGCCGCCGCGCAAGCAGACATGAACGGCGGGCAGATGAACGGGTTCGTGGGCGAGCAGGAGAGGGGGATGGCCGGCTGTGCGCAGACGTTCAACCCGGCCTGCGGAAACGCCGGCGGCACGCCGGACGTGATGGGGTATCACGACGGCTCGGACATCCCGAACTACTGGGCCTACGCCCACAACTTCGTCCTGCAGGACCACATGTTCCAGTCCGATGCGTCCTGGAGCCTGCCCTCTCATCTGTACCTGCTGTCCGAGTGGTCGGCCTATTGCTCGCTCAAAGACGATCCCGAGAGCTGCCGGAGCGCGCCGGAGAACCCCGGCTACCCGCCCGACTTCGCGCGCCGGCTCGGGAACCCGCTGCCTACCACCCCGAACTACGCCTGGACCGATCTCACCTATCTCCTGCACAACTTCGGCGTCAGCTGGGGCTACTACGTGTTCAAGGGAACCGAGCCCGACTGCGAGAACAACGCGGCCATCGCGTGTGCACAGCCCGGTCAGAGCGCGAAGACGCCCGGCATCTGGAACCCGCTGCCGTACTTCACCACCGTCCAGCAGGACGACCAGCTTTCGAGCATCAAGTCGATCTCGAATTTCTATGCTGACGCAAAGGCGGGCTCGCTGCCCGCCGTGTCCTGGGTCACCCCTAACGGCGCCGTGTCTGAGCATCCGCCCGGCCTGATCAGCACGGGGCAGAGCTACGTCACCGGGCTGATCAACGCGATCATGCAGAGCCCCGACTGGAGCAGCACGGCGATCTTCCTGACCTGGGACGACTGGGGCGGCTTCTACGACCACATCGCCCCGCCGCAGGTGGACGAGCAGGGCTACGGGCTGCGGGTGCCCGGCCTCCTCATCAGCCCGTACGCCCGCCCGGGCTTCATCGACCACCAGACGCTCAGCTTCGACGCCTACGTGAAGTTCATCGAGGACGACTTCCTCGGAGGACGGCGCCTGGACCCACAGACCGACGGCCGGCCCGATCCGCGTCCCGACGTGCGCGAGAACGCTTCGCAGCTGGGCGACTTGATCAAGGACTTCGACTTCGAGCAGGCGCCGCTCGTGCCGCAGATTCTGCCGCTCCATCCGCCGACCGACCTGATCACGCCGGCGCGCGAGGCCCGCGGGCGACGGGCCGCCGGGCGGGCGCTGGCGCTGCCTCCCGGCGGCCCGCTCCGGGCGTTCGAGCTCAGGGCGATGGCGCGCTACCTCGGGATCCCGCCGCGCCAGCTGCGTGCTCGGCTGGCCTCCGGGGAGACGCTACGAGGGATCGCGCAGGCGTACGGCGTGTCGGTGGCGCGGCTGCGGCAGGTGGTGCTCGATGCTGTGCGGGCCGAGCTCGACCGAACCATCCGCTGACCCGGGCGGGCCCCCGCCGCGGGCTAAGCCGGACGCGCTTCGGGCATCAGAGCGCCCGCTCGAGCCGCGCATACACCTGCCTGATCCGCTCGCGCACCGCCTCGCGCTCCCGGGCCAGCTCGCCTATCCCGACGGCGCCCTCGGCCCGGGCGCGGCGGATCGCGCGCTCCAGCCTGGCTCGCTCGAGCACCAGCCGCGCGTGCGTGAGCTGATCCTCGCTCAGGTGCCCGGCGCGTCCGGCCCGCGCCACCAGGTCGGCGACCGTCCGGGCCAGCACCTCGTCGTCCGGCGGGAGGTTGGCCAGCGGGGAATGGGTCCGGCCAGCGATGTGGCGAGCGGCACGGCGCATCACCCCGCTGGTGATGAGCTGGTCGGGGTCGATCTCGAACAGCATGCGGGCTCCTGCGTCGGGCAGCGCGACGCACAGCGCCAGGAACGCTCGCTCGACGCGGACCGTCTGGTCGAGGGTGACGCCGTTGGTTGGCGCTGCGGTGCCTGGCCTGCCCGTGGCTCCGGCGCCGCCGAGCGCCACAGTCCGCTGGGCGGCCCCTTCGATCAGCTGCCTGAGCCGCGGCTCGGTGAGGTCGAGCGCGCCGGCGAGCCGTCGAACCGCGTCGTCCTTGACGGCACCTTCACGCTGGTTCCCCAGCGCGTCGAGCGATTGCCGGAACGCTTCATCGCGCCCTGCGGCCGTGCCCGTGTCGTTGCGGTCAAGGATCCGCTCGATGTGAAACTTCAAGAACGGCACCGACGCGGCGACGCGCTGGCGCAACGCGTCCGCGCCGTCACGCGCAATGAGCTCCGCCGGGTCGGTGCCCTCGGGCAGCGGCACGACCTGCAGCTCGAGCCTGCGCTTCTCGGTGAGCGCGGCAGCACGGAGCATCGCCTCCTGGCCGGCGGCGTCTGCGTCCAGGCACAGCACGAGCACCTGGGCGACGCGCTGGAGCTCCCCGATCTGCTCCTCGGTGAGGGCGGTCCCCATGATCCCCACCGCCTCGTGCAGGCCCGCCTGGTGGAGCGCGAGCACGTCGGTGTAGCCCTCGACCAGGATCGCCTGGTCCGCGCGGGCCGCCGCGGCGCGGGCGCGGTCGATCCCGAACAGCACGCTGCGCTTCTGGTAGATCTCGCTCTCGGCGGTGTTCAGGTATTTGGGGTGCTGGTTCTCGCGCATCGCCCGCGCGCCGAAGCCGAGGACGTGGCCGCGCGCATCGGTCGAGGGGAACATGATCCGCTCGCGGAAGCGGTCATAGATCCGGCCGGGGTTGGTCTTCGAGCGCTGGGCGAGCCCGACCGCGAGCAGGTCCTCGTCGCTGAACCCGGCGCGCCGCGAGGCGGTCAGCATCCGGTCCCAGGCGCTCGGCGCGTAGCCGACGCGAAAGTCGCGCAGGGTCTCCTCGCCGAGGCCGCGGCGGTCGAGATATTCGCGAGCCGGCCGGGCCTCCCGCGCCTCCCAGAGATACCTGGCGTAGTAGGCGGCGGCGCGTCCGAGCAGGCTGTGCAGCCGCTCGCGGCGCTCGCGGCGCTGGGCAGCTCGAGGGTCCTCCTGTTCGGTCTGCAGCTCCACCCCGAATCGGTCGGCCAGCATCTGCAGGGCGCCGGCGAAGTCGAGCCCCTCGGTCTCCATGACGAAGGTGAACACGTCGCCCGAAGCCTGGCAGCCGAAGCAGTGGTAGACCTTTTCGATCGGGTTGACGCCGAACGAGGGCGTTCGCTCGTCGTGGAATGGGCAGCGGCCTACGTACTCGCTGGCGCCCGCCCGGCGCAGCTCGGTGTGCTGCGAGACGACCGCGAGCATGTCGACCGCGTCCCGGACGCGGTCGCGGGAGTCGGCCGTGTACCTAGTCACGGCGCGAAGGCCACCGGCACGCTCAGCGCCTCGAACGTGGCGATGCAGAACCGGTCGGTCATCCCGGCCAGGTAGTCGGTGACGCGGCGTGGAAGTTCTCCGGCCGGGATCGAATCGGGGATCTCCTCCGGATGGGTGCAGTAGTGGTCGAACAGCGATCTGATCACCTGGCGGATCTTGGCGTGCTCGCGGGTGGCCTCAGGCCCGAGATAGACGCGCGCGAACATGAACTCGCGCAGCGCGGTCATCGCGCCGCCCACGATCTCCCCCTGAACGATGTCGCCGGCCGCGTCCGAGCGCTCCACGAGATCGTGCACGAGCATGTCGATGCGCGCCGGACCGGTGTCGCCCAGGATCTCGATCTCTCTAGCCGGAAGATCGCCGGACGAGAGCAGCCCGGCACGTACGGCGTCGTCGATGTCGTGGTTGATGTAGGCCACGCGGTCCATTAGCCGGACGATCTTGCCCTCGAGCGTGGCCGGCTGGCGTGCCCGGCCCGAGTGGGCCACGATGCCGTCCCGCACGGGCGTCGTCAGGTTGAGGCCGAGGCCATCGCGCTCGAGCGTGTCAACCACCCGCAGCGAGTGCTCGTGGTGCATGAACGACCGCCCGAACCGCTCGGCCAGACAGCCGTCCAGCGCGTCCTCCCCGACGTGGCCGAACGGCGGATGGCCCAGGTCGTGCCCGAGGCCGATCGCCTCGACCAGGTCCTCGTTCAGGCCGAGCGCCCGCGCCACCGTACGCGAGATCTGCGTGACCTCGAGCGTGTGGGTCAGCCGGGTCCGATAATGGTCGCCGGCCGGCGCGACGAACACCTGGGTCTTGTGCTTGAGCCGCCGGAACGCCTTGCAATGCACGATCCGGTCGCGGTCGCGCTGAAACGGCGTGCGCAGCCCGCAGTCCGGCTCTTCGTGCCGCCGGTCGGCGGGATAGGAGCGCGTCGCGTTCGGCGCGAGATCGCGCTCCTCGCGGGCGCGGGTCCGCTGCTCGAACGCCGCCGCCACTGGACCGGCGGGGTGCTCGCCGCGCGAGGTGAGGAGTTGGCCGCTCATCGCCTTCGATTCTGACACCGGCCGGCGACGGGGGAGACGAGCCAAGACGAAGCCATTCACAACTTGCCGACGCCGACTCCAGCGCCGCCTGGTTTTGATGGCTTGGGGTGGCGGCTGGTTGGGTAGTCGGAGTGTTGGATGCTCGCGCCGGGGGTGAGGCTAGAAGCGCGAGCGGTTTGTTCTCTCGATTTGATGATGGAGGCAGTTGGATGAGCCAGTCAGAGCAGAAGGTTGTGCAATACCTCAATGAGGCGCACGCGAGCGAGGTGAGCCTGGTGAGCGTGCTGCACTCGCAGGTCGCGATCAGTCCGCAGGGGTCTTATCGCGAGGGGTTGGAGAAGCATCTCGACGAGACGCGCGCGCACGCGCAGCGCGTGCGAGAGCGTCTCGAGGAGCTGGGGCAGGGCGGCAACCCGTTTCAGGCGCTTGTCGGCTTCAGCGAGGCTGTGTTCGGTCAGATGGTTGCCCTGAGCAAGGTGCCGTTTGATCTCTGGCGCGGGGGCAGCGGCGCGGAGAAGGTGCTCAAGGACGCCAAGGACGCGTGCGCGTCCGAGGCGCTTGAGATCGCGACCTACACCGCCCTGGAGCGGCTGGCGGTGCAGGTGGGAGACGCGCAGACGGCGCGGCTCGCGGCGTCGATTCGCCGGGACGAGGAGCGGATGCTGGGGCTCATCCTGCGGGAGATCCCGAAGCTGACCGACGCGGTCGCGCAGGCAGAAATCGAGCAGCGCGCATCTGATGACATCACCGATACCGGCGCAGTAGACCGCGGTCGTGCGGTTGCGCGTCAGGCCAACCACACGGCGCGGGCCGACAAGCCGGCGCGGGCGGACAAGACGCCGCCGGAGACACGGGCGCGCGCCCGGAATACGACCCGGCAGGCGCGTCCCGCGGCCCGCTCAAGACAGGCCGAACGGCAGCGCACCCATGCCGAGCACTCCCGCGAGGACCTCCCGATCCAGCGGTACGGCTCGCTAAGCACCGAGGAGATAATCAGCACGCTGCCGCGGCTCTCCCAGGCCGACCTCGCCAAGATCGACGCTCATGAGCGCAGCAGCGAGAATCGCGACGAGGTGCTGAGCCGGGTCAGTGAGCTCCGCAGCGAGGAGCCGTGGGCCGGATATGACGAGCTGACGGAAGCCGAGATCGAGGCCGTTCTCAACGAGGGTGACCTTCAACGCGCACAAGCCGTAGCTGCCTACGAGCGGGCCCACAAGAACCGGCCCGAGGT
>JAFASQ010000247.1 GCA_019244395.1 Solirubrobacterales bacterium | reverse complement strand
CGCTAATCACCGGACACGTGCTGGCCGTCGACGGCGGCTGGACGGCTCAGTAGGACACGGTGGACTCACATTCGTAACTCTCCGCCAGATAAGGAGAGACGCTACGACACGACCGCTTCTCGAACGAACGGGCAGCTCTGCGCGGCGTGTGCCAGGTCGAAGCGGCGATCCCGGAGGCGCGTGTTGCAATCAGAGCAGGAGCGCGGCCTCTTCCGTTCGTCGCGCGCGAAGGCAGTTCGGCGTGACGAGCGACGGCCGCGTCATCGACCTCGGATCGATCGGGGCCCTGTGGTTTTGCGGTGGCTCGATCTTTGGCTGTTGACGGTCTTGTGGGCGGTAACGAGGTAGCGCTCCGCCGCGGCGGCGTAGGTGCTCGTCGACGGGGTTAGCCCGGCGGCTTGGAGGTCTTGCTCGAGGCTTTGGTGGGTGAACGGCCAGAAGGTGAGCCGTTCGTGCTTGGTGGTGACGGAGGGCAGGTTGTCGAGGAGCGCAACGGCGACATCGAGGTGGTGTGGTTGCTCCCAGGTCTCGGGGATCGTCCAGGCGTGGACGACAAGCCCCGGCCTTCCATGCCGATCGATGGTGCGGTCGTCGAGCTCGATTCCCGAGCCGCGGGTTCGGACCACCTCCCAGTTCCGTGAGGTGACCACGAGCAGGCCTTGGCCGCGCAGAACGTCGGCCATGGCGGCAAGAGCGGCCTGGCGGCCCGCGCGGGCGACGGCGTGCGCGAGCGAGTTGCCGACGCACAGGACCGCGTCGAAGGGCTCGAACTGTTGGTCGGGTAGCTCCTCCCAGCGGGAGGTGAGCGCTTCTAGCTCCACGCCGTGCGTGGCGGCGAGCGCGCGCGTGCGGCTAATCATCGCTGGGCTTGCGTCGGTGGCGACCACATGGAAGCCGATCGCGGCGAGCCCGACCGCGAGTTGTCCGGTACCGGCGGCACAGTCCAGGATGCGGGCAGGTCGCTTGAGCGGCTCAAGCACGGGCGCGAACAGGTCAGCGCTACCAGTCGGCGTGAGGACTTCGTCGGGGGTGAGCCACTCGTAGACGTTCGCGAGTGTGTCGTAGGGCCGGGCGGTCATGGAGCGTCTGGACCCTACTGCCCGGCAGCGGTGGTGGTTGCGGGCGTGGGTCGGGTGCGCGAGGATTGGGCTGTCGCGCGTGTTGCGAGAGAGGAGCTGATCATCTCGTCTGCTGGGGTGCTGCTTGAGCGTTCGGAGCCGCTGGCGGTGCTGGCCCGGCAGCTTGATGCGGCGCGACGAGCTGGTCGGGGGACCCTGGTGCTGTTGTCGGGTGAGGCGGGGATCGGAAAGACGGCTGTGGCTCGTGCGTGGTCTGCGTCGCGTCCCGGTGTGCGCGCGCTGTGGGGGGCGTGTGAGGCGTTGGAGACACCGCGCCCACTTGGTCCGCTGGTCGACGTGGCCGAGCAGGCCGCCGGGGAGCTGGCCCGGTTGGCCGCCGGGGATCCTTCCCCTGCGGCGCTCGTGCGCGCCCTGTCGTTTGAGCTGCGCCGTCGCCGGTCGCTGGTTGTGCTGGAGGATCTGCATTGGGCCGACGGGGCAACGCTCGATGCGCTGCGGCTGCTGGCCCGCCGGGTGGAGACGGTGCCGTCGGTAGTGCTTGTGACCTACCGTGACGACGGGCTTGAGCGGACGCACCCGCTGCGGGTCCTGCTCGGCGAGCTGCCGCTCTCGCCCTCGGTGGTCCGGCTGCGTTTGCAGCCATTGTCGTTCGCGGCCGTGCAGAAGCTCGCGGCCGACCGCGGGGTCGAGCCGGCGGAGCTGTACGCGCGTACCCGGGGCAATCCGTTCTTCGTCACGGAGGTGTTGGCTGCCGCCGCGGATGGTGGGGTGCTGCCGGACACGGTCCGGGATGCGGCGCTGGCGCGCGCGGCGCGTCTCGATTCGGCGGCACGACGCCTGCTCGACGCGGTGGCGATCGTTCCACCCCGCGCCGAGATGTGGCTGTTGGAAGCGATGGCACGCCGCGAGCTCGCGAGTCTCGAGTCGTGCTTGGCCTCAGGGATGCTCGAGGGCAACGAACGCGTGGTGGGCTTTCGGCACGAGATCGCGCGAGCGGCGATCGAGGATGCTTTGCCGCCCCACGTGAGGCTGGCGTTGCACCGCCGCGCGCTGTCCGCGCTGACGGCGGCGGCAGCGTATCGCAGACCCGATGCGGCAAGGCTTGCCCATCATGCTGAGGCGGCCGGGGATGGTGAGGCGGTCGTTCGCTATGCGCGGCGGGCGGGGGAGCAGGCGGCGGCAATGAGAGCTCATCGCGAGGCGGCAGCTCAGTTCGCGCGGGCGCTTCGGTACGGGTCAGACCTCCCGGCGGATCACCGGGCAAGGCTGTTTGAGACCGTCTCGTATGAGTGCTATCTAACCGATCAGATCGAGGAGGCGATCCTGGCGCGACGTGAGGCGGTGCGCTTGCGTCAGGAGCTGCACGATCCCCTCCGCGTTGGCGACGGGCATCGCTGGCTATCTGTGCTGGCGTGGATGGCGGGCGATAACCAGGGCGCCCAGGCCGAGGCGCGGCGGGCCGTTGAGCTGCTCGAGCGCCAGCCTTCGGGCCCCGAGCTCGCGATGGCCTACAGCACCCTGGCGGTGATGCGGCTGTTCGCTTACGACATCCGTGGCACGCTAGACCTGGGCGCACGAGCGATCGAACTCGCCGAGCGTGTGGGCGAGCTCAGGGGGCTCACGGATGCGCTCATGACGGTTGGCACGGCAGAGGCGCTGGCCGGCTCACCAGCCGCCAGGACGCGGCTCCAGCGAGCGCTGGAGCTCGCGCTAGAGACCGGGCTTGAGGAGCATGTCGTGCGCGGGCGCACGAACCTCGGCTTGACCGCTCTTGCCGCGCGCGACTACGAGCTCGCCGATCGTCAGCTCGCGGCTGGAGTCGAATATTGCAACGAGCGCGATCTCGGTACCTGGCCCCTGTACATCGCCGGCTGGCAGGCCCGTTCGCAGCTCGAGCAGGGT
>JAFASQ010000188.1 GCA_019244395.1 Solirubrobacterales bacterium | reverse complement strand
AGCAAAGCCCGCCCGGGTGTTCCAATTCGACCAGATCGTCGATGCCCACCGGCTCATCGAGGCCGGGCAGGCCAACGGCAAGCTGGTCGTCGAGATCGGCTAGGGAAGATCGACTACTGCGGCCTGGAGACCGAGCTCGGGCAATCGTCGTTAGACGGAACCGACGTCGGGCTGCCGAGGTAAAACACTGGTCCTGCGGAATCAACGTTGAGCCGCCGAGGTAGACGCTGGTCCGCGAATCGCCCGGTCGCGACTTCCGCCTTGGACGCCGGAGGCAGCGTGCGGGTAGCAGTCGGCTCAGTGCTGCTCGCCGCGCGAGCCCAAAATGCCGACGTGCGTATGCCGCTGCCAAAGCCGGTCAGCAGCGCGTCCCTGGTCGTGCTCGCAACTCGCGATAGCGAGACGCTGCTGCCGAGGGACCGTCCCGTCCGGTCTCCCTCGGGTAGGAGCTTCGCACCTCGAGGGCAGGGACGGCCAAGCTGAGCTGTGCATCGCGTCGGAAGTGATGGTCCGGCATCAGCGAGCTCACTGTTGACCGACGAAGTCCGTGCGGCCTGGAGGGCCGACTCGGTCCCCGCCGCCGGCTTGTGCTCGGCGGCGACGAACTCCCGGAGCACCAGTCGAACGACCGGAGCCCCGTAGGCAGCGGTGAAGCGCTCGGCGAGCGGCCGGACCTCGCCACCGTCGTCGTTGTAGATCGAGATGAGCCGAGGCTCGGGTTGCGGCGCCAGCGGACCCTCGAGACTCGTCCGTTCGTGTTCGGCCACGTGCGCCGGCTGGATAAGACACCCTCCTGCGGTGAGTACGAGGTATCTGCCGGCCGCCGGCCGGAGATCCTATATCCATGGAACCGCGATACGTGCGGACGGCGTAGACGCCGAGCGAGCTCTTCACCGTGTTCGGGGCTGGTGCCCGCCAGATGTAGACCACTGGGTGTCACAATTCACATAACGAAAGCCGTGCCCTCCCATCGCGGCCAGGGTCGCGGTCCCCGCGAGCCCTCCAGTTGCTCGGCGGGCGCGGTCTCGACAGCAGTGAGGCGTCCCTGTCAGCCGGGCTTGGCGGGGCTTTGGCCCATTCCGAACGTCGGACGCTTTTGAGACCCCCGATGGTCGGCAATGCCTGGTTTCTCGGAGTTATGACCCGCCTGGCGGCGCGACGCCGCGGCGCGCGGCGCCTCGTAGCACCGGTGGTCTCGCTCCTGGGCGCCGTCCTGACCGTGCTGACGCTGGCCGGCTGCGGCGGCTCGGGCAAGGTGGCCCTGCGCTACGGTCGGGAACCGGTCCGGCCGCCGGCCGGGAGCGGCTGTGGCGCCCGCCCGCCAGTCCCGCCGGGCGGGGTGGGAGAGATCAGGGTCCCGGTCGCGCCGCGCATCGCGCTCGGCGCCGACCACCGGACCGCGTTCATTCACGTCCCTAGCGCCTACCGCGATCACGCCCCAACGCCACTCGTGCTCGAGTTCCACGGCGCCGGCCCGAAAGCGAGCGCGGCCGGCTACCTACGCGGCTCGCCACTGGACCGGCTCGCCGACCGCGCGGGCTTCCTCGACGTGTTCCCGCAGGGGCTGCGCTATTCCAACGGGAACCTGGGCTGGAACGCCTACGGCCCAGTCCTATACCCGGTGGCCGAGCTGCCATTCGTGACGCGGCTGATCGTCGGCGTGGAGGCCAGGTTCTGCGTGGACGCCCGGCGCATCTACGCGAGCGGCATCTCCAACGGCGCCAACATGGTCAACTACCTGAGTTGCCGTTCGGCGGGGCGGCTCATCGCCGCAGTGGCGCCCGTCGCCGGCCCCATGTACGGTCAGGACGACGGGCCCTGCACGCCGCGCCGTCCGATGGCGATCCTCGACGTTCACAGCATCGACGACCCCGTGGTCCCCTATGGCGGACTGCCGTCGGCCCCCAACCAGTTCCCGCTGCCCTCCGTGCGCGCGTGGCTGGCCGGCTGGGCCCGGCTTGACCGCTGCCGCAGGGGGCCCACCATGCAGACGGTGGCCAACGGCCAAGCCCTGCGGCAGTGGACCCGATGCGGTGGCGGCGCCGAGATCCTCGCCTACGCCGTGCACGCAGGCCACGCCTGGCCCACGCTCCTCGGCGGACGCCCCGCGGCAGCGGTCGTGTGGCAGTTCTTCCAGGCCCACCCGCTGCCGCCCGCACACTAATCCGGCCTCCGCATCGCGGCACACCCCCGCCGCCCTTGCCCGCTCACACCCCCGCTGCACAAGCCGGTCGAGTCCGCCGGCCCGTGAGTGAACCGTGAGAGTGCTGCTCAGCCAGGCGTCGCGCTAGCCCGGTGTCGGGCAGAAGACGGGCTGGGTCCGGACGATCCACGCGCGGGCTTCCGCTTCGGCTCTGACGGCGACCAAAGCGGAAGCTCGAACCGCAGACCTGCGTGGGCGACGAACCGGCAGCCGCGCGGGGGGTCCGTCAAGCCAATAGTCACGCTCGGATCCGGGCGTTATAGCCGCGCCTAACGTTTCCGACCGTCTGGGGCTGGGTCGACGGGGAGGCGGTTGCCCTGGCCGGGGTACGGGTGCTTCCAACCCGTGGTCTCGAGCCGATCGCGTCCGATTCCGCGGATCCACGCGAGCCATGCAGACGGATTGCGCAGATAGGCTGCCGTCGATGTACGACAATCGGTACCTATCTGCGCTTGCGACCGTGTTGCGCGGCAGCGCTCTTCCGTACGGCTACACCCTCACCGTCTGGACATCCGGAATGATGCTCACGCACGAGCGAGGACTACCCTCGGTCGGAGAGGTGTTTCTGTTCATGGTCGGCGCCATCGCCGGCTTCGCCCTGCTCGGGCTCGTCGTGAGACTGATCGGCGCCTTGCCGTTCGAGCCGTCCTACGGTGTTCTGCGGCGCACTGGGATGATCCAATTGCTTGCGGTTAGCGGGGCACTGGGCGGGGCGACGCTCGTCGCGCTTATCCGCAGCGGCGTCGCCTGGCCGTTCGGCGCCTTCGTTGCCACCGCGACCTACCTCGAACTCGCGACGTTTGACCTGACACTAGAAGCCCACTGACACGCGCGCTACTGCGTTCGATCGGACGCGCTCATCATGCCGGTCCCCTTTGTTAGCGTCGGCGTCCTGAACGCTTCCTCTTCTTGCGGCGCGGAGGCGGCGGCGGCGCCTCACGTTGCGTGCGCGTGCTCACCCCGACGGCGGCGGGCTGCTTCTCCTCGGACTTGGGCTTTCCGCGCAGTAACCCGGAGAGTCCGCCACCCCGACCGGACGCGTCCCCGTTGGCGGTCGTCGTGGCCCGGCCGGCGTCGCGACCGCCCGACGATGGGGCAGGAGCGGTCGGGGGCGCCGGCACGATCGGCCCGATCCTCCTCCGGATCACCCACTGCTGGCCCATCGTCCAGGTGTTTGTGGTGATCCAGTAGAGGATCAAGCCGGCGGGGAAGTTGATGATGAAGATCACGAAGAACAGCGGCAGCAGCAGCATCATCCGCCGCTGTGTCTGATCCATGGTCGGCGCCTGCATCATGAGGCTCGACGCGAGCTGCGTGCCGACGTAGAGTACGATCAGCGCGATCAGGGTGAGGCCGGTAGCGGTGTTCGTCAGGTCGTGGATGAACAGCCAGCTCGATCCATTGAGCCCATGGCAGGCGACCGTCTGTCCCGCAGCTTCGTGGAGCGGGATGTTGTGATGCGCGGCGTAGGCATGGCGAAACGCCGCCTGAAGGCCCGGACAGATGTCCTCGCGCAGCCTCGTCCGCAGCGTGTAGAACAGACCGATGAACACCGGAATCTGAGCGACTAGCGGGAGAAACGAGGCGAACGGGTTGATGTCGTTCTCCCTGTAGAACTTCATGATCTCCTGCTGCTGGCGCTGCTTGTCGTCCTTGTACTTCGCCTGGATCGCCTTCATCTGCGGCGCCACCTGCTGGACCTTCTGCATCGAGTGCATCTGCTTGAACGCGAGTGGCAGCAGCAGAGCTCGGACCACGACCGTCAGGGCGATAATCGACCAGCCCCACGAGCCGCCGATGATGCTGTGGAAGAAGACCAGGACCGGACCGAAGATGTCGATCAGCGGCTGGAAGATGTTGGCGAGGACCATGATTTCGCTGCTCGTCGATCAGCGTGCGGGAGCGGGTTGTTGGCCAGCTTCGAGGCGCCGATGACCGTCCAGCGGATTGTGAACACGGACAGCAGCCCGAACAGCGCCACGAACACCTTCGTGAATCTGTGCGCTCACCGCCGCAGCCTCTGTGCTCTCACCCGACGAAGGCGTCTTATCGCGACAGTGGGCCACGGAAGGCGCGAATGCGTCGACGAAATCAGGGCGGGCTGTTGAGACTCGCCGTTGCCGTCGCCAGGGTCCTGGCGGAGCCGCCAGTACAGGGGCACGCCCACGTAGCCAAGTAACGTCAGGGCGACGAACCCGAGGATCCCGATGAGCCAGTTGGGAGCGAGCGCCACCGCGAGAACGGCTACCAGCATCGCCATCGGAAGCAGCCAGGGCAGGATCATCTTTTGACCGCACGTCGCGCGTGCTCTCTCACGCGACCTGTTCGGGGCGCGGGAGCGCACGCGGCGGGGCCTTAGGTTCGGCGGCGGCGTCCGCGATCAGCATCCCGTCGCGGATCTGGGCCATGATGTCGCCGACGCTGCTGGGTGAGTGGGGCAGCAGGATCGTGTTCGTGTTGGAGCCCTCGCCGAGCGCACGGACCATGTCGGTGTACTGGGTGAGCGCGACGAGCGCCATCGCCTCCCGCATGTCGAGGCCGTGCTGCGCGATGATCTCGAGCGACTCATGGAGCCCCTCGGCGATCGCCTTGCGCTCGGCCGCCACGCCCTCGCCCTGCAGACGCATGGTCTCCCTCTCGCCCTCGGCCTTCTTGACCGCCAGCGTCTTCTGCGCATCACCCTGCGCCGCGGCGGCGATCTGGTTGCGCTGCGACGCGTTGATGTTGTTCATCGCATCCTTGACCCGCTGGTCGGGCTCGATATTGGTCACCAACGCCTTGACGATCTCATAGCCGTAGTCGGCCATCTGCCGGTGCAGGGTGTCCTGGATGTGCATGGCGATCGTGTCCGCGTCCGCGTAGGCCTCGTCGAGGTCCATGCTCGGAATGTGCGAGCGGACCACATCGAAGGCGTAGGACTGCATCTGGACCTCGGGGTTGTCGAGCTTGTAGTAGGCATCCTGAACCTGCTGCTCGTTGACGCCGACCCTGTACTGCACGGCGAGCTTGACCCTGACGAACACGTTGTCCTTCGTCTTGGTCTCGATCTCAGCGTTGAGCTGCTCGACCTGAAGGCTCATGCGACCCGCGACCCGCTCGACGAACGGCGTCTTGGTCTGAAGCCCCGGACCGGCGAC
>JAFASQ010000138.1 GCA_019244395.1 Solirubrobacterales bacterium | reverse complement strand
TCTCCGTGACCGTCCCGTTCTGCGTCCCGAGTACGACCGTATAGATCGGAATATGATCGACGGCGGCCTGTCGGGCGGCGGCGATCGGATCTGAGCCGACGTCCGAGGCGCCGTCGGAAATGAGCACAATCGCAGCGGGGGGCTGCTTGCCACCCGCTCGGTGGACACTGGTCAGGGAGCGCAGAGCGGTCTGGATGGCGTCCCCGATCGCCGTGCCCCCCGTGATCCGCAACTGCGCGAGGGCCGAGCGCACAAGCGCATGGTCGGTCGTTGGCGACTGCAGGAGCGCCACTCTCGTGTTGAACTCGACCAAACCCACGCGTACCGAGTCCGGAACCTTGTCCAGGAAATGGTTGGCGGCGCGCTCAGCGGCCGCCAGTCGGGTCGGCGCAACGTCGGTGGCCGCCATCGATCCGCTGGTGTCGTTGGCGAGCAGGATCGAGGCCCTATTGACCTGGATCGCGACGGTTCGCTGCGGCCGGGCGGCGGCCACGATCAGCACCGCGAGCGCCAGCGCGAAGACGAGCATCGGGACGTGCCGGCGCCAGCGCGGACGGTGCGGGGTCACCGATGCACTTAGCGCTGGAGCCACGAACGCCGACGCGGCCTTCGCGCGGCGACGTTGCTGCCCCCAGTACCAGTGGGCGAGCAACGGAATGGCGAGGAGCAGGGCGAGTACGGCCGGGTTGAGAAAGCTCATGGGTTGCGGGCAGGGGGCGTCGCCAAGGTGGCGCGCGTGGTGTACGTCGTCGAGCCCCGCTGCAGCTCGATTTCAACCTGATCGCCGGGCCGCAGTCCGGAGATCGCCGCTTCCACGATGGCGGGTGCAGCGATCGGCTCGGTGTCGATCTGGGTGATCAAGTCTCCGGGCTTGATGCCGGCCGCCCGGGCCGGGCTATGGGGAGCGACACCGACGACCATCACGCCGCCGACCGGCGAGCTCGACATGTCGATGCCGAGCCAGGCCGCCGACCCGGTCGCTGCCGCCGGGCTGTCAGCGCTGCGCCCGCCCGAGCCCGAGGCCACCGCGTACGCGCCGCCGGCGACGAGGAGCGTCAAGAGCGCGACCAGCAACGCGGTGCGGAGCCGGCGTGGGTCCACCCGGCGAAGCCGCACGAGAGGACGCCGCGGGCGCGCCTTTGCCGCGGGCGGCGACGCGACGTCGGGCTCGGCCTCGGGCGCCTCGCCGCCCTCGGCGCGGCGCGCGGCCAATTCCTCAGCCAGAGCCGAGGACTCATCCCGCCAATCACCGGACCACAGATGCCGAGGAGCGCTCATTTGCCCGTAGCAACCTACGAACGGTTAATGAGATCTGCCTAAGAAGAGCTTGACCTTCACCCGGGCTGGTGTTAGCCGCGATCAAGCCGGTCGATTGGTTGCGCCCAGTTCGACCAGGTTGCCGTCAGGATCGCGGACGTACACGGATCGAAGCGGGCGTTGCGCGCCCGGTGCGATCGACGGGGCCGAGTTCAGCCGGTATGCCCGCGCTGGATAGTTCCCGCAGGACCTGCTCGATGGACCCGGCAACGAGCAGGCAGAAATCGGCGGAGCCGGGACCCGGCCACTCCGCGTGGGGCTCGAACTCGCTTCCCACCTGGTGGAGGTTGATCTTCTGCTGGCCGAAGTGCAGGGCCACGCGATCGCCATCAAACATCTCGCGGCGCATCCCGAGACGCTCGTAGAACCCGGCCGTGGCCTCGATGTCGGCGACGGTCAGCACGAGATGGTCAAGACCTGCGATGTTCACCACCGATGATCTCCGGGGGAAGCGCCTTGGGCCCGTCCGGGTAGAGCCATGCCAGCTGCTCGGTGGTCATCTCGAGCGTGTTGGCAGGCTCGGGTGGTGCGCCGACCACGAGCCACAGCTGCTCGGTCTCGGTGTCGTTGAACAGCTGCCTGACCTCGTCCGGCCCGATCAGCAGGCTGTCCAGCGGCACGAGGGTGTGCAGATCCTGGTCGATTCGGATTCGGCCCGTGCCCTCGAGCAGCACGTACAGCTCGTGCGTACCCCGATGGCGGTGGCGGGTCGAGGCCTGTCCGGGGTGCAGGCGCCACAGCCGTGCACCCATTGTGGTGGCTTCCAGCTGCTTGGCGAGATCCGTGTTCAGCACCCCCATCTGGTTTGAGGGCCGCCAGAAGGCCTGGTCGGCGGCGAGCAGCCGGTAGGTCACGCGGGTTCCTTTCGCCGTTCCCGGTACGCCTTGGTGCGCGCGCGATTGCCGCACGCCTCGGTCGAGCACCAGCGCCGGCGTCCCGGGCGCGATGTGTCAACGAACAACAGTGCGCAGTCCGGCGCGCCGCATTCGCGGATCCGCCCGGCCAGCGGACCGGTCAGCAAATCGACCGCATCCCGCGCGATGGTGGCGAGCATCGCATCGACAGGCCGTTCCGCGACCCACTCCAGCACGCCATCGCTCGTGAGCTGAGGCGCGAGTGCGGGCCGCGCCGCCCAGCAGTTGAGCTGGTCTCGATCGCCCGGCTCTGGCTGGATCCCGGGACGAGCCAGCCGGTTGATCGCCTCGCGCAGGGTTCGTGCTGCCGTCAGCTGGCGAGGCGACACCTCCGGCGGCGCTACGAGCATGCCGCTCTCAACCAGCCAGCGGGCGAGATCGTCGGGAGTGAGCAGCCGCTCGAACGATCGCCGCCAGCGCTCTCCCACCGTGGCGACGAAATTCAGGCATAGCCGGCCACTTTTCCAGTGGAAGCGAAGCTCCTCGGGGGGAAGGTCATGGACAATCGAGACCGTCACAGCGACATGGGTATAACACATGTCGTAGAGGAAGCGCAAGCGTCCGCGTCACATCTAGGGCCCGGCGCGGGTCATCTCAGGTGGAGCGCGAAGCCAACCAATGTGCGAGAGGAGGTGCCGATGGCACGAATTCAGGGAGTTGCGCAGGATCAGGCCGGCCCGATGGTCAAGCTGGTCTACTGGTTCATGCGCCGAGGCATGAAGAAGATGACCGGACGCGACGCCGCGCGCGGCAGCGGGATCGAGCCTATCGAGATCTGGGCCCACCAGCCGAAGATGATGAGCGGCATGGGCAGGTTCCAGCAGGCGGTGCGCAAGGCCCATGGCGTGGACGAGCGGATCAAGAACCTCGTCGAACTCAAGGGAGCCCAGATGATCGGCTGCGAGTTCTGCGTCGACCTCGGCTCGCAGATCTGCCGGAACTCCGGCTGCTCCGATGACGAGCTGCTGGCGCTGCCCCGCTACCGGGAAAGCGAGCTGTTCACCGAGTGTGAGAAGACCGCGCTCGACTACGCCGTCGGGGTGATGAGGACGCCGGTGGAGGTTACCGACCAGTTGTTCGCTCGCATGAAGGAGTACTTCAGCGACGAACACATGGTCGAGATCACCGCGCTGCTGATGGTCGTCAACCTCGACCGGTTCAACGCGGCCTTCGGGATCGGGTCCTCGGGTTTTAGCGAGGGCATGGTGTGCGTACCGCCGGATCGGCCGGCGGTCGCGCCCGGGCTCGCGCGGAGCGCCTAGCGGCCATCACCGGACTGCGGGCGTCAGAATGACCAGCGCCCCTGGTGCCCGGGTTCGGCGGAGACTCGCGGCCACATGGAGAGCGCTTCCTCGGGCTCCGCGGAAGTCGACGCGTCCGCCACGGACGGTCGAAACCGGTAAAACGTGCGTGGATGACGAAGATCGCCGTCACGGGAGGCAGCGGCAAGGCCGGACGCGTGGTCGTCCGCGATCTGCATCAGCGAGGGCATGAGGTCCTCAATATCGATCTGGTGCCCTCGCCGGAGTCGCCGCACCCGGACGCGTCGATCCCGTTCCTCAGGGCTGACGTAACGGAGTTTGGCCAGGCGCTCGAGGCGCTGAGCGGCGGCGAGACACTCCCGGGAATCGAGGCGGTTGTGCACTTGGCGGCGATTCCCTCGCCCGTCCATGCGACCCCGGACCAGGTGTTCCGCACCAACATCACGAGCACATACGCGGTGTTCTCCGCGGCGGCGCGTCTGGGCCTGACGCGGGTGGTATGGGCCTCGAGCGAGACGACGCTCGGCCTGCCGTTCGATCAACCGCCCGATTATGCGCCGGTCGACGAAGCGCACATGCGCCCGGAGAGCAGCTACGCGCTATCCAAGGTTCTCGGCGAGGAAATGGCGCGCCAGTTCCACCACTGGCACGGCATCACGATCATCGGGCTGCGATTCTCGAACATCATGGTCCGCCGCGACTACGAACGCTTCCCCGAGTTTTGGGAGGACCCTCACCGCCGCAAGTGGAACCTGTGGGGGTATGTTGACGAGAGCCACGTTGCGCAGAGCGTGCGGCTCGCGCTAGAGGCCGAGATCGAGGGGACCGACAACTTCATCATCGCCGCGGGTGACACCGTGATGAAGCGCCCGAGCCGCGAATTGATGGCTGAGGTGTTCCCCGGCGTTCCTGTCGCCGACCGGATCCACGGCAACGACACTCTGCTCGACATCAGCCGGGCCCGCGACCTGCTCGGCTATGCCCCGGCCTTCAGCTGGCGCGAGTTGTTCTGAGCCCCGAGAAGGAGCAGCGACGCGGTCGCGACCGCGTTAGGCCTCGCGGGCGACTCATTGCCGATTTATCAGGGCGTCAGCACGATCATCGGCGCCGCAGCGACCGATCGACCTGTGAGCCATCTGGCGCAGCGGAATGCGCGCAGTGGTAGATATCCCCGCGTGGAGAGGGCCAAGCTGACGCGGTTGCCGCTGGCGCGCGGGCGGCCGCCGGACCGCGATCGCGTCGCCCGGGTGGCGGGACGCCGCCTGAGCCGGCGTAGCTGGTTACGCGCGATTTGCTCGGTCCTGATGGCGCTTGGTCTGATGATCGGGGCGGCAAGTAGTAGCGCCTCGACGATCAGCGACTTTCCGTGCCCCGGGTGCGTGCTGAGCGTCCCGCCGGGCTACAACCCGGCCCGCCCGGCGCCTCTGCTGATAGCGCTCCATGGGGACGAGGGCAATCCCGGCTACATCAGCAGCGTCTGGGATCCGGTCGCTGACCAGCTCGGTGCGTTGGTGCTCAGCCCCGAGTGCCCAAAAGTTCTCGGCTGCCCCGGCAGCTGGTGGGGATGGCTTGAGAGCGGAACCTATGACGATGCCTGGCTCGGCGACCAGGTCGACCAGGTCGAAGCCCATTACCACGTCGACCGCACCCGCGAATATCTCACCGGATGGTCGGGAGGCGCAGACTTCCTCGGCTGGTTTGCGCTCGCACACGCGGACCGCTTCGCGGCGGCCGCGTTCGTGGTCGGAGGCGTGCCGTACTACCAGACGTGCCCGGTGAACCCGTTGCCGGCTTACTTCCTGATGGGCTCAAAAGACTTCCGCTACGCCTCCGGCCAACCCGCGCAGGTCCAAGCGATTCTCAACGCGTGTGGTGATCCGACGCAGCTCACGGTGCTTCCGGGGCAGGATCATTCAGGGACAATCGCGTCGCTCAGCAGCCAAAATTATGCAACGTCCCTGCTCAACTGGTTAGAGCAGTACGCGCGCGGCGCCGCGAGCGCTGACAGCGTGTCCTCACCCTCGCCGTCCGTTCCGACGATCGCGACGGGACCAGCGGCTCGGGCGTTGCCGCCGGGACGGCACAAGCGCAGCCACAAACACCGAAAGCACCGCGCCAGGCGCCACCGAACTGGATACCACCGGGTCGGCAGGGGCTAGTCGACTCGCGCCAGCAGCATCCGCAGCGAGCGGCCGACACCCTCAGCCGGAGCTAAGCGGGACCTCGGTAAGCGCGCCCGGAGAGATTCGAACTCCCGACCTTCGGTTCCGTAGTCGGAAGCCACCACTACAACCCAAGTAAATACGGGCAGTTGGGGATCCGTAGAGACCGCAAATGAAGGCATTTCTGACCGAGACAGTTGCCCGCGACCGTTGCCCAAGAGACCCGTTGCCCGTCCGTTGCCCGGTCTACTCTTGTGTTTTACAAGCTATGAGGGCAATCGCGGACGATCATCAAGCTCCAAACCCCACCGCGAGGCCGTACATCCGAGCGCGGGCTAGCGGCCCGCACTGGTACGCAAAGTGGCTCAGCACCACCGAGCGCTACCTTCACGCCCGGCCGGCTGCTGATAAAGCCGCGCGCTTCACGCGGGCGCTCGCAGGTCGCGAGTCGTAGGAGCAGCCGAATCGGGGCTGCCGCTCCCGCCGGAGTAGCAGGACGCACCAGTGCGGAAGAGTGTTTCTCGGATGGCAGCGTCCCGGCGCAGGATGCTAGACGGCTGCGATGGATTGCACCAACGGGCTTTCACGCAGGAGATCACCGGTTCGAATCCGGTTGGGGGTACTGGTATCAGCCCGGCTGAGCTCGTCGTGGGTACCACCCGTGGGTACCAAATCGCCGAGAAAAACGGCTCGGCTCATTCCCTCCTTGCCGTGAGGCTTTCGATGGTCTGAACGCCCGTGCGGCTCGGATGATCAGATGATGCCCGACGCGCCCCGGATCGTTGCATGGACCGATCATGCGTTGGCCAAGGCGCAGCTCCTGGGAATCACCCGTATCGGTGTGGAAGACGCCGTGCTCGAAGGCCACCCGAGCCGATCGAAGAACACTGGCGCGGCCGATTGGCTGGTTGTCTCCGGCAGGTTGGCGATTGCGTACAACCATCCTGCCGACGGTGACGAGCTCGTCGCTGTCATCGTCACGCTCTGGCGGACGGGCTAGCATGGAGATGCGATGAAG
>JAFASQ010000135.1 GCA_019244395.1 Solirubrobacterales bacterium | reverse complement strand
TTCGGAGGGTGCTTACCGACGAGCGCCGCGCCGTAATCCTCGATCGCCTCCGCTCTCAGGGGCGAGTGCTGGCCACCGACTTGAGCGCCGAGCTCGCTGTCTCCTCGGACACGATCAGGCGCGACCTGCGCGAGATGGACGCCCTCGGTCTGCTGCGGCGCGTCCACGGTGGCGCGCTCCCGCGTCACGGCGACGCGTCACCGTTCGCCGCTCGCGCCCGGCGTGCGCCCGCGGCCAAGGCGTCCATCGCCCGTCGCGCCGCGGCGTGCGTCACCGATGGGCAGGTGGTCGTACTCGACGGCGGCACCACCACGCTCGAGCTTGCGCGTGCTCTGCCCGCCGAGCTGCGCGCGAGCGTCATCACCACGAGCCCGCCGATCGCTCTGGCGCTGGCCGACCATCCGGGTCTCGAGGTCACGGTCGTGGGCGGCACGCTGCGCCCGTATTCCCTCGTCACCGTCGGCGCCGCCGCGGTCGAGGCGCTGCGCGTAATCCGCGCCGACACCGTTTTCCTCGGCGTCTGCGGTCTTCATCCGGAGATCGGCGTGACCACGGATGACCTCGAAGAGCGTCACGTCAAAGCCGCGATGATCGATGGGGCGGGGGAGGTCGTCGCGCTCGCCGACCACGACAAGCTCGGGACGGCGATGCCGGTAGTCGTCGCGCCGATGAGCGCGGTGACGCGGCTCGTCACCGACGCCGAGGTCGATGAGCGCGCCTTGGCCCCGTACCAGGCGCTCGGGATCGAGGTGCTTCGCGCGTGAGCCGCCGGGCGGCGATTACCGCGGTGTTCTTCGTCGACGGAGCCTTGTTTGCTACCTGGGCCTCTCGGATTCCTGCGCTGTCTGATCAGGTGCACGCCGGGGCGGGGCTTCTCGGGTTGTGCCTCCTCGCGCCCGCGGCGGCGGCCGTGGTGTCGATGCCGCTGGTCGGCCGCGTGCTCCCGGGCCGGTCCAGCAGCGTGTTCTGCCGCGCGGCCGTCGCCGGGCTGATGGCGGCGATCCTTCTCCCCGCGCTTGCTCAGAGCGTCCCCGCCCTCGCCGCGTCGCTGCTCGTGGTGGGGGTGGCCAACTCGACCCTCGACCTGGTCATGAACGCGCAGGGGGTCTCGATCGAGCGGGGAATGAACCGCCCGATTCTGTCCTCGCTGCACGCCGCGTTCTCGTTCGGCGGGTTCGCCGGGGCGGGTCTCGGAGCTCTCGCCGCCGCCCTGGCCGTCGCGCCGCTGGCGCACTTCGCCGTTGCGGCGGCGCTATTTGGCCTCCCGGGGCTGGTGGCGACCCTGCGGCTCCCGCGCGAGGAGCACGACGCCGACGCGCAGGCGCCCGGACTGCGCTGGACGCGACTCCCCGTCCGCTTGGCGCTCCTGGGCGTGGCTTGCTTCTTCTCGCTCCTGGCCGAGGGTGGCGCGTCGGACTGGAGCGCCAAACTGGTGCGCGACGACCTCGCCGGGACAGCGGCCGTGGGCGCCGTCGCCTATGCGGTGTTCAGCATTGGCATGGGGACGGGCCGGCTGCTGGCCGATCGGCTGTGGGCGCGATGGGGCGCCGCTGGGCTACTCCGGCGCAGCGGTGCGCTCGCCGCCCTCGGCTTTGCCGTGGGGCTGAGCACCGGCAGCGCTCCAGGCGCGATCGCCGGATTTGCCGCGCTCGGCGTCGGGCTGGCCGGCGTCGTTCCGACCCTCTTCCGGGCCGGCGCCGACCAACCGGGTGTTTCCACCGGCCCCGCGCTCGCCGTGGTCAGCGCGCTCGGCTATCTCGGATTCCTCGCCGGGCCGCCGATCATCGGCGGGATCGCACAGCTCACATCGCTCCATCTGGCCTGCGGCGTGCTCGTGCTCGCGGGGTTGGTGGTGCTCCTACTCGCACCGCTCGCCGGGGCGCCGGCTCGGCGTTCCGCCGCCCCGGCGCAGATCGGTCACGACGTGATGGCCGGCGGCTCCGTGGGCGCGGATTGTTCATGATGCCGATGGCGTGTCGAGCCACGAGGAACCCGTAGCAGCGGCGCTCGTCGCCTTTCTCGAATCCGAGGGCGCCGCAGGACTGCCGCACGGCCGGGGGCGCACGCTGCTCGACCACCTGCGCGAAACCTGCGCCATCGTGCAGCGGTGGGGGCAGCCGGTGTGGCTGCAGCGCGCCGCGCTCATCCACAGCGTGTACGGCACCGAGTCCTACGCTCCGCAACTGGTCTCCACGGCGCGGCGAGCCGAGGTGGCCGCGGCAGCCGGAGGCCAGGCTGAGCGCCTCGCCTATCTGTTCTCGGCCACGCCTCGGCGTCCGCTGTTCGCGGGAATGCACCTATGGGCGCGCGAGCTGCCGTCGCGCTCGACGGACGATGACAGCGATCCCCCCACGCGCAGCGAGCTCGATGCGCTCGTGCTCCTGCACATGGCCAATCTCGCCGAGCAGGCCCGGAGCGCCGACGGATCACCGGGCCTGTGGCTGGCGCAAATCCGCGAGCTGGCCGACCTGCTCATCGACAGCGGCGCGATCACTCCGCCGCTGTTCACCGCCCAGCTCGCGGCGTTCGACCCCGCCGAGGAGTCGCTGGCCCGCAGGGCATATCTGGACGGCATTGGCGAGGGCGACGCGCTCGGAACAAGCGCGCTGGCCCTGGCCGCCGCGATCTGCCCGGTCGTGCCGGAGCCTTGCCTGCGTCTGGCCGGAAGCGCGCGCCGCGACGGAGACGAGGCGTCGGCGAGGTCGTGGGCGGCGCAGGCGCGCAGGCGGCTCGGGGTGCTCGGCACCACCTGGGACAAGCGGCTGTCGTTCGAGGAGTGCACGGCGATGATCGATGGCCTCGAGCGATCGCCGGACGAGGCTGGTCCCCGGACGCCGCGCGCGCTCGCGCCGCCCGACGATTACGCAACGAGGAGGCGCTTTCACCGCTATGTGGAGGGGTTCGACGGCGACGGCGGTTCGAGCTCGGGGATGATCTACCCGGATCTCCCGAGCCGCCCCTGGCACGACCCGCGCGATTTTCCCCTCGTCGGCTATCTCGAGACCCACTTCGAGGAAATTCGCGAGGAGATCACGGCGCTCGGCGAAACCCAGTTTCAACGCGAGAGCGAGCGCATCGGCCGGACGGGGGATTGGGACGTGGCGTTCCTCTACGAGCGCGGGCGGCGGCACGACGAGGTCTGCGTGGCGTGCCCGGTGACCACCCACGGGATCGAGACGTATCCGACCATCCGAACGATGGCCGGCTTGATCTACGTATCACGCCTGCGAGCCGAAACGCACGTCGCAGCGCACCGCGGGCCGACGAATCTCAGAGTGCGCTGCCACCTGGCGGTAAAGGTCCCCGATGGGGACTGCGCGCTGCGGGTCGGTGAGGAGACGCGGCGGTGGGAGGAGGGGAAATGCCTAGTGTTCGACGACTACTTCGAACACGAGGCCTGGAACCACAGCGCCGCCGACCGGATCGTGCTGATCGTGGATCTGTGGCACCCCGCCCTGTCGGCCACCGAAGTAGCCCTGCTCGAGGGTCTGCATGGCTACGCGTTCCTCCATGCCCGCCGGCTGGGCCGCTACTGGGCGGCAAATGCGCGTGCCGCGGAGCAAGCCCGACACGCGCCCGCGTAGGACCTAAAAGAGGCCTCCGTCGCCCCCGAAGTCGCCGCCGTCGCCGCCGTCACCCCAATCGCCGCCGTCGCCGCCGTCGCCGCCGTCACCCCAATCCCCGCCACCGCCATCGCCATCCCCATCGAACAGCTCGCCGATCGCCTCGGCACCCAGACCGAGCCCGGCACCGAGGGCCGAGCCCATGAGCAGGGTGGACAGCAGCCCGCCTCCGCCGAACCCGTTGAAGTAGCCGCCTGCCCAGGGCCCGTAGTGCCGCGGGGCGTTCCAGTAGTCCGTGGGTCGGCCATCAACCGTCACCTGGCGGCCATGCGGCTGGAATCCCTCCTTCAGCCTGAGCGCATCCGCCGCGCACGCCGGTACCGGTCGCAGCGAGCCGCCCGGGGGCGCCCATTGGACTTCCTCGGTTGACGGGCCATGCCTGGGATCGAAGAAGCAGGGGGGACGGCGCTCCGGGGGCGGGCGACCTTCGAGCACGGCCTTGGTGTACGCCATGGCGTATCGGCCCTCCTCGAGCGTCTCGCTCACCGGAGCGAGATCCTCGGGCCGCTTCGCGCGGTCGAAGATCTCGCTCGCCCGCTGATAGGCCTCGAGCGCCTGCCCGTAGCGCTGCTTGGCCTCATCCGAAACACCGGGCATCTGGACATCGACATCGAGCGAGCGGATGTCATCGCCGAGGGCGACGAGATCGTCTTGGGCGGAGGACCGAACCTCCTCCCATTCACGCTCGTGGCGCGTCTTGTGTCCGAAGAAGGGCAACCCGGGAGAACGATAGCCGCCGGCCGCGCTATTCGGCCCACGGCGGGGTGAACGTGGTGCCATCTAAGGTGGCCTGGCCGCCGACCGCCATGATGCAGATCGCCTCGGCGGGGCCGGGCCCGGCGATGAGCGTGAACTGATCGCCGGCGGGAACGATCAACACTCCTCCGGCGACCGCGGTCTCTTCGCGGTCGGCGAAGCGCGCGGTGAGGGAGATCGTGTTCCCGCTCGTCGGCATCGCCTTCCTGATCTACACGATCTACAAGAACGTCCAAGGGGTTCCGTTCCCGTACGACCGCTTCCCGCTCGTGGTCGGCGTCTGGCTGGCGATCGGCCTGGTCATCGCGCTCGCCACGCCCACCCTGGCGCGGCGGATCGGCGCGGCTTTGGTCCGCGACGCAGGACTCGAGAATGCTCCGGAGGCCACATCAGTAGAGGTTTGAGCGCTCGCGCGCCGGCTTGCCCAGGCGCCCGCGACGCCGCGGCCAGCTCCTCGGCGTCCAGTGGCCCCGCTCCGTGTAAACCGCGCCAAAGCTCCCGCCGCCGTCGCGCTCTCGTGACATAAGCGTCGTGGTGACGCTTATGTCCCCGTGGGGGAGCCTGGAGTGGGACTTTGGTGCCTTTTGCACCGGGCCAGTGGCCCGACTGGCAAGCGCGGCGGCCGCCGCGCTACCGAGTGACCGCTGCCCGCGCCACCGCGCCACCGCGCCACCGCGCCACCGCGCCGCTACCGAGTGACCGCTGCCGGCGCCACCGCGCCACTACGGCGCTACGCCACCGCGCCATCGCGCCACCGCGAGCGAAACCGCGCCGACACGCCGCGTCACGCGCTGCGTCCTCGCGGCGACCCGGTTACAGGCGACCCAGCAGCTGCAGCTCGCGCCGCGCGTATTGCGCGTGCGCACGCGACCCGGAGCGGCTCAGGCGCTCGAGCGCTGCGCGGAGCAGGTCGAGACGCGGACGCTCGCCGGCGTGGATCTGCGCCCGCACGTAGGCGGACACGGATCTGGTTCGGCGGCGCCGATTGCAGCGCCGGCAGGCGAGGGCGAGGTTCTCGGCGAATGCGTGACCGTGCCGCGCTCGGGGCAGGAGGTGCTCGGCGGTGAGATCCGTTCGCCATGGCGAGCGACCGCACCAAACGCAGATCCCGCCGTCCCTTCCGATCAAGCTGTCTAGCGTCACCGATGACCACGGTAGCGCCGCCCTCATGAACCTCGACGCGAGATGTCCGCTGCCGGCGCCGCGAGTTGTACGCTGAATCGAGGTCATGGATGCCAACGAGGTCGAGCGTCAAGCCGGCGGTCAGCGCACGGAGGAGTCGGGGCTGCAGGATCGGCTGGTCGCGCCCGGCGCGATCCTGGAAGGCTTGCCGGATGCGGTGGTCGTGGCCGATCGTGATGCCCGCATCGTGTTCGTCAACGCGCTCGCGGAGGAGCTGTTCGGCTATCCGCGCGAGGAACTGCTGGGGCAGCCCGTGGAGACGTTGTGGCCGCCCCGCATGCGCGAGCGCTACACGCGCAACATGCAGCTGTACTTCGCCACCGAGCATCCGCTGCGCTTCTCGACCGCGGCGTGGGGGTTGCGGCGCGACGGCTCGGAGTTCATGGGCGAGATGACCTGGGGGGTCGTGGAGACCACGGCCGGCTCGCTGCTGCTCGCCGTCGGTCGCGACATCTCCGAGCGTCGTGCTTGGGAGGCGCGCCTGCGAGCGGTGGCGACGCTGGGCGAGCGCGCGCTGGTCGGCGCAGATCCGGCCGACCTGGCCGGCACGGCGACCTCGCTGCTGCAACGTTTGCTGCCGCTCTCGGGCGCCCAGATACGCCTGGTCGACGGTTCGCTGCTCGCGCCGCGCGGGCGCGAGGGAGAGACGGGAATTCGCTTCCCGATCGGCACCGGGGACGAGTTGCTCCTCGCTCCCGCGCGCGAGCTGTCAGACGAGGAGCTCAGCTTCGTGCGCGCGGTGGCGAACATTCTGGCCACCGCGCTGGCACGGCTGCGCGACGAGGAGCGCACGCGCCACGAAGCGGTGCATGACCCACTTACCGGGCTGGCGAATCGCACCCTGCTCCGGGACCGCCTCGAGCACGCGCTGGCCCGCGCGGAGCGCGACGCCGGGTCGACCGCCGTGCTGTTCGTCGATCTCGACAACTTCAAGCAGGTGAACGATACGTACGGCCACGCCACCGGCGACGCGGTACTGGTGGAGATCGCTCGCTGCCTGCAGAGCGCCGTGCGGCCAGGTGACACCATCGCGCGGCTCGGCGGCGACGAGTTCGTCGCAGTCTGCGAGGCGATCGACGCGGACGCGGCGTGCGCCATCGGGCGGCGCCTGCAGCAGGCGGTCCGGAGGCCGTTCGCGGCGGGCGGAGTAGAGCACCGGATGTCGGCCAGCATCGGGATCGCCATCGGCGGCCGCGAGCCGGACGCGCTGCTCGCCGAGGCGGACGCTGCTGCCTACCGAGCCAAGGCGGCCGGCCGCGCGCGAATCGAACTGTTCGTTCCCGGTAATTAGCGTCGCGCCCCCGAGGCGAGACGCCACCCCCGCCGATTGACATGCAAGTCACGACTTGCCTATTATCGGAGAGTGGATGAGCTGTTCAAGGCGCTTGCGGATCAGACGCGTCGAACGATCCTCGACGAGTTACGTGAGCGCGACAACCAGACGCTGTTCGAGATCTGCTCACGCCTGGCGACCAAGCACGGCCTCGGATCTACCCGGCAGGCCATCTCACAGCATTTGGCCGTTCTGGAAGCGGCTGGCCTCGTCCGGACACGGCGTGACGGCCGCCACAAGCTGCACTCGATCACTGCCGAGCCGCTGCGGCAGATCGCCGAGCGGTGGCTGCGCGACCCCCCTGAGGAGGCCCCATGAGAATTCACCTGTCCAGCATCTTCGTCGACGACCAGGACAAGGCGCTCCGGTTCTACACGGAGATCCTCGGCTTCGAGAAAAAGGAGGAGTTCCCGGTCGGCGAGTACCGCTGGTTGACGGTCGGCGCCGCCGGGGAGGACGACGGGACTCAACTCGTGCTCGAGCCCGACGTCCACCCGGCGGTGAAGCCGTTCAAGGACGCGCTCGTCGACGATGGCATTCCCTTCACGTCGTTCGAGGTGAAGGATGTCGAAGCTGAGTACGAGCGGCTGCGGTCAGTCGGGGTGCGCTTCACACAACCCCCCACGAACCTCGGAACCGCGACCATGGCGGTGTTCGAGGACACGTGCGGGAACCTGATCGCGATCGCCCGTCGCAACTGAGTCCCAGCGGCGCCGACCCCGGCCGAACGGGAGCCGGGCACCGGCGCCGTCCCGTCGAGGCACCGCGCGACGGTTACTCAGTCCTCGATGTCCATCCGAACGACGAGACCGTTCCGCAACTCGTAGACATGCACGACGCGACCGTCGCTGAGGACCTCGCCCTGGAGATCGCGCACGACCTGGTGGACTTCGACGGCCACGCGTCCGTCCGTCCGGTCGGTGATTGACACGGGCTCGACCGCCGGATCGAGCTGCGCCCATTGCCGCGTCCAGTAAGCGCGCACCGCCTGCTGGCCATGCTCGCGACCTCCCTCCCAGCCGTTGGGCCAGTCGACCTCCGCGCTCATCCCGGCCAGCGCCGCATCTATATCTCGTCTGTTGAACGCCTCGTAGAGAGATCGCAGCATCGTGTCGTAGTCCATGCGCGCATTATCCGCCGGTGCGGGCACCGGCGTGCACGCGTGGCTCGTGCCCAGCTTCAGCGCCCACGCTCTCCCCTCGGCACCCGCCGGGTGGCGACTCAGCAGGTCGGGCGCGGAGTGAGGTCAGTGGCCGGACACGCGGGCAGGATCATGGGGGGACGCGGCGGCTGAGTGAAGTCGAAGTCGGCGGTCAGGTCGCCGAGCAACGGGCTCGCCTCGCGCACGTCGGGGCGGGGGTCGGGACGGCCGTCGGTGGCGGGGTCAAGGCGCTGCCCGCCGAGGAAGTCGTCTTCTATGAACTTGTTGTAGGCATCGTGGCTGAGGGTCTGCGAGTCGATCATCCCCGCCTTGGCGTACGGGCTGATCACGATTCCGGGCACGCGCAGGCCGTAGCCGTTGACGTCCGCCGTCGGCGGGACCACGTGGTCGTAAAAGCCGCCCCAATCGTCCCACGAGAGGAAAATCGCCGTGCTGTCCCAGTCCGGACTCTGCATGATCGCGTTTATCAGGCCGGTTACGTAGGTCTGGCCGGCGCTGACCAGCGCGGTGGGATGCTCCGAGACCTTGCCGTTGGGATCGATCCAGGAAACCGCCGGCAGGGTGCCGCTCTTGGCGGCGGCGAAGAAGTTCGAGAGCGTCTGGATGTTGGCGAGCTCCCCGTCCTGCGCAACATCGGTGAACGACGGCAGCGGGTTCCAGATCCCGGGCGTCTTCGGGCCTTGCTGCACGGGCGCGCAGGTCATTGCGCTGTCGCTTTCGCAGTCCGGCTCGGTCCCCTGGAACACGTAATATCCCCAGCTCACCGCGGCGCGATGGAGCAGGTAGGTGATGTCAGTCCAGGCATAGTGGGGCAGCCCATCCGACGCATTGGGGTTCTGAAGCGCGTTCGTGCAGGAGGCCGGATCCAACGGGTTGGTGCAGAAGGCCGACCATTCGGAAACCTGGAACAGATGCTGGGGCAGGCTCCACGACGCGTTGGGCTCATACATGTGGTCTTGGAGCACATAGTTTTTGGCGTACGACCAGTAGTTCGGGATCTCGCCGCCGTCGTGGTAGCCCATCGCGTCGATACACTGCGCCTTCGAGCCTGTCGTGCACGGGCTGCAGTTCGGGTCGGTGCTGGTGCAGTTCTGTCCTTTCTCGGCCTGGCCGACGAAGCCGTCCATCTTGCAGCCGGCGCGGATGGCAGAGTTGGCGCAGTCCATGTCGGCCGAGGCGTTGGCGGCGCCATGGGGACCGCCGAAGTTCTTGTCGGCCGCGTCGTGGAACGGTCTCACGCAGCTGCCGTTCACTGGGTCCGGCACGCACGGCAGCGCACCGGGGTTCCCGGCGAGCCCGGGAATCCCGTCGGCTCCGGGGTAAGTACCGAAGTACTGATCGAACGAGCGGTTCTCCTGCATGATGATCACGACGTGCTTGATCTTGAAGATCGCATTCACCGTCACCGTGACCGGCGCGGAGTAAGAGTTGATGTTCTGCGCGCCCCAGGGCAGGTACGCCCGCATCTGGTAGGTCCCGTTGGCGGGGAAGGCATAGGTGATGGAGAACGTGGAGTCCGCGCCGACGTTGCCGCTGGCCACCGATTGCCACCCTCCGGTTCCGAGTTGCTGCAGGACGATCTGGGCGGCTGGGTGTGACGGTGAAACGCTGCCGGTGAAAGTGACCTGATCGCCCGGCGCTGCCCTCGACACGGACGCGGCCAGGCTGACCAGCGCCTGGACACGCTGAAGCACGGTGCGGCTGCGAAACCCTCTAGCGGTTACGTACCACCAGCGGTTGCCGTCGACGTTCGCGGTAATCGAGTAGTGCCCAAAGCCATCGGTTCGCGTGACCGCGTTGGGATGAAACCGCTTGTTACCCGGCAGCCTTCGCCAAAGCAGGACGATCGCGTGGCTGTGGCGCGGCCCGAGCAGCTGGCCGGTGATAACGACCGCCTGCGGGCCGGTCGAGGGGTTCGGAGCGGCGGCGATGGTCAGGCAGCGAGAGGGCGCCACCCGACGGGACGCTCGAGGTGGCGGTTGACAGCATCGGCGGCGGCCGGTGCGGCAGGCGGTACGCGCGCGAGCGGTAGAGGCCGTCGGCACGCGGCCGGTGAAGGCGGTCCCCAAGCGGCTGGTCGACGGGGAGGCTGGCCTGGCCACCGAGCTCACCGACCACAGCCAGCCACCGCCGGTGATGAGTAGGACCGGCCACAGCAACACTGCCACTCGCGCTCGGCGTCGCATGCTGTCCTCCCTGGTTTTTTCTGCCCGGCGTGGTGAGTCCGCGCCCGCGTTAACCCGGCCATAGGCACGGAGTTGCGCGCGGGTGGGTCGCCCCATCCCGGCGCCGACCCCCGGGCGTTACCATCGCGTCGTAGACGATGCGACGGACGGCGGTGGTCACCGGGGGTGCCGGAGGAATAGGCGGGGCGATTGTCCGCGAGTTGTCCGGGACCGGGCACGACGTGGCCATCCTCGACCGGGAGGGCGAGTTCGCGGTGGACCTCGCCGATTCGGAGGCGGTGCACGAGGTCGCCGGTCGGCTGGGGCCACGCGACGTTCTCGTGCATGCCGCCGCCGCCTTCGACCGTGCCGCGTTGGAGCAGCTCGATCTCCCCACCTGGCGACACGTGCAGTCGGTCAACGTGGAGTCCGCTCTGTGGCTCTGTCAGGCCCTGGCGCCGGCGATGAGCGAGCGCGGCTTCGGCCGGATCATCTTCATCACCTCGAACACGGTCTGGCGACCGCCGGCGGCGGACTTCCTGCCCTACGTGGCGAGCAAGGCGACCTTGGTCGGCATTGCCCGGTCGCTGGCCAAGCCCCTGGGGGAGAGCGGCATCACGGTCAACTGCGTGGCCCCGGGACTGACTCGCACTCCATTCACCGAGGCTGACCTGCCGCGGGAGGCGTTCGACGAGGCTCGCGCGCGCCAGGCCCTCCCGCGCTCGCTGGTGCCGGATGACGTCGCCGGCCTGGTGGCCTTCCTCGCCTCGGACGCCGCCGCGGCGATTACCGGTCAAACGCTCTGCGCCGACGGCGGCTCGGTGTTCGCCTGACCGGCTGTCGCGTCAGGCGGCTTGCTCGAGGACCCAGAAGCGATCGCCCCGTTCGGCCTCGAGCTTGGCCAGCTGCTCGCGATGGATTTCGCGCACTCGTGCCGGCGTGATCGCCTCCTCTGCGCTGACCTCCTCGATCTGCAGGCTCGTCTTGTCCTCGTAGAGGTGCTCGCCGACGAGGCGGGCCTGGCTGTCGTAGGGCCAGATGAACGCCTGCCGGCTAGCGGCGTGGTAGAGCGTGTCGTCGCTGTCCACCTCGTACCCGACCGCGCGCAGGTCGGCGCCGCGGGCCATCTGGTGAAAGGTGATCTCATCACAGACGCCCCAGTCGCCGACCGCGAGGCGGTCGTCGGAGTGCCACAGCACCGAGTCGCCCACGCTGTTGTAGAACGCGAGCACGCCCTCCTTGCCGGTGATTACCGCCGGATTGGCGCCCCAGGTGACCCGGTAGACCGGCTGGTCGACCATCATGTCCGGCGCCACGATCTGCTCATACTCGCCGGCGCCCTCGAGGTGGACGTGACGCCAGAAATTGAGCAGCATCGCCCGGTGCAGTGGCTTGCGCGTCTCCGCGAGCAGCTCCGCCGTGGGGATCATGCAGTCATAGATGGCCTGCTCGAAGCGGTTCATGGAATCGGATGGCTCCCGGTGGAGGGCGAACCATAGGCTTCGCGCGCCGATCGGGTCAACTCACCGTGCGCCGGCCGTCAAGCACTCGTGCACTCAACGGCGCGCGAGATCCACCACGCGCCGTCGTTTCTCGTCGGCCGGCCAGGGAGGCTCGCCGGCTTTCGCGTTCGCCCGCGCATGGGCGACGCTCGAGGTGGCGGGGATCGCCACGTGGACGCGCATATCGGCCAGCGTCCACTTCAACAGCTCGGCCGCGTCGAATCGACGGATGAGGGATCCGCCGCCGAGCGGGCGCATCGCGATGACACCCAGGTCGAGCTCGGCCGCGAGCGGCAGGATGCGTCGCTCCGCGTCGCGCTCGAGGGGGTTGTAGGGCACCTGGATCGCATCGATCCGGCCAGTGCGCATCACCTCCTCGAGCTCGCCGAACGCGCTCGACCCATAGTGGGTGGCGCCGAGAAAGCCGATCCGGCCGGCGTCGCGCTCCTCCTCCATCCAGTCCAGATGCTCGCGCCAGCGCACCAGGTTATGCACCTGCTCGAGGTCGATCCGCCCGCCGAAGAACTCGAGCTGGTGGGCGAACTGGCTCCTCGCCTCGCCGAGCGAGCTCGTCCAGATCTTCGTGGCCACCCACGCCGCTTCCCGCCTCTGGCCCAGCGCCCGGCCCAGCACCCCCTCGGCCCGCCCGTACATGGGTGAAGAGTCGAAGAATCTTGTGCCGTCCAGCCACACCGCTTCGACGACGTCGCGCGCGCGGCCTTCGCGCTCCGGGCCAACGTCGAACGTCTGCCACGTGCCCAGCCCGACGACTGGGACTCTCAGTTCGGTTCGCCCGAAGCGCCGTCGCTCCATTGACGACTAGTCGTAGAGCATCACGCCGCGGATGTTCTTATGGGTCCGCATCGCCTCGTATCCCTCGTTGATCTGATCGAGGGTGTAGGTCTGCGTCACCAGCTCGTCGAGCATCAGCTTGCCGTCGCGATACAGCGACAGCATCTTGGGGATGTCGGATCGAGGATTGGAGTGCCCGAACAGGCAGCCGATGATCCGCTTCTCGAACGCGATGAGTTCGAAGATCGGGAACTGCACCTCGGTCGCGGTAATCGGCGCGAGCGCGGTGAGGGCCACCTTCCCACCCTTCCCGACGAGCGAGACGGCGTCGCCAATGACCTTGGCCGTGGTGACGTCGACCGTGACCAGCGCCGCGCTGGCCATTTCGCCGCGTGTCATGTCCTTGATCGGCTCGAGCGCTTCCTCGGCCGAGGCGTACATGTGCGTGGCGCCGAACTTGCCCGCCTGCTCGCGGTTGAACGGCGCCGGGTCGATGGCGATGATCCGCGCCGCGCCGGCGATCCGGGCACCCTGCACCGCGTTGGCGCCGACGCCGCCGACTCCCATCACCACGACCGTGTCGCCGGCCCCGACCTCCGCTCCGTAGACCGCCGTGCCGACCCCGGTGGTGACGCCGCAGCCAACCAGCGCCGCCTTGTCGAGCGGAATCTCTGGGTCGATCTTCACGACCGAGTCCTCGTGCACAACGGTGTAGGGGGAGAACGTGCCGAGGATGCACATGAGCCGTGCGTCCTGGCCGCGCACGTGGTGGCGGGCCGTGCCGTTGCGTTGGAGGCCGACCTGGATGCCGGCGCCCCACTCGCACAGGTTCTCTCGTCCGATCGCGCACCAGTGACACTTGCCGCAGGCCGGGATGAAGGCGAGCACGACGTGATCGCCCTCCGCCACGCTCCGCACGCCGGGACCCACGGCTTCGACGACTCCGGCGCCCTCGTGGCCGCCGATCGCCGGTAGGGCCTCCATCGGGAGGTCGCCGATCCTCAGGTGCTCGTCCGAGTGGCACAGGCCGGAGGCGGCGAGGCGAACGAGCACCTCTCCCTCCTGCGGGTCATCGAGGGTCAGTTCCTCGACCTCCCAGTCACGTCCGTAGTCCCACAGGACTGCTGCTTGCGTCTGCATGTCTCTCGCCTCCGACTCGTGGTGAGCCGACATCATCCTCGATCCAGACTGGGCCGCGCTTGATCGAGCGCGCACGCACGGCTGACCGTGCGTGCGCAGGAGGGACAGGCGGCGGTTGTGCGGGGTTCGGCCGCGGTATAGGTTTCTCGTGCCGCCGTGCTCGCACCGACCGTGTCCTCGTCGCCCGATCGCACCCGGGGGGTCCCGGCGCTTGGCGCGTGCGTGCCGGTGGCGGGCGTCTACCGCCTCGGCGACGCCTCTGAGCGGATCGTCACGCTCGACCCCGTCCTGATCGGTCGTTGGCCGGTTACCACGGCGCATGTGCGGGCGTTCGTCCGCGCTACCGGGCGAACGGTCAGCCCGTCCTTGCGCCGGCGGCTGGAGTCCGAGCAGCTAGCCGACCATCCCGCTACCGAGGTCAGCTTCGACGACGTGCTCGCCTTTTGTGCGTGGGCCGGAGCGGAACTGGAGCGCACCGTCAGGCTGCCACGGGGCGACGAGTGGGAGGCGGCGGCCCGGGGCGCGGAGGCGAGGACCTGGCCGTGGGGCGACGTGTTCGACCCAGAGCGGTGTAACAGCAGTGAATCGGGCTGGGGGTGGACGGTCCCGGTGCGCGCCCACCCGGACGGCGCCGCCGCGAGCGGGGCCGAGCAGATGGCCGGGAACGTGTGGGAATGGGTAGGCGATCCCCCCGACGAGGACGGCTGGCGGTCGGTGCGGGGAGGATCGTATTTAGACACCGCGTGGGGGGTCCGCGCCTGCCGCGTGTTGCCGGCCGATCCGCAGCGCGCCACCGCCACGACCGGCTTTCGGCTGGCGATCGAATGCGACAAACCGACGAGACCTGGAGGTGCATCGACAAGATGAGCCGTCGAGGAGCGACGATCTCGGCCGCGGAGGTCCGCGAGGCATTGCGCGACGTGTACGACCCGTGCTGTGCCGATCGCGGCATCAGCATCGTCGACATGGGCGTCGTCGAGGACGTGCGGGTAGTCGGTGCTCACGTTGAGGTCGACCTGGTCCTCACCACCGGCTGGTGCCCGTTCGTCGCGAGTATGTCCAGCGCGATCCCCGACCGGCTGCACGGCATGGACGGCGTGGACAGCGTGGATGTACGCGTGGTGTGGGATCCGGTCTGGACCCAGGACCGTCTGTCGTCCTCGGCCCGCGAGAAGCTGACCCTTCCGCTCGAGCAGCTAATCCCATACCGCGAGCAGCGGATCGCCCAGGAGAAAGGAGCCTGACATGGCCACCACCGAGACACGCCCTCTTCAAACGCGGGAGCGCAAGGTGTCGGCGTTCGTCTTCGACTGCGTCTGCCACATATTCAACTTCGATCCGGCCAATGCGCTGGGCTCGCCCGGCCAGCTGTTCGACGAGCACCTGTACGCGTTCCATCAGCTGCTCACGCGCGAGGGCGAGCAGATCCTCTCCCGCGACGAGTTCATGCGCGAGTGGAGCGTGGACGAGATCTACGAGATGATCATCGAGGGCTCCGACACCGACATGATCGTGGCCCAGCCGCTGCCCCTCACCGACCTCTTCCACGACGGACTCTCGGCCTGGGAGAAGTGCGCCGAGATGGCCGCCAAGCATCCCGACCGGGCCGTGTTCTGGGCCTCGATCAATCCGCTCGAGGGCAAGAAGGCGCTGGACCTGCTGAGGCGCCAGGTGGAGGACCACGGCGCGCGCGGACTGAAGTTGTACAACGTCCGCTACGACTACGGGCAGCCGTTCCCGTGGCGGATGGACGACCCACGCGTGGCCTACCCGGTGTTCGAGCTCGCCCAGGAGCTCGGGATCAACGTCATCGGCGTGCACAAGGGCGTGCCGCTGGGGCCGCAGCCGATCGAGCACACCCGCACGTTCGACATGGACGGCGCGGCGGCCAACTTCCCGGACCTCAACTTCATCATCTTCCACGTCGGCCTGCCCTGGCTCGACGAAGTGCTCTGGCAGATCGTCCGCTACCCCAACCTCTACGCCTCCATCGCCGCGACTGTCAACTTCATCGCTCGCCAGCCCCGGGTGTTCGCGGAGACGCTGGGCAAGATGATGTGGTGGTGCGGCGAAGACAAGATCATCTACGGTGGCGAGACGCCGATCTGGCATCCGCAGTGGGCACTCGAGGAGTTCTGGAACTTCGAGCTGCCTCGCGACATCGTCGAGGAGCGCGGCTATCCACAGCTGACCGAGCAGGCGAAGCGCAAGATCCTGGGCGAGAACCTGGCCCGTCTGCACGGCTTCGACGTCGAGAGCAAGAAGGCGGAACTGGGCCTCGCATAGCCGCCCGAGTTCGCGGGTTGCGGGACCGCGGCCGGGGGTAGCACCAGCAAGAGGTTCTCGCAGGAGAGGAGGCGCCGATGGCGCTGACAGACAACGCTTCCCAGGGCGACGTGAAACGTCCAGCCCCACCCTGGCGTGAGATCGCCGAGTCGGCGGAGTTCAGGCGATTGGAGGCGATGCGGCGACGGGCCATGCTGTTGACCCTCGGGATCTTTACGGTAGCGGCCGGCGTGTTTCTGATCTTGAGTGGCTACGCGCGCCCGTTCATGCGCAAGTCGATCGACGGTGGCCTGACTGTCGCATACGTGTGGGTACTCGGGCTCACTGTTCTGGCATGGGTGCTGGTGTGGGCATATCTGCGCTTCGCCGAGCGTCTGGAGGTGGAGTCCAAGGAAATGCTCAGGCGCCGCGGCTACGAGGAGGAGGCACGATGAGCTACTCGACGATCACCCTGGCCACGGCCGCTCCCGCCCGCGGCCTCACCATCGCCGTATTCGTCGCGGTCCTGGCGGTTGCGCTCCTCATCACCTTCTGGGCGGCGCGGCGGATCCAGTCCGCCACCGATTTCTGGTCGGCGGGCCGTGGCATTTCGGGCCCGCAGAACGGGATCGCCATCGCCGGCGAGTTCCTGTCGGCGGCCGCGTTCCTCGGCGTCGTGGGCCTGATGTTCCTCTCGGGCTTCGACGGCTACATGACCGGCATCGCCGCGCTTCTCTCGTTCGTGCCCGTGCTGGTGCTGCTGGCCGAACGAATGCGCAACGCAGGTCGCTACACGATGGCCGACGTGCTCGCCCTGCGTCTTCCCATCGGTCGCGTGTTGATCGCGTCGGGCATCTCGACCATGTGCATCGCGGCGCTCTACGTGGTGGCCCAGTCAGTGGCGGCTGGATCGCTCATCGAAGCGCTGCTCGGGGTTCCCTACTGGGCTGGTGTCCTCATCACCACCGCGGCGATCCTCACCTACGTGATCCTGGGCGGCATGGTCTCAACCACTTGGGTCCAGATCATCAAGGCGACATTGTTGATGGTCGGCGTGGCGACGATGGCCATCTGGGTGCTGGCCAAATTCGGCTTCGACCCGATCAGGTTGCTCAATGTCGCGACCGCGCGCTCCGGCCACGGCGGCGCATATGGCGGGCCCGGCCTGGTCTTCCCGAACCGCGTGGACGAGATCTCCACCGGCCTGGCCTTCATGCTGGGCACGCTGGGGCTCCCGCATATCCTGATGCGCTTCATGACGGTGCCCGATGCGCGCGCGGCGCGCCGATCGATCGGCTGGGCCGTGGGCCTGATCGGGGTCTTCTATGTCTTCGTGGCCATCATCGGCCTCGGGGGGCGGGCCATCCTCGGGCCCGCCGGGGAAAAGCTCGGCGGCAAGAGCGGAAATCTGATCGCGCCCTACCTGGCCCAACACCTGGGTGGCGGACCCGGACACGCCGGCGGGGACATTTTCTTCGCGGTGATCAGCGCGGTCGCCTTCACCACGCTCCTCGCCGTTGTGGCCGGGGTCCTGATGGCCGCGTCGGGCGCCGCCGCGCATGATGTCTACGGGACGGTGCTGCGCAAGGGCAAGTCCACGGACCGCCAGGAGATCGTAGCGGGCCGCATCGCGGTGGCGGTCATCGGCGCGGTCGGAGCGATCCTGGCCCTGATTGCGGGTAAGACGTTCAACGTCCAATTGCTGGTGGGCATGACGTTCGCGGTGGCGGCCTCGGCTAACTTCCCCGTGCTCCTGCTCGCGCTTACGTGGCGGCGGTTCAACTCGCTTGGCGTGGTGCTGGGCATCGCCTTCGGGCTCGTCTCCTCAATCGTGCTGATCATTCTTGGGCCGATGGTGTGGTCGCCGAAGACGGCAGCCCCATTCCCGCTCGGGAATCCCGCGATCGTGTCGATCCCGATCGGCTTCCTCGGCTGCGTCTTGGGAACCTGGCTCGGCCGCCACGAGCGCATCGGCCTCGACAGTTTCGACGAGGTCCGCGTTCGCAGCACCACCGGGCTCGGTGCTGAGGTGGCGCCGCGGCGGGAGCGCGCGCGGCGCAAGCGTCCTGCGCGCGAGCCGGCGCCGGCGCGATGAGGTAGAGCGGCTGGCGATGAGCGCGCGCGTTGGGCTGCTCGTCCCCTCGTCGAACACGGTGGCGGAAGCCGACTTCTACCGCCGTCTCCCCGCCGCTGCAACGCTGCACACCGCGCGCATGTACCTCGACGAGGTCACAGCCGAGGACGAGGCGGTGATGCTCGACGAGCACCTGCCGCCAGCCCTCAGGGACCTCGCCACCACACGGCCCGACGTGGTCGTGTTCGCCTGCACGAGCGCGGGAACGTTACGTGGCAACGCCTATGAGGAGGAGCTGGTCAGGCGGATCGGCGAGCGCACCCGAGCCCGCGCGATCAGCGTCGCGGCCGCCGTGCGACGCGCGATCGCCGGGCGTGAGGCGCGGCGTATCGGTGTGGTCACCCCCTACGTGCAGGCGCTCAACGACGCGATCCGGGGGAGCCTGGAGGCGGAGGGATTCGAGGTCGTGAGGATCCGTGGCATGGGAATCACCGCCAACGTCGAGATAGGCGCCGTCGAGCCGGAGCGGATCGCCGAGTTCGCCCGCGAGACCTTCCGGAGCGCCGACGTCGAGCTTGTGTTCGTGTCGTGCACGAACTTCCGGGCCTTCGAGGCGCGCGAGCAGATCGAGCAGGATCTGGACGTGCCCGTGGTGACCAGCAACCACGCCGCACTGGAAGCGGTGCTCGAGCTGCTGAGAGCCACGACCGACGGTGCGCGCCCAGGTTGACCCCGGAGCGGAGATTCGTAGAGAATCGCGGGACTGCCCGTATCGACGCGCCGAGAGGTGGATCTCATATGTCCTGGAAGCTCGAACTGTCGTACTTCGAGAGCTGTTCGTGCGACGTCGTCTGCCCGTGCACAGCGTCCTTCGCGCTCGGCGCGACGCATGACCGCTGCCGGGTCACGCTGGTCTTTACGGTGAACAAGGGTGAGGTGGACGGCACGGACGTCAGCGGGCTGAGCGTCGCACTGGTCGCGGACACGCCCAAGGTCATGAGCGAGGGGAACTGGCGGCTCGGCGTATTTATCGACGCGGCCGCCTCTGAGGAGCAGGCCGGGAAGCTGGGCGCCGTGTTCTCGGGTGCGCTGGGCGGCCCGATGGCGGCCCTGAGTCCGCTGGTCGGGGAGAACCTCGGGGTCGAGCGTGCCCCGATCGAGGTCCGGGGGGACGGCCTGAAGCATTCGGTGCGGATCGGCGACGCGGTCGACCTCGAGATCGAGGACATCGTGCCCTTCGGCGCCGAGTCGGGCGAGCCGGTCAAGCTGGCGGGCGTGTTCCATCCGGCGGGACCCGACCTCACCGTCGCGCATGCCACCCGCTCGAAGATCGACGCCTTCGGGATCACCTACGACGGTAACGCGGCGTTCTCGCGATCGGCGTTCTCCTGGGCGGCATGAGCATCGCGGCCCCCGGCGCGCGGGCCAATCCGCGCGCGGAGCGCAATGAGCTCGCGGCGGCGTTCGCGGCATTGCGGGGAAGGCTGGCTCTCGTCGCGCTGCTGCTCGGGCTCGCCGGGCTTGCCTGGTGGTCGACGGCCGACCGAATGGCTGGAATGGATGCCGGCCCCGGCACGGATCTCGGGGCTCTCGGCTGGTTCCTGGGCGTATGGGTGGTGATGATGGCCGCGATGATGTTCCCGGCCCTCGCTCCGACGGTCGCTCTGTATGCGCAGATGACGCGCCGGCGCGGACCGGCTCGCCCGCTGTTGTTCGCCGGCAGCTACCTGCTCGTGTGGGGCGCCGCCGGGCTGCTCGCCTACGGCGCGTTCAAGCTGGGCCGCGGCGTCCTCGGGAATGATCTGGCCTGGGGTGCGGGCGGTCGCTGGCTGGCCGGCGGCGTGCTGGCGTTCGCCGCGGTCTACGAGCTCACGCCGCTCAAGGACGTGTGCTTGGCCAAGTGCCGCAGCCCTCTGGGATTCCTCCTCGGGAACTGGCGGGAAGGCTCGCGCGGTGCGCTCGAGATGGGGGCCAGGCACGCCGGCTGGTGCCTCGGTTGCTGCTGGGCGCTGATGGCGGCGCTGTTCGCGCTCGGCGTGATGAGCCTCATCTGGATGGCGCTGGTCGCGGCGCTGGTCGTGCTCGAGAAGACGCTTCCATGGCGCCGCGCGGTGACGGGCGGGACCGCCGCATTGCTGCTCGTACTCGCCGTCGCGGTCGTCGCCGTGCCGCATGCCGTGCCCGGGCTCGTCGTTCCCGGTGGTTCGCACGCGATGGGCACCATGCACTCGATGGGCGCGATGCACTAGCGGCGGGTCGCCGGACGGGCCGCCGTCAGGGAGCCGGATGGACCACGCCGGCGGCCCCGCCGCCGCGGCGCACCGGCTCGGCCGCGGCGAGCATCCGCCCATGGCCGAACAGTTCGAGCGCGCTCTCCGTTCCGATAGTGGGAGCGATCATGATCGAGGGATCGAGCGGAGAGGTGTCAGTGACCGCGAAGGTCTGGCCGAGCTGCTCGAGGGCCGGCGTGGTCGGCTCGGCGATGAAGGCAGGCTCGGCCTGAGTGCTCGTCGAGTTCCGCTGGGACGCGCGCGGCGCTGCAACCGCGGCCGGCAGGCTCATGTGCAGGTCGATCCGGTTGATCAGGGTCTGCAGGACCGTGGTGATGATGGTCGCGCCGCCGGCGGCGCCGAGCGCGAGCACGGGCCGGCGGTGCTTGAGGACGATCGTCGGCGACATGCTCGAGCGCGGGCGCTTGCCGCCGGCGGGGAGATTCGGATCGGGCAGCCCGGACGAGGGCGGAGCGAAGTCGAAGTCGGTCAGCTCGTTGTTGAGCAGGAATCCTCGGCCCGGCACGACGATGCCGCTGCCGCCGAGCTCCTCGATCGTGTTGGTGTACGAGGCGACGTCACCGTAGCGGTCGGCGACCACCAGGTGGTTGGTGCTCGTCTCGGGATAGGCATCCGCGGCGCCCGCAGGCTGCTGCGGCGTGCACCCTCCCGAGCCGGCGAATGGGTCGCCCGGGGCCAACGGACTAGTCAGGGCGTGCGCCGGGTTGATCAGGCACGCGCGCTGACGCCCGAAGTCGGGGGAGAGCAGCTGGGTCAGCGGCACCTGCACGTAGCCCGGGTCGCCGACGTAGCGGTTGCGATCGGCGTAGGCCAGCCGCGTGGCCTCCAGGTAGTGATGCAGTACCTGCACGCGGCTCTCGGCGGCCAGGTCGAAGTTCGAGAGGATGTTGAGGGCCTCGCCGACGGTGGTGCCGCCGCTGGAGGACGGCGCCATCGCATAGACGTCGTAGCCGCGATAGCGCACGTGGGTGGGCGCGCGGAACAGAGCCCGGTAGCCGGCCAGATCGGCGAGCGTCATAGCACCGGGGCGCGGGACCAGAGTGGCGCCCGGCACGAGCGGCAGGTTGTGCACCGTGCGCACCACGTCGCGGCCAATCGCGCCGCCGTAGAACGCTCCGGCACCACGGCGCGCGATCGTCGCGTATGTCCGCGCCAGATCCGGGTTTCGCATCTTCGAACCGACCACCGGAAGTTGTCCGTGCGGCAAGAACAGCGCGCTGGTGGAGCTGAACTGATCAAATCGGAAGGCGTTCTCGCGCACCTGCTCGCGCAGGGTGGACGTCACGGGGAAGCCGCGCCTGGCCACCAGCTCGGCCGGCCTCAGGTCATCAGCCAGCGTGAAGGTACCCCAGCGATTCACCGCTCGCTGCCAGGTCATCAGCATGCCCGGCACGCCGACCGAAAGCCCGCTGGTTACCGCGGTGGCAAAGGGCAGCGGCTTGCCGGTAGCCGGGTCGATGAACATGCTCGAGTTATCGGCGGCCGGGGCAGTCTCGCGGCCGTCGATCGTGTAGACGCGGTGGGTGTGCGCGTCGTAGTAGACGAAATAGCCACCGCCGCCGATGCCGGCCACGAACGGGTCCGTGACGCCGAGCGTGGACGCCACCGCGACTGCGGCGTCGGCCGCAGTGCCGCCCTGCGCGAGCACCTTCAGCCCCGCTTGGGTGGCCTGCACGGTGTCGGACGCCACCGCTCCGCCGGTGCCCCGCGCCACCGCGCGTTTGGCCAGCGCGCCCGCCGGCGCGGCGAGGATGAGCAGCAGGAGGCAGGCGGACAGCACGAAACAGCCACTGCGCGGTGACCGGCGTCGGCGCATGCGGCTACTGTGCCCGTAAACGGCGACTTCTATTCAGTCGGCGGTGGCCACACGTGGAGGTTGACCGGCTCGATGCGGACCATGACCCGGCTCTCTCCGGGTTGGTCGTGTACCCAGAACTCCGTGTCGTACTTCGCGCCGAGCCTGCGCGCGAACGACAGCTCTTCGTCAGGCTCGATCCTCGCGGTGCCCCGCACCTCCAGGTACCGGTAGGGATTACTCAGATCCAGGAGCAGCAGGCTGCACTTTGGATCCCGCTGGAGATTGCGAGTTTTCAGCCGCGAGGTGTTGAGCGAGAGCTTGAGCTCGCCCCGGTCGTCGTCGTACAAAAACCAGACCTCGGTGACATGCGGAAAGCCGTCCCGGCGGATGGTGGCCAGCGACGCGACCGGGCCGTCCAGGAGGTCGCGATGGGATTCGGGAAATTCGGTCATGCCCACATTCTCGGCCAGCGGGTGAGGCGGTGCGGCGCGCCCGACCGGACCCGCCTACGCCGGCCCGTAGGTGAGATGCAGTACGCCGCTGCTGTACTGCTCGGTCGCGCCAAGCGCGAGCTTCACCGGCGCACGGCCTTCCCCGAATAGGCGCAGCCCGGAGCCGAGCACCACCGGGTAGACGAACAGGTGGAGCTCGTCCACCAGGCCATCCGCGAGCATGGCACGGACCAGGCTGACGCTCCCGCTCACGTACAGGTCCCCGTCGAGCCGCTCTTTCAGCGCACGAATCGTCTGCGCGTCATACGGTCCGAGGATCTCCGAGTTGTTCCAGTCGGCGCTCTCCAGCGTGCCACTCACCACGAATTTGCGTGTCTCGTTAAAGAACGGGGCGCCGGGATCCTCCGCGGCGGTCCGCGCCGACCAAGCGGGCTCGAACATCTCATACGTGCGACGGCCCAACAGGATCCCCTGGCTGGACATCGTGATCGCGCCGATCGCCTCGCCCATCTTGGGGTCGAACGGATACTCGGCCGTCCAGCTTGGGTTCTCGACGACGCCGTCGAGCGAACTGAATTCGTGTACCGCGATCTTGCCCACGTTCGTCTCCTTCTAGTTGAACTGTGCTCGCTCGATTCGACCGCCCCGCCGCTGGGAAATCATCGGGATCGAAGCTGCTGCTCGGTGACAGTCTCCTCGCCGTCGTCGCTTCGCGGTCGCTGCGGTGCTCGGGCTCTGGTGAGCTCTGAGGATCATCTAACCGTACGGGGGCGCAACGATTGGGCACCCGATGTGTTGGGCGGTGGTGTGGCTACCATCGGGCGGCCGCCGGAGCAATCGAAGAGAGGAGCCGTTGTGAGGAAACTGATCGCCGCTCTCGTGGGGCTCGCCGCGTTCGCGCCGGCCGCGCTGGCCTCGTCCCACTTCGTCAAGGTGTCGCCGGGCAAGGCGAACCCGGGCCAGACGATCACCGTGTCCGGCTCGGTCGATCATGGCTGCCAGATCGGGCACAAGGGCGACACGGCCACGATCCTCTCGAAGGCCTTCAAGGGCGCCACCAAGCACAGCTTCGCCGGCGTTCCGGCGGTGTCGGCGTCGCTGGCCAGCAGCACGAACGGGTCGTTCTCGATCAAGGTGACGCTGAGCCCGAACGTCAAGCCCAATAAATACTCGGTCACCGGCCGCTGTGGCGGCGGCAACTTCGGTTCGACCACGCTGAAGGTCACCAGCCTTCCGCAGGCCTACTAGACGCCGCCGGAGGCCTTGACAGCAACGCGGAGTCGCGCCGGGTGCGCGGCACGGCTCCGCGCACGCCCCGGTGTCGCCAGTCGCCGACCCGCCGTCCGTGTGAGCCTTCGTTGGGTTGTGATCCAGCCACCGCGCGGTTACGAATAGGGGACGCA
>JAFASQ010000017.1 GCA_019244395.1 Solirubrobacterales bacterium | reverse complement strand
GCGCGGCCAGAACCGGGAACAGGTCGGCGCCTTTCGGCGTGAGACGATATTGCTGGCGGGTGCGCTGCCCGGGCTCGCGGTAGTCCTCGCGCTCGAGCAGGCCCTCGTCGACGAGCTCGTGGAGGCGTGCCGCCGTCGCCGGCTCGCTCAGCCCGACCCGCTCGGAGAAGTCGTCGAATCGGCTCGTGCCGTAGAACGCCTCGCGCATGATCAGAAGGGCCGACCGGGTGCTCACCACCTCGAGCGCCTTGGCAATCGTGCAGCGCTCGGCCGTCCACGCCGCGCGTGGATCAAGCTGTCCGGTCAGCCGGAGGGTGTTGGTCACCACCGGGATGATAGCTGACTTTTGTATCGTTTAGCCAGTCTGGTAGGATGCCTGACTATGTCCGAACTAAGTCAGCGTTCCGGAGGGATCCGAGAAAACCCGTACCTCGTCCTCGTGATCGTCTGCGCTGGCGTGGTGCTGGCCAGCCTCGACCTGTTCATCGTCAACGTGGCGCTGCCGTCCATGGCCCGGAGCTTCGGCACCGGCGGCCTGGGCGACCTCTCCTGGGTCCTCAACGCCTACGCGATCGTGTATGCCGCGCTGCTTGTTCTGTTCGGACGCCTGGCCGACCGTTACCGCCGCGACCGCGGCTTCCTGCTCGGGGTGGCGATCTTCGTCGTCGCCTCGGCGGCCTGCGCGGCCGCCACCAGCCTGCCCATGTTGATCGTCTTCCGCGTCCTCCAGGCGGCGGGCGCGGCGCTGCTCACGCCGACCTCGCTGGGGCTGATCCTGGCCACGTTCCGGTCCGAGCGCCGGCACGGCGCGGTGCGCGCCTGGACCGCCGTGGGCGGGCTGGCCGCCGCGCTGGGCCCGGCAGTGGGCGGGGTGCTGGTGGCCGCGAGCTGGCGGTGGGTGTTCCTGGTCAACCTCCCGATCGGCGTGGCTGCGCTGATCGCCGGGTGGAGGCTTTTGCCCGCGGTTCCCGGCCACCCGGGGCCCCGGCCGGACGCGCTCAGCGCGCTGCTCATCACCGGTGGCGTCGGAGCATTGACGCTCGGCTTGGTGGAGGGAAGCACCTGGGGTTGGGGCAGCCCCCGTACGACGCTCGTGCTCGGGCTGGCCGCCGTGACGCTCGCCCTGTTCGCCGCCCGCACCGCACGGCATGACAACCCGCTAATCGACCGCGCGCTGTTCGGGGTGCGGCCGTTCACCGGCGCCTCGGCCGTGGCGGTGCTGTTCTCGGTGGCGTTCGGCGCCATGCTTCTCTCGCGTGTGCTGTGGGCACAGGACGTGTGGCGATGGTCTGCCTTCACCACGGGCGTGTCGATCGTCCCCGGGCCGATCATGGTTCCGCTGTTCTCCTTCCTGGTCGCGGGGCGCCTGATCGCACGCTTCGGCTCGGGTCTGGTCATCGCGGCCGGCTCGACGATCTTCGCCGCGGGCATGGCCTGGATGGCGCTCGCCGCCGGGCTGCGCCCCGACTACGTCGGCGACGTCCTCGGGGGCCTGCTCCTGACCGGGATCGGGGTCGGCCTGACCCTGCCCACCCTGATGGCCACGGCCGCGTCGTCCCTGCCGCCCACCGCATTCGCCACCGGCTCGGCCGTGGTCAATATGCTCCGCCAGGTGGGACTCGCGATCGGGGTGGCCGTGCTGATCGCGCTGCTCGGCTCGCCTCGGTCGCCGGCGGCCGTGCTCGCGGCCTACCAGCGCGGCTGGACGGTGACGGCCGCGGTCGCGCTGGCCGGCGGCATCGTCGGTCTGGTGCTGCTGGCCCACCGTCCCGCGCCCTCGACCGCGCCGGCGCTGGCTGCAGGCGAAGCGCGATGAGTGAGAGCGAATTCATGCGCCTGCTCGAGATCGAGTTCGAGCAACGCACCCCCACTCGCGTCGCCGGCTCGATCGCGGCCGACGAGCGCCACCACCAACCGTGGGGGCTGGTTCACGGTGGCCTCTACACCACGGCGATCGAGACGTTCGCCACCACCGGCGCGTTCGAGGCGGTGAAGGATTCCGGGCGGATGGCTGTGGGCGTCTCGAACGTCACGGACTTCCTGCGCCCGCATCGCGACGGCCGGCTATCCGTGCTGGCGACGCCGCTCCAGCAGGGCCGCACCCAGCAGCTCTGGCAGGTCGAGATCCGCCGCCCCGAGGACGACGAGCTCGTCGCGCGCGGGCAGGTCCGGCTCCAGAACGTGGAGGCGAGCGGATGAGCAGCGCGAGGAACGGCTGGGGAAGCCCCAGGACCAAGACCGTCCGGTGGTATGACCCGGCGATCGCCAAGGCGTCGGCGGCGACCATGCCGGGCCGCGAGTTCCTCCAGGCGATTATCGACGGTCGCGTGCCGCCCCCGCCGTTCGCGCAGCTCACCGGAGCGGAGCTGGTCTCGGTCGGCGATGGGGTGGCGGTCTTCCGCTGCGCGCCCGACGAGTCGACCTACAACCCGCTGGGCCTGGTCCACGGTGGAGTGCTCTGCACCCTGCTCGACTCGGCCGCCGGCTGCGCCGTCCACAGTCAGCTTCCGGCTGGCGTCGGCTTCTCGTCGATCGAGATCAAGGTCAGCTTCCTCCGCCCGGCCAACGGCGCGACGCTCGAGATCGAAGGCCGCTCGCTGCAGGTCGGCCGGCAAATCGCCTTCGCCGAGGCCCACGCCCGCACGGTCGATGGCAAGCTGGTCGGGCACGCCACCACCTCGCTGGCGCTGCTGCGCCCGTCGCAGCCCGAGTAACGCAACATTCGGCGCCGCCTGCGCAGCGAGTGGCGAGGAACTCTCGCCATACGCGATTGAATTGCCATTCACCTTGCGGGGCGCGGCGAGTGGCGCCTTACTCGGGTCTCGCTTGGGAATCCGGCGCCAGATCGGAACGGAATCGAGACATGCTTTGCCGGATTCCCCTCGCTCGACGTCCGTGGGGCCCCGTGCCCCGTCCGGACAGGGATCGCGGACCCCCGCCGGGCACGGATGCCCGGCGGAACGGCCCCAGGGACGCCGCGCGCACGGGTCGCGCGAGCGCGCGCCGGCCGATACCGGCGCGCGGCCCCTATTCGTACGAAAGCGCTTGCAGCACGTTCAGCCGGCCGGCGCGGCGGGCGGGCCAAATGGCGGCGATGAGGCCGGCGATGATCGCCGCGATCACGAACACGATCAGCGACCCGACCGGGACCGTGAACGTCCCGAAGTTGATGGTGGCACCGATCATCACCGCCAGCAGGATGCCCAGCGGGATCCCGAACGCGGCGCCGAGCAGCGCCGTGATGACGCTCTCGTGCCGGATCATGCGGCGGACCTGGCGGCGGCTCATACCGACCGCGCGGAGCATGCCGAGCTCCCGGGTGCGCTCGAACACGGTCAGCACCAGCGTGTTGACGATCCCGAACAGGCTGACCACGATCGACAGTGACAGCAGAACGTAGAGCAGGTTGAGGAGCAGGGTCAGGCCCTGCAGCTGGTTATCGATGAACTGCGACTTCGTCTGGAGCTTGGCGTCCGGGAAGCCGGCCAGGGCCGCGTTAAGCGTGTGGGTGTTGGCCGGCGTGACGCCGCCTTGCATGTTGACGAAGGTGAACAGGTTCTGGGGATTCTCATATTCGGCGTCGAACAGGGCCTGGGAGATCGAGATGTCTCCGTAGGGCGAGGCACCCTTTGGCGGGTTGGTGATTCCGGCCAGCTTGAGGTGCAGCATGCGGCCTCGGGGGGTCTCTACCGACAGCGCCGAACCGATTTGCAGATGCTGCGCTTTGGCGTAGTCCTTGCCCACGAAGGCGCCGTCCGAGCCGAGCTGGGCCGGAATCTGTGGGCCGCCCTGGGTCCAGTCGATCTTGATTGCCTGGCTCGCGTTGGGCGGAACGCCGGTGACGTTGACGTGCGAGCCGAAGGCACGTCCGTCCCCGGCGCGGACGCCCACCACCGCCGTCGCTCCGGGAACCCGCCGCGCCGCCTGCTCGGAGGCGAGGCCGATGGGCGAGAAGTTGTTGCTGGCCGTGACCGCATAGTCGGCGACGAATGCCTTGTTGACGTTGTTCTTGAACCCGGTCCGCAACCCCGCGGCGAGCACGGCGACGAGCGTGACCAGGGCCAGGCCGATCATGAGGGCGGACGCGGTCGAGGCGGTCCGGGCCGGATTGCGGGCCGAGTTGCCCTGAGCCAACCGGCCGGCCGAACCGCCCATCCGGCTCGCTGGCCAACCGAGCACCCGGACCAGCGGCGGCACGAGCTTGGGCGCGAGCATCGACACGCCGATGAACAACGCCACCGCCCCCACCCCCACCGCGAGCAACCGCAGCCCGGTGGAGAGACCGCTGGCCAGCAGCCCGACCAGCATCAGCGCGATCGCGCCGAGAATCGTTCCGTATGCCGCATATGGTCCGAACCGGGCCCAGCGAGATGGCGGGAGCAGCGCCCCTTCTCGCGCCGCCGCAACCGGGGCCACACGCGTCGCGCGAAGCGCCGGGCGCACCGCCGCGATCATGGTGATCACGATCCCCACGGCCAGCGCGACGATGATCGTGCGCGTCTTGAACACAGTCGACGTCTGGGGCAGGTTGATTCCGAAGGACACCAGCAACGAGTTCAGCCCCTTGGCCAGCAGGAGCCCGAGGAACAGACCGACGATCGAGGCCGCCGTCCCGATCACGAACGCCTCGAGGAGCACCGAGCGCAGCACCTGGCGGCGGCTTGCCCCGAGCGTGCGCAGCGTGGCCAGCTCCCGAGTCCGCTGCGCGATCGTGATCGACAGGGTGTTGGCGATCACGAAGCTGCCCACGAACAGGGCGATGCCGCCGAACGCGAGCAGGAAGTCCTGGAAGATGTTGAGGAACCCGCTGGTGTCTTTGCTCGCCTGCTGGGCCTCGGCCTGGCCGGTTCTGACCTGTGCGCTCGGCCCCAGCAGGGGCTTGATGTCGTTCACGACCTGTTGGGGGGTGGAGCCGTGCTTGGCGGCCACGCTGTTCGCGTCGTACTTTCCCTCTTTGTTGAAGATCTGCTGCGCCTTCGCCAACGTGTAGTCAGCGATCGTGGCCCCACCGAGCGAGGAGACGCCGCCGATCTGGACGGTTCCCGCGATCCGGAACTTCTCGACCGGCCCGCGCGCGACGACCCCGATCTCGTCGCCCACCTTGTAGTTGTGCTTGCTCGCGGTCGAGGCGTCGATGTTGATTT
>JAFASQ010000536.1 GCA_019244395.1 Solirubrobacterales bacterium | reverse complement strand
GGGGGCGAACAGGTCACTCCACAGGTAGCGAACCGACCACCAGTACTGGTACACGGAGATTAGCAGCGCCAGGATGCCGCACCCGATCAGCGCAAGCCCCAAATACTGCGGTGCGTGCGGCACATACGCATGGCGAGCGCCCGGGATCTGCTGCAAGTGTTCGAAGAACTGCACGATCGTAAAGCCGAAGCCAATCAGCGCCGTTGCGGTGCGCAGCCACGCCATCATCGTGCGCTCGAGGGCCAGGCGGGTGCGTATCCAACCGAGATGGCTGTCAGCCGTTGTCCTTACTTCGAATCTGCCCGTCGTCGCGGTTGCCGGTGGCTCGGCCATGGTCGGTGCCTCATCAATGGCTTATGGCGGGATTCCCGCTGCGCGAAGCCCATGGCCGCCACATCACGGCGCGAACCGCATCCCTTGCAGCCGTATGATGCCGTCCGGCACCTGCACGAACCCTTCCAAGCCTTTTTTCATTCCGACGCTATTCTTCGGGTTGAAGAGGTAGACCAACGGTAGATCCTGCCGCTCCAGCTCCCAAATCCTGGCGATGAGCGCCTTGCGCTGCCCGGTGTCGCCGGTCCGGCGCTGCTCGTCCAGCAGCCTGTCCATCTCCGGGTTGCTGTAGTGGCCGTAGTTGAACGTCCCGCCCGTGTGCAGGAACTGGTACATGTTGCCGTCCGGATCGACGCGCCCGGACCAGCCGATGTTCAGCGTCTGGAACCGTCCCGCATACGCCGCCTGGAGCGAGGAGGCGAACTCCATCGCGGTGATCTTCACGTCGAACCCGGCCTCGCCCGCCATCGCCTGCATCACCTCGCCCACCTGCTGGGTGTCGGCGCTGTTGGCGACGATCAAGGAGACCGGCACCGGCGGCTTCACCCCCGCCTGCGCCAGCAGCGCCTTGGCCTTGGCGACATCGCGCGCCGGCGGCTGGATCGAGGGGATGTAGTAGGGCGAGCTTGGCGAGTTCGCCTGGGCGACAGGCGTGTAAAGCCCGTCATAGACGACCTGGATGATCGCGCTCCGATCGAGCGACAGCTCGAAGGCGTGGCGGACCAGCGCGCTCCGCCCGGCCAGCGTGTCGGCCTGCGGGCCGTTGCCGAGGTTGAACGTGGTCCCCTGGTAGAACAGGCTGTCGCCGATCGCGAGCTTGAGCCTGGAGTCCCCGCGCACCGCCGGGATGTCGGTCGGCACGATGTACTCCACCAAGTCGAGCGCCCCGGCGCGCAGGTTGGCCAGCCGCACCGACGGGTTGGGGTTCGGCATGTACACGACCCGATCGAAGTGGATCGCGCCAGCGTTCCAGTAGCCAGGAAAGCGTTGCAGCACGACGCGGTCCTGCGGCACGCGCTCGACGAAGCTGAACGGGCCGGAGCAGACCGGGTGCAGGCCGAACTTGTCGCCCGCCTGTTGCACCGCCTTCGGCGGCAGCACGATGCCGGAGCGGTCGGCGAGCGGCGCCAGCAGCGGCGCGTCCGGCGCCTTCAGATTGAGCCGCACGGTCAGCGGATCGAGCACGTCGATGCTGGCGATCGAGCTGATCTCGCTGCGCCGCATGCTGCCCTTGGCCTCCAGGTCGCGGGTCAGCGTGAACCTCACCGCCTCCGCGTCCATCGGCTCCCCGTCGTGGAACTTCACCCCCTGGCGCAGATGGATCACCAGGTGCGTCGGGTCCGTGTACTCGTAGCCGGTGGCGAGCTGGGGCACGATCTCAAGCTTGGGGGAGATGTCGAACAGCTTGTCGCACAAGCCGGCGAAGACGATGCGCCCGACATAGCTCGATCCCAGAGTGGGATCGAGTAGGTCGGGGTCTTCGCGCAGGCCGATGCGCAGGGTCTTCTCCTGCGCGGATGCGCTGAGGCCGGGCAGCAGTGCCAGGGCGCAGGCCAGGGCGAGGCGTCGCATCACGCTCTCCGTGGTTGATCCGGTGTCAGGGGACGCCCGGAGGACGCGCGTCGCGGGCGACGATCGCCTCGATCACCGCGCGGTCGTGAACACCCCAGCGGCTGTCGGCGCCGGGCAGCAGACGGCGAAACGCGGCGAAACGCTCCTGGCTGACCCGATAGAGCCGCCGCAGCTCGACCAGGGGGTCGGGGTGGTCGTCGGCGCGGATGTCGAGATCGGGATAGGGGTCGCGCGTGCAA
>JAFASQ010000478.1 GCA_019244395.1 Solirubrobacterales bacterium | reverse complement strand
CGTCGACCAGCCGCAGCTCGTAGCCGGGAACCGGCTTCCCCGACGTCCCGGGCGCCAGGTCCTCCAAGGTATTCGAGCAATAGATGTGGAGCATCTCGGTCGAGCCGATCCCGTCCAGGATTGGGACGCCGGTCAGGTCCTGCCACCGAGCCAGCACGGCAGCCGGCAGCGCCTCGGCGGCCGATACGCAGGCGCGCACACTGGAGAAGTCGACCTCGGAAGCGCCCGCCGTACGAACCATCGCCGCGTACAGCGCCGGCACCGAGAAGAACAGCGTCGGACGGATGTGCCCGAGCGTCGCGAAGATCAGATCGGGCGTCGAGCGCCCCTTGACCAGCGTGGAGCAAGCGCCGACCGACAGCGGAAACGACAGGCTGTTGCCCAACCCGTAGGCGTGGAACAGCTTGGTCGTGGAGTAGCACACGTCGGACTCTGAAATCCGCAGGACGTTGCGTGCGTACTGATCGACGGTCACGCCAATGTCGCCGTGGGTGTGCACGACGCCCTTGGGCCGCCCGGTCGAGCCCGAGCTGTAGAGCCAGAACGCCATGTCCTCGCGGTGGGTGTCGAGCGGTGGCGGCAACTCTCCTGCGTGCGCGGCGGCGAGTGTCGCGAAGCTCGTGTGCGGGCCGGCATCCCCGTCAACCACGACCACGCTGAGCCACGGCCTGGCGGCCAGTACAGCCTCGAGCGCGGGCAGCAACGACGCCTCTACGAACAGCACCTTGGCGTAGCTGTCGTCCAGGTAGTACGCATAGTTGTCGACGCGGTCCATCGGGTTCACGGGGACCGGGACGGCTCCGATCCGCATCGCGCCGAGGAACGCGGCCGGGAAGGCAGGCGAGTCATCGAGGATCATCAGGACCCGCTGCTCACGCTCGATACCGAGCGTCTTGAGGTAGGACGCGACAGCGCCGGTCAGCGCGGCCAGCTGGCGGTAGGTGATCTCGCCGCTCGCGCTCAGAAGCGCCGCTCTCTCCCCCCGGCCCCCGTCCAACTGCGCATCCAGCAGCGCGCTGGCGTTGAGTCGCTCTTCTCCGATCACGGCGCGTTCGAGTCTAAACCGGGGACCGGGCGCGGGGGGCGCATTATCGGCTCGCGGGAGAAGGGTGTTTTGTCGGCTCGCGGGGGGGCGTTTTGTCGGCTCGCGAGACGGGGGCATTTTGTCGGCTCCCGGGAAGGGGGCGTTTGTCGGCCCGCGGGCGTGCCGCCGGCTCCCGTCTCGCTACAGGGCCGCCACCGTCGCCGGCGCGGCGAGGACGGCGGCTGGCGAAACGGCGCGGCAGCGCGGCGTGCCCAGCAGCAGCTGAACGACGCAGATCCGCCGCTCGGCGAAGCCTGCCTCGCAGTAGCTGAGATAGAGCGTCCAGAGCCGCCGAAACTGCTCGTCGTAGCCGAGGCCTGCCAGCTCGGCGGCGTGAAGGGCGAACCGGCGGCGCCAGCGCCTGAGTGTCTCGACGTAGTGCGGGGTGAGGTCCTCGAGGTCGAGGACCTGCAGATCGGTCCGGCGGGCGGTCGCTCGGGTGAGCACCTCGAGCGAGGGCAGGCATCCGCCCGGGAAGATGCGGGTGTTCATGAACGACCGCGATGCCTTCTCGACGGCGTACGCGCGGTCATCGATCGTGATCGCCTGGAGGAGCATCGAGCCCTGCGGCGTGAGCAGCTCCGAACACTTGGCGAGGAACGTCCCGAAGTGGCGCCACCCGACGGCCTCGATCATCTCGATCGAGACGAGCTTGTCGTAGCGGCCGGTCAGGTCGCGATAGTCCTCGAGCAGCACGGTCACCCGGTGCTCGAGACCGGCTCGGCGCACCGCGTCCGCCGCATGGTCGTACTGCTCGCGCGAAAGCGTCGTGGTGGTCACGTGGCAGCCGCGGGTGATCGCAGCGTGGATGGCGAGGCCGCCCCAACCGGTGCCGATCTCAAGCACCCGGTCACCCGGTCGGAGGTCGAGTTTCTCGCACACCAGCTCGAGCTTGGCCAGCTGCGCCTCCGCGAGGGTCATCCCGGGGTCCTCGAACAGCGCGCAGGAATAGCTCATGGTCGGATCGAGCATGCGGGAGAACAGCTGATTGCCGAGGTCGTAGTGGGCAGCGACGTCGAGCCGGCGGCGGACGCGCGTGCTGCGTCGCAGCCAAGCGCGCACGCGCTGGAGGGGGACGCGGACGGGGGCGAGGCGGGCCCGCACACGATCGAGACCGGCGACGTTGCGCGCGGCCAGCCTGACCAGCGCGGTCAGATCCGGCGAATCCCACAAGCCGGCCGCGTAGGCGTCGGCCAGTCCCAGACTGCCTCGCAGGGCCATCCGCCACGTTGCGGCCGAGTGGACCCTGATCGTCGCGAACGGCGCCTCGGAGCCGTAGACGCGACGCCGACCGGCCTCGAGCACGATCAGGCTGCCGGTCGTGATCCGGCGCAGGAACAACACGATCAGGGCGCGGCAGACGCGGTCGATCACACCGGCTCCTGA
>JAFASQ010000457.1 GCA_019244395.1 Solirubrobacterales bacterium | reverse complement strand
CATCGCGGCGCCGGTCCCGTTGAGCGCCGCCCTCAACTGCCAGCGCGGCGGACGCTCCGCCGACCAGTGCCGCACCAGACCGATCTGGCTGAGCGTGAACCCGACGAATACGCCGATCGTGAACAGCGGAATCAGGCTGTTGGTCTGAGCGTTCACCGCGATCAGCAGGAGCGCCGCGGCGAGCGCGAGCACGATGATCCCGATGCGGTAAATCGGCTTCTCGGCGCGAAGGTAGAACGCGTGCGGCATGCGATGGTCGCGCGCCAGCAGGCTCAGCAGCACCGGTAGCCCGCCAAAGCTGGTGTTCGCGGCCAGGCCCAGGACCAGCGCGACCGAGATGTTCGAGACGTAGAACAGCCAGCCCGTGCCGAAGGCGCCGGCCGTGACCTGCGCGAGCACCGTTACCCCGTTGCGGGGGACCACGTGGTGCGCCCTGATCACGAGCGCGAGCCCGAGAAGCATCACGGCGAGCAGCACGCCGAGCGAGATCTCGGTGCGCTGGGCGGTTCGGATCCGCGGCTTGCGGAAGGCGGGTACGCCATTGGAGATCGCCTCGACGCCGGTGACGGCCGAGCATCCGGAAGCGAACGCCTTGAGCAGCAACAGCAGGCCGACCGTGTTGGTGCCCGGCGGCGCGAACGTCCCGATGTGCGCCACCGGATGGGGCCGCAGCGCCCCGACAACGATGGTGGCCAGGATGCTCACGACGAAAATCGCCGTCGGCAGCATCAGGAGCTTGGCCGATTCGGCGATCCCGAACATATTGACCGCGGTCAGGACCGCCAGTCCGATCAGGGACACGAGCAGCAGATGATGCGCGAGCGATGGAAAGACGCTTCCAAGGCTGGCTGCCCCCGCAGCGAGGCTGACCGCCACCGTGAGCACGTAGTCGACCACCACCGACGCCGCTGCCAGCAGGCTGAGCGTGCGCCCCAGGTTGGCCTTGGAGACCGAGTACGCGCCGCCTCCCTCGGGGTAGGCGTCGATCACCTGGGTGTAGGAAACGACCAGCAGGCCCAGCATCGCGGTGATCACGACGGTGAGCGGGACCGTGTACTGCAGCGCGCCCACCCCTGCCGTGACCAGCACGACCATCATCGCCTCGGGGCCGTAGGCCACGCTGGAGAGCGCGTCGAGGCTGAGCGCGGCCAGTCCCCCCAGGACGCCGAGCTCGTGCCCCTGCTCGGCGTGCTTGCCCGCGCGAGGGATCTGGCCCCGGTCGATGCGGCGGTGAAGCCGCCGGGCACTCGGTCGTCCGCGGACGAAGGTGCCCGTCCGCTCCTCGGCCTCGGTGCTCACAGAGCGAACTGTGACAGCCCGCAGGCGAGGGTAGGATCGAAGTGCATGGATGAACCCCGAAACAACGGCTCGGCGCGGGACCTGAGCCGCGGACGGCGGGTGCTCGTGCTGGCGATTTGCTGCTTCAGCCTGCTGATCGTGGGTCTCGACACGACGATCGTGAACGTGGCGCTTCCGTCGATCCGCAACGAGCTGCACGCCTCGGTCTCCGGCCTGCAGTGGGTGATCGACGCCTATACGCTGGTGCTGGCCAGCCTCGTGATGTTGGCCGGCTCGACGGCCGACCGGATCGGACGCAAGCGGATCTTCCGGTCCGGGCTGGTGTTGTTCTCGCTCGGCTCGCTGCTGTGCGGGTTGGCCCCCACGCTCGGGCTGCTGATCGCGGCCCGGGTGGTGCAGGCGGTGGGGGGTTCGATGCTCAATCCGGTGGCGATGTCGATCATCCGCAACGTGTTCGAGGATCCCCGTGAGCGCGCCCAGGCGATCGGCGCGTGGGGGGCGGTGTTCGGCCTGAGCATGGCGCTCGGCCCGGTCGTCGGCGGCGCTCTGGTCGACTCGGTCGGCTGGCGCTGGGTGTTCTTCGTCAACGTTCCGATCGGGGTGCTCGCGTTCGTCCTGACCACGCTGTACGTGCCCCGTTCCCGCGCGGCCCACGGCCGCCGATTGGACCCGGTCGGCCAGGTGCTGGTGATCCTCGCGCTGGCCTTGCTGACCTACGCCATCATCGACGCGCCGCGCGCCGGCTGGACGTCCGCCGGGACCCTCGGACTGTTCGCGCTCTCGCTCGTCTGCCTCATCCTGCTCGTGGCCTACGAGCTGCGCCGCTGGGAGCCGCTGATCGAGATGCGGTTCTTCCGCAGCGCCCCGTTCTCCGGCGCGAACGCAATGGCGGTATGCGCATTTGCCGCGACGGGCGGGTTCCTGTTCCTCAATACCCTTTACCTCCAGGGC
>JAFASQ010000542.1 GCA_019244395.1 Solirubrobacterales bacterium | reverse complement strand
GTCCTCGATCCGACCAGCAACGACGATGCGAGCGATGTCAACTTGACCCAGCATCTGGGAGACAACCACAACCCGTCGTGGGAGCCGCTGCAGATCCGGGGCGTGGACCTGTTCCCGGTCCGGCCACTCGGCCGACGGCACAGAACGCGGCGGGCCGAGTCCGACGTGTCGCCGCTCCCGCCACCGCCCTCGCCGCCGCCCGGGCCTCCTCCACCGCCGCCATTCGTGTTCTCCGCCCGGCTCCTGACGACCACGGCAGTCGGACACGGCGTCAGCCGGACCGTGCTCATCCGGTTGCGCGTGAACGCCGCGGCGAGCGTCACGGCGATCCTGACGCTCGGTCATCGCCAGCTGGCGCGCCATCGCTGGCAAGTCGCTTCCGGTACTGACCTCGTGCGCCTGCCGGTGCCGCTCCGGGTGCGAAACGGTGCCTACCAGGTTCACGTCGCCGTGCAGCTTGCGAACGGGTCGTCTGAGAGTTTCTCCCGACGCGTGCACCTGGGCCGGTCAGCTCTCGGCCGCGCCCGGGCGCAGTGCCGGCGCACCGTCGGCGCAAGGCCCGGCCTCCAGCGGTGCCGCGGCTCAGCGACGGCCGCATGTCGAACGGCCGCGACCACACCGCCGGGCCGGATGCGAGCCGGACGCTCCGGGCCGGATTTAGCCGAAAACACGTTGCCGCGATCGTCGCGGCTGTGGCGACGACCATCGGCATCCTGAGCAGCAGCACGTCGTTGTTCGACTGGTTCAAGGGCAAGGTCATCCCGAGCACGCCGCCGCCGGCAAAGATCGACGCCAGCCTGACGACGCCGATGCTGCTGAGCGCCAGCAAGCCGCTGGGCGACTACCTCTCGGACACCAATCAGCCCACGGACGGGCTCGATGCGTTCCAGCTCGCCGAGCGAGGCTATGAGTTTCTGGTCGGCATCCACCTTCAGGGCAACCAGGGCCAGCGCATCATCCTGAGGTGGTCGCTGGTCGACGCCGCCAGCGGCAACCCGCTCTCTGGCCCCACCTACAACCAGGACGCTGCTGCCCTGCGGGCCAGGGTTCAGGATCAAGAGCGGCAGTGGCCGCTTTGGACCCCATCGCCGCCGACACGAGGCCGGTTCCTGCTTCGAGTCACGCTGCTGGACGACAAGCGCCGGCCGCTGGCCGAGGCGGAGAGCGCACCTTTCACACTGAGGAAGGCTCCCGGCCCCTAGTCATCACAGCCGCCCGAGCGGAGCGGGGGGGTCAAGGGCGGCGGGGGCGCGCGCGGGATCCGGGCTTACGGCTTCGGTACCCGCGGGTAGTGATGCAGACAATGGCAGGAGGACTGATCATGCAGCCCACGCTCACCCGGCTTTCCAACCAGCCGTCGCTGCCCGTCCTCGCGTGAGCGCAACCTGGCCGCTGCGCTACGTCCTCCTGGCGATCACCTGGGGGTCGACGTTCCTGTTCATCAAGATCGGCGACGAAGCGTTCGCGCCCCTGCAGGTCTCGCTCGGGCGCATGGTCGTCGGCGCCGCGACGCTGCTGGCGATTCTGGGCCTTCGGCGCGAGCGGTTACCCGCGGGCGCCCGTCTGTGGGGCCAGCTGGCGATTGCCGCGATCCTCCTCAACGTCGCGCCGTTCACGCTGTTTGCCTACGGCGAACGCCATGTCTCGAGCCTGCTGGCCGGGATCTGGAACGCCACCGTCCCGCTGTTCACGCTGCCCGTGGCGCTGCTGGTCCTGGCCGACGAGCGCGCGAGCGCCCGGCGGCTCGCCGGACTGGCGATCGGCTTTGCCGGGGTGCTGACCGTGCTCGGCGTGTGGAACGGCGTCGGCGCCACGTCGCTGAGCGGGAACCTGCTGTGTCTTGGCGCGGCCGCCTCCTACGGCCTCGGCTTCCCGTACGCCCGGAGGTACCTCGCCCGCCGCGCCGAAGGACCGCTGGCCCTCGCCACCGCGCAGCTGGTCTGCGGCACGGTGATCCTCGCGGTGCTCACTCCCCTGTTCACCGCGCCGCCCCACGGCGTCGCTGCCAAGCACGTACTGAGCGTCCTCGCCCTGGGCGTGCTCGGCACCGGCCTCACCTTCATGCTCAACTACTCGCTGATCCGCGACGTCGGCGCCACCGTGACCTCGACGGTCGCCTACGTGATGCCGATCGTCTCCACGGTCCTCGGCGTCATCGTGCTGGGCGAGCCGTTGCGCTGGTATGAGCCGGTCGGCGCCGCGATCATCATCGTCGGCGCCGTCCTCGCCCAGGCGCGCGAAGGTCGCGCGCCGCGCAGCGACCGGCTCAGCGCTCCACGAAGTAAGCGCCGCTCCCCTGGCCGCTCGAGAACCACCGGCTCGTGACGGTCTTCTTGCGCGTGTAGAAATCGACCGCGTCGGTGCCGTGCGCATGCAGGTCACCGAGGAAGCTGTCCTTCCAGCCGCTGAACGGGAAGAACGCGACGGGCGCCGCCACACCGATGTTGACGCCGACCATGCCGGCCTGGACCTCGTGCCGGTAGCGCCTGACCGACGCGCCGGACTCCGTGAAGATCGACGTGCCGTTGCCGAACCGGCTGGCGTTCACCACTCCGATCGCCTCGTCAAGGGTGGGGGCACGGATCACGCACAGCACGGGCCCGAACACCTCCTCCTTGGCGATGGGCATCTCGGGCGTGACGTCGTCGAGGATCGTCGGCCCGAGGTAGGAACCGTTCGGATCTCCCGAGGTGCCACGGCCGTCCAGCACGACCCTCGCCCCCGAAGCCTCGCCCCGCTCGATCCAGTCCCGGATACGCTCGCGCGCGGCGCACGAGATCACCGGCCCCACGTCGCTCGACTCCTCCAGCCCGTCGCCGACCCGCAAGGCACGGGAGGCCTCGACCAGCGGCGGGACCAGCTGTTCGTGAGCATCGCCCACCGTCACCACCACCGATCCAGCCATGCAGCGCTGGCCGGCGGCGCCGAAGGCCGAACCGATGATGCCGTCGACGGTCTTGTCGATCACCGCGTCGGGCATGACCACCATGTGGTTCTTGGCGCCACCCAGCGCCTGGACGCGCTTGCCGGCCTTGGCCGCGCGCTCGTAGACGATCCGCGCCACCGGGGCCGATCCGACGAACGACACCGCGTCGATGCCGGGATGATCGAGGATGCCCTCGACGATCTCGCGGCTTCCGTTGACCAGATTCACCACGCCCGGCGGCAGACCCAGTGCGTCCAGCTCCTCGAACGCCAGCTGCTGCGTCAGCGGCACCTGCTCGGACGGCTTTAGGACGAACGTGTTGCCGCACGCGATCGCGAACGGCAAAAACCAGAACGGCACCATGGCCGGGAAGTTGAACGGCACGATGGCCGCGCACACGCCGACCGGTTGGCGCACGGTCTCGGCGTCGATGTTGCGCGAGACGTCCTCCAGCACGCGCCCCTGCATCGTGGTCGGAATCGCACACGATGCCTCCACCATCTCGATCATCCGCGCCACCTCGGCCCGCGCGTCTGCGATCGTCTTTCCCATCTCGGTGGTCACCGACCGGGCCAGGTCCTCCTGGCGCGCCACCAGCCGCTCGCGCAGCTCGAACAGCTTGCGCGCCCGTGCGATCGCGGACACCGCGCGCCACTCGGGCAGCGCGTCGCGCGCCGCCCGCACCGCCGCATCCAGATCCGTAGCGCCGGACAGCGGCACCCGCGCTAGCACCTCGCCGGTGGCGGGATTGGTCACGTCGAGCACGTCGGTCGCGGCTTGCGCGGGCGTCCACTCGCCGTCGATGTAGTTGTCAAGCAGTCGGGTTGCGGTTAGAGCCATCAAGGGTCCATTCGTGATCGGGGTCGTTGACGACGGCCCACAGGCGGGTGGGCCCGGCCATCACGTTCAGGTAGTACAGCTCGTACCCGGGAGGGGCCGAGACGGTGTGGTAGCCGCGCGGCACGAGCACACAATCGCGATCGCGGAACGTGATTGCCTCGTCCAGCGCGCTGTCGTAAGCGTAGACGCGTTGAAGCCCAAATCCGCACGCGGGCCTGATCCGGTGGTAGTAGGTCTCCTCCAGCCGCGACTGGCGCGGCGGGTCGTCGTGGTCGTGCTTGTGCGGCGGATAGCTCGACCAATGGCCGTCCGGAGTGAGGACCTCGACGACCAGCAGCGACTCGGCCCCCTGGTCTTCCATCAGGATCGGGCGAATGTAGCGCTCGAGCGCGCCGTGGCCGCGCGTCTCGGTCTCGATCGTGGCGCCGGGCAGGACGCGGGGCGTCGCGCCGCCGCGCGGGGCTGGCGCCCAGCACAGTGCGACCTCGGCTCCGTCCTCGCCCGCTCGAAGGCCCACGTGGGACTGCGGCGGCAGGTAGGCGGCGTCGGGCAGGCCCGACCACGGATCGGGGCGGCCGCCCAGGTCGAGCCACTCGCCGTGTTCGGAGGCCACGTGCACGACGCCGGAGATGACCACCAGGCACAGCTCGCGCGCCCCGCACGCGCGCTGCGCCGTCGCCTCGCCGGACATGGCCAGAACCTCGAAGCCGATGTGCTCCCAGCCCGCCGACTCCGGGGTCACGGACAGGATGGTGGCGTCGGATTCGGGTGCGGAGGCTCCGGAGACGAGCAGGTCGCTCATGGCGCGTTCAGATAATGCCGCTGGTGTTCGTGCGCCCGCTCGTAGGCCTCGCGCGCTGAGCGCACGGGATCCTCCTCGGAGACCTCGGCCACCGGCACGTCCCACCAGCTCTCATAGCTCGGCACCCCTTTGTAGCGGTCCGCCTCGACGTAGACGACCACCGGAGCATCGGTGCCCCGCGCCCCCGCCAATCCCTCGCGCAGCTCGTAGATCGTGGAGGCCCGCACAACGCGCGCGCCCAGGCTCGCCGCATTCGCCGCCAAATCGAGGGGCAGCACGTCCGACGCCGCCGGGTCGAGGGGGACCGAGCCGTTGTCCGAGAACCGGTAGTGCGTCCCGAAGCCGGATGAGCCGACCGAGCGCGAGAGCGCGCCGATCGACGCGTACCCGTGGTTGTCGACGAGCACGATCACGAGCGGGACGCGCTCCGCGACGGCGGTCACCAGCTCGCCGGGGAGCATCAGATAGGACCCGTCGCCGACCAGCACGTACACCTCGCGCTCGGGCGCGGCCAGCTTCACTCCGATCCCGCCCGGGATCTCGTAGCCCATGCACGAATAGCCGTATTCCACGTGGTAGGACTTACCGGCGGGATCGCGCGCGCGCCAGAGTTTGTGCAGGTCGCCGGGCGCCGATCCGGCCGCGCACACCACCACGCCGGTCTCGCCGGCGGCAGCGTTGATCTCTTTGATTATTTGTGCCTGGGTCGGTAGGCCGGCGTGGTCGCCGTCGAGCGATATCACCCGCTCAACCTCGGCGTCCCACAATTCGGCCTCCGCCGCCGCGCGGCGCTCCCACTCAGCCTCGACTCGCCACCCCTCGAGCGCCGCGCGCAACTGCTCGAGCGCAACCCGGGCGTCGGCCACCACCGGCAGCCCGCTGTGTTTGCCGGCGTCGAACGCCGCGACGTTGATGTTGATGAATCGCACGTCCGGGTCTTGGAACGCCGACTTCGACGCGGTCGTGAAATCGCTCCACCGCGTTCCAACGCCGATCACCAGGTCCGCGTCCCGCGCCAGCCGATTACCC
>JAFASQ010000423.1 GCA_019244395.1 Solirubrobacterales bacterium | reverse complement strand
GATGCTGGCCGGGATGAGCGGCCGCGCGGCGGCTCTGAGCAGGCGTTTCTTCTGCAATCCGCGAACCTTCAGGTTGGTCGGCAGCGCCAACGCGAGCTCGGCTACCACCGGGTCCAGGTAGGGAACCCGGGCCTCGAGGCCGTGCGTCATGCTCATACGATCGGTCTTGACCAGAAGATCGTCGGCGAGGTAGACGCCGAGGTCCACGTCCTGGAGCCGGGCGAGCAGAGGTGCGTCCAGCGTCTCGATCCACCGCTGGCGCCAGGGCTTGAGGGGGTCGGCCGCGGGATCCTGCCATTGCGGCTGTAGGAGCGCGTGGCGATCTTGTGCCGAGAAGATCTCCTTCCAGCCATGGTGGCGCTCGAGCGGCGGCAGCCCGGCGGCCCGCACGAACCGCTTGGCCCGGTAGTCGAAGCTGACCCGTGAGTCCGAGCTGGGGAGGCGATCGATGAGCGGACGCAGGCGGCTGGCGAGCGGTCCAACGCGCTGTGCCAGCTCGTCCGCAGCGTAGGTCTCGTAGCCGCCGAACAGCTCATCTCCGCCTTCGCCGGAGAGCACCACTTTTACGTGCTGCGCGGCGAGCTCCGATACGAGATAGGTTGGGATGGCCGAGGAATCGGCGAATGGTTCGTCAAAGGCCACGGCCAGCCTCGGCAGCAGTTCGGCGATCCGGGGCGAGACGACGAGCTCGTGGTGGTCGGTGTCATAACGGCGCGCCACTTCACGCGCGAGGTCGAGCTCGTTGAACGTGCGCTCGCGGAAGCCGATGGAAAACGTGGAGAGCCTTTGGCCGGCAGCACGCGCGGCCAGAGCGGTGAGCACCGAGGAGTCAATTCCGCCGGACAACAGAACCCCGACCGGGACATCGGCGAGCAGATGAGCACGCACCGAATCGAGGAGTCGCTCGCGAAGCTCCTCGGCCAGGATCTCGCGCTCCTCGTCGCGGCACTGGCGAGCCGGGGCCGGAGCTGGGCGCGCATAACGCTCGATCGTCGCGCCGGCCGGTGAGCAGGTGAGTACGTGTCCCGGGGGAAGCTTCCGGGCCGCATTGAAGATGGTCAGCGGCGCGGGGATCGAATTGAACGCGAGGTAGCTGTGGAGCGCCTCGCGGTCCACCTCGCGCGGAAAGTCGGGCTCGCGGAGCAACGCCTTGAGCTCGGATGCGAAGCTGATTCTCCCATCTCCAAGGCGGTAGTAGAGCGGCTTGATGCCGAAGCGGTCGCGCGCCAGCAGCAGCCGCCGCTCGCGCCGGTCCCAGATCGCGAACGCGAACATCCCGCGTAAACGCGACACGAACGCGGGTCCATGATGCACGTAGAGATGCAGCAGGACCTCGGTGTCGCAGTGGGTGCGAAAACGCACGCCGCGGCCTTCCAGCTCGCTGCGCAGCTCGAGGTGATTCAGGATCTCGCCGTTTTGCGCCACGCAGACCGCGCCGTCCGCGGCCACCATCGGCTGGTCGCCGTGTTCGAGGTCGATAATCGCGAGCCGCCGGGCGGCGATGCCGGCCGGCCCGTCGAGGTGCGCACCGCCGCCGTCGGGGCCGCGGTGGATGAGGCTCGCGCTCATCGCGTCCAGCACGGCCAGGTCCGCCCCGCGCTGTCGCAGATAGTCGTAGCTGCCGCAGATCCCGCACATCGCGTCGGGCGTTACGGGAGCTTGTTCAGGGTCGCTCGCCCGTTGGCCGGGCGGGCGATGATCAGCCAGACGGTCATACTGATCACGGACAGGTAGAGGCTGACCGACCGGTCGGCGATGTACTCGAGGTCGTGCGCGAGCTTCTCCCCCCACGTCATCTCCCGGGTTAGACGCAGCTGGGCTAGTCCGGTGATGCCAGGTCGAACGACGAGCCGCTGCCAGTATTGCGGGATGCCTACGCACAGCTCCGCGAAGAACGCCGGACGGATCGGGCGCGGGCCGACGAGACTCATATCGCCCTGGAGCACGTTCACGAGTTGTGGGAGCTCGTCGAGCTTGGAGGCGCGCAGGACACGCCCCAGGCGGGTGACCTCGCCCGCGGTCAGCTCCGTGAGCTGCGGCCCGAGATAGGGCCCCAGTCGCTGCTCGGCGTCGACGGTCAGCGTTCGGAACTTGAGCATCTGAAACAGGTGCCCCCCTCGCCCGACGCGCCAGCCCCGGTAGAGGACCGGACCGCGGGGCGAGGAGAGCTTCAAGGCGAGCGCCACGAGGAGCACGACAGGCGCCGCCAACGCCGCTGCCGCGCTCGCGAGGAGGACGTCGAGCGCGCGGAGGACGTGGTCGACGGGGCGCGGCTCGAATTCGTGAGCCATCGCCGCGTACTGCTCGACGAGCGAATCATGCCCGAGCGGCGGAGGAACGGTCTCGCTGCCCGCGCGGCGGCGAAGGGCTCCCGGCGGGACGCGGGTGAACCCGATGCGCATCACCGTGCCGCCGCCAGGATCATGTCGACGAGCAGCCCCGGATCCCGGCGCGGCCAGTCGAGCGTGGTGTCGCGCTTGGTCAACTCGAGCGCGCGAGGGTCGGTCAATGGGCGCAGGCGCCCGGACCTGATCAGGGATTCGTCGACTCCACCCAGGCGTCCGCCGTAGGTGGTGTAGACCGGCACGCCGAGGGCGACTGCCTCGCGGTTCATGCTTCCGCCGGCGGAGACGACCAGATCCGCGGCGGCGATCAGGCTCTGGGCCTCGACTGCGCCGTCGGCGACGATGACCGCCGGTAGCCCGAGGGCCTTGACCAGCCGGCGCTGGGCATCGGTGCGAGGCAGAACGACGGCTTGTACGTGCTCGAGGCGCCCTAGGTGGTCGAGCACGCGGGGAAACAGCGGATTGGCCTTACGGTGGTAGAGCGAGACGTCGGGCGGGGGTCGGACGACGACGACGACGCGTTCGGCATCCACGCCCAATCGGTCGAGAATCGTGTCATCCGGCGTGAAATCGGCGAGGTAGTACTCCTCCTTTAGACCAGGGTACTGACGCAGCTTTTCCCCGGTGACTCCGAAGCGCCGGAGGCGCTCAGGCGGTATGGCATCGGGCGTCATGACCAGCCTGGCCAGACGGCAGCCGATGTTGTGCTGTTGAGTCGCGAACTCGTAGTCGAACATGTTTACCGCGGGGATTCTCGCCCACGCAGCGGCGAGGGCGAGGTCGTTCGACCCGTGGGCTACCGCCAAATCGAAGCGTCCACGCGACCAATGGTGCAGCTTCGTCGTTCGGCTGCCCAGCGCTGCCAGTTTCCGCGCCCGGGAGGCGCCGCCGTGGCGGCCAACCGCGATGTAGTCGAGGCCCTGCAACTTGAGTATCCCCAATGTCTGAGCGTAGTCGCGGGCGGTGATGAGAACCTCGTGTCCCCGCGCTCGCAGCCGCTGGATCACCGGGCGGAACACGACCGGGTGCGCGGACGCGGTCATGTCGAACCAGATCCTCACTTGGCGCCGCCACTGTACCCCTGCCGAAGCGCATGTCCCAAGACCAAGGGCAGGCGGAACTGTACCAGTGGCCGTGGCGCGACCACTTCCGGAAGGGGTCGTGGGGTCGGTGTCGGCAGGGCGCACATGATCGCGACCGATCGGGGCTCCGCCCCACGGGTCCCGGGGGCGTAGCGATGAACGGCGGACCCCTCACCTGATGTAGTTCTAGATCCCTCCGACCCCCGGGGGCGAGAGGCAGGCCCCGATGGTCTAGCCTCGCCGCGTGCGCGCACTGATCGTCACGAACATGTATCCGAGTGCGGCGGCACCAGCCCGCGGCAGCTTTGTCCGCGACCAGGTGGAGGCACTGCGGCGCTTGCCGGACGTCGAGGTTGAGGTGTTCGCCTTCGAGCCGGGCGGAGGCTCCCCTTATCCCCGGGCGGCGCGGGCGCTTCGCCGACGTTATCGAGATGGCGAGTTTGACATCGTTCACGCGCATTTTGGTCTCACGGCATGGTCGGCGCTGGCCGTCCGAGGGGCCCGGCACGTGGTGACATTGCACGGCACGGACGTCGTAGACCCGCGGTCGCGCGTGGTGACCTTCGCGGCGTTGCCGTTTGTCGACCTGATCGCGCCGGTGTCATCGTCTCTCGCCAGCCGGCTGCCGCCGCGCCTGGTGGCCAGGAAGCTCGCGATCCTGCCCTGCGGCGTCGCCGTCGATCGTTTCAGGCCCATCCCGCGACCGGAGGCGCGGGCGCGGCTCGGACTGGAGCCGAACCGGCGCTACGTGCTGTTCCCGGCTGATCCCGACCGGGCCGAGAAACGGTTCGATCGGGCTCGGGCGGTGGCGCAAGACCATCGCCTGCTCGTGCTCGGGCGCGTAGCACCCAGCGAAGTTCCGTTCTGGGTCAATGCGGTCGATGCCGTGCTCGTGACCTCGGAGCGCGAAAGCTTCGGACTCTCGGTGCTCGAGGCGCTGGCGTGTGATGTTCCGGTACTGGCGACTGACGTCGGGATTGCGCCGGAAGCGCTCGCGGACGTCCCCGGCACCTTCGGCGGCCCGTTCTCGCTCCCGGAGTGGCGCACCGCTCTGAAAACGGTGCTGAAGGATCCCGATCCGCGCGTCAAGGGCCGCGTCGTCGCCAAGCGCTACTCCGCCGACCGGATGGCGGAGCGGGTGCTGGCGGCCTGGCAAGGACTACGCCGGCCAGACGGTCGGCGGGCAGCCAGCCGCGGCTGATCAGGCTTCTTACCGTCGGCCTTTGCGTACCTTCGAGCTCTCCTTCCGCACCGCACGTTCGCCTTGCGGCTCGCGGACGACCTGAGTTACTCCTGGGCGTGGTCCTGACCGGCCGGCGCGGACCCGGCCGCAGGATGACTCTCGTCGTGGACGATTAGCCAGTCCATGTGCTGGCGCGTATGACTGCGCCTCCTGCCGAATGTGCTCTAGGTCCTGGTAGGAAGAGGGGGCGATCCGGTGATCTTCGGCCTCCACTAACCCTAACCATCCGCCCGGAGCTGCGAACGTCGGCTGGTGACCGCAGTGTCAGTCACTGCAGGAATCCGAATATCCACCGTGCCGCGCTAAGGATCGCAGCCGCAAACGGCGCGATCGCCGCGTGAGCAGTAAGCGGGATCGGGCATGTCGCATAACTTACCTCCACTGGTTGCAGCTGCAACGGTCCGGCCGAACCCTCAGAGGTCGACGTGCCCGGAGCTTATGGTGTGACGCACTCTGCAGTACTCGGCGCCGCGGAGCTGTTACCCGCCAATTCCTCGGCCAATCAAGCCGGATGAGCGTTGCCGGCGCGCCGCGCGATGATCGAGCTCGCGGTACACGCTCTGGGGGATCGTCACACCTGGACGCGGGCCAGCTGGTTAGGTCTGGGTAGGCAGGGCTGTGCGCTGTGCGAAAAGCAGCCTGTGTGTGTAAAGGCCCGGAGAATGGATAACCGGGCGCTGGACCCTCGGCGTCCGTGAGCCATTCAGTTCGCTCAGCGCTGAGTGTTCCGGGCGTGAGGACGAGCGCGCTTAGCGCGTTCGGACTCACGCCCCCCGCGGGCAGCAGCCGGCGTCCACTACACGAGGGTCTGCGCGCTCGTGCTCCCGCTTCCCACGCCGGCCCTCAGGTCGTCGCTCGAAGGGCGTCGGTTGGTGCGAGGCGGGCGGCGCGGATGGCGGGCCAGAGGCCTGCGGTCAGGCCAACGGTGAGGGCTGCGGCGAGCGCGCCGGGGATGAGCGTCGGCGGGATGGTGGCGCTCCAGTGGCGGGCGTGAGCGTAGCCGACTGTGGTCAGGATGCCGGCGAGGATTCCGGCGCTGCCGCCGAGTGCCGAAAGGATCAGTGCTTCGGCTGTGAACTGGATGGCAATGTGGCGGCGGGTGGCGCCGAGCGCGCGGCGCAGGCCGATCTCGGTGCGTCGTTGGATGATCGCCATGACCATGACGTTGGCGATCCCGACTGCACCAACCACGAGCGCGATCGCGCCGAGGGCGAGCAGGAGGGTGTTGTAGGCGCCCTTGGAGGCGATCTCCGCCGCGAGCGCGTCGGAGGGCCGCGAGACGACCGCGTCCTGTGGGTTCGCTGGGTTGGCGGTGCGAGCGAGCACGCCGCGGACGGCCACGGTCTGGCTTGGGTCGGTGCGGACGTAGATCGTCGTCGGGTGGGTGTCGACGCCGAGAAAGTCGTGCGCCGCGGGGAGCCCGATCAGCGCAGCCTGGTCGAGTTCGGGCGCCACGGCGACGGGACGGAGGATCCCGATCACGGTGAACCAGCGCTGGCCGAGCCACACCGCAACGAGGGGCTCGAGGTGGTTGATCCCGAGTGTTTGTGCAGCGCCGGCGCCGAGCACGACCGTCGGGTAGTTCGCGGTGGCTGAGTTCAGCCAACTGCCGTGGGCGAGTCGAGCGTCGAGGGCACCGAGGAGGTCAGTGCTGGCGCCGAGGACGGTGATCCCGCCGGTCTCGTACGGGGGGACCTTGTCGGTTCGCCGCACGGCGGCGGTCGTGCTTACGGTCTGGGTGACGTGGCGAACCGGGGGGATCCACCCGATCATCGCGGGGGCGCGGCGCGGGAGCTCGTTTTGGGTGACGTCGACGAAGTTGGTGCCGGGCTGCACGGTGAGCAGGTCGGTGCCGAGGCGGTCGAGTTGTGCGACCAGGCTGGCTTTGGATGATTCGGAGACGCCGACGATGGCGACGAGCGCGGCGATGCCGACGGTGATCCCAAGGACGGCAAGGGCAGCGCGCAGGCGGCCGGTACGAAGCCCGGCGAGGCCGATCCGGGCCACGTCGACCGGGTGCAGACGGGAATGTTTTGTGTCCGGCTCAAGCACGGCGCGTGTTGGCGTCGGTGCCCCGGTCTGCGATCACCCGTCCGTCGCGCATCTCGATCGTGCGCGGCGCGGCCGCGGCGACGTCGGGGTCGTGGGTGATGAGCGCCATCGTGACGCCGTCGGCGTTGAGCGAGGTGAGGAGCGCGAGGATCGCTGCGCCGGTCTGGGTGTCGAGGTTTCCGGTGGGCTCGTCGGCAAGCACGAGCGTCGGGTTGCCGACGAGTGCGCGGGCGATCGCGACGCGTTGGCGCTCGCCACCGGAGAGCTGCGTCGGGATGTGGGTCGTGCGGGCGACCAGCCCGACTCGGTCGAGCACCTCGTGGGCGGAGCGCAGCCGCTCGCGGCGCGAGACACCGCAGTAGAGCAGCCCGTCTGCGACGTTCTCGAGCGCGCTCGCGCCCGGCGTCAGGACGTAGTTCTGGAACACGAATCCAAGCTCGTAGGCGCGCAGTGCCGAGAGCTCCGGATCGCTCAGACTCGAGGTCGGCCTTCCGGCGATCCGGAGGGTGCCGCTGGTCGGGCGCAGGAGCGCTCCCATGATGTGCAGCAGCGTTGTCTTGCCCGAGCCGGATGGCCCAACGATCGAGACAAGCTCGCCCGTCTCGATAGTCAAGCTGACCTGCTTGAGCGCGTCGACGTGCGCCTCGGTTCCATAGCGCTTATGCACCTCGCGGAGCTCGATCGCGGGCGTCACGACGATGGCACCTCGGCCCGCATCCCCGCCCGCAGGCGCGGCGAGCTGACCTCGACCAGGTTGCCGTCGAAGATCCCCGGGGTGACCGGCATGAGGGTCCGGGTTCCACCCTCGTCAACCGCCACCGCGTAGCCGCTCCCGGCCAACGCCAGCAGCGCCGCGATCGGGACAGCGAGCACCCCCCGGTGCACCGTGTCGGTGATCAACACCTCCACTGGAACCTGATCGAGCCCGCGCGCGTCACTCGGACGATCGAGCGAGATCATCACCGGCACCGTGGGCGAAGGTCCACCACCGGCCTGGGCGCCGCCCGCGGAACTGCTTCCGGCCTGGGCGGCGGCGCCGGCACCGGCCGACCCGGAACGGGCCGAGCTCGTCTGCCCAGTCTCCGCCGTAGCGCCGGCTCCGATCCGGATCACCCGTCCCGGCGTGGTCTGTCCTTCCGGGAGCTGGATCTGCACCCGGTCGCCCACACGGACGAGCTGCCGAAGTGAAGGGTCGAGCGGAACGCTCACCGCGAGGTCCGTCGAGCTGAGGCCGAGCACCTGCGTACCCGGCAGCGCCGGGTCGCCCGGAAGCGCGAGCTGCGCCGTGACGCGCACCGTCCCGGGCAGAAACGCGATCGAGCCGAGCGGCAGGACGCCGGTCTGCGCCGCCCGCTGCGCCCGCTGCCACTGCTCAATCGTCACCGCGGTCGCCCAGTCGAACTCGTCGTTGACCTTCAGCGCCCCGTCGGCTGTGAAGCCGAGCGCCCTAAGGTTGCGCTTGAGCTGCAGCACGTCCGTTCCCTCGCTCACCCCGACCGCGAGAGTTCGCCACGCCGCCTGCGTGCCGTACAAGAGCCGCACCGGCTCCCCATCGACCCAGTAGAGCACCTCACCGCGTCCGACCACGGCGCCCGGCGCCGGCAGCTCCGTAACGGTCCCCGCCGACTGCTGCGAGACCAACGTGTACGAGCCCGCGCGTTCGAGCGTCCCCGCGACCTGCTCCTGCGCAGCGAGCGTCGTGCGCACCACCGCCGCCGTCGCGCCTGCGCCCGTCGACCCCGCCGCGGCCGACGATCTCCCGCCCGATGCCAGCGCGAACACCACGAGCGCCGCCCCAGCGGCGACAGCACCTGCGATCAATATCCGTCGGCGCCCGGTCATTGGCCGCTCGGGGTCACGGTGAGGTGCCAGCCGCTCGCCGGAAACAGCGAGCTGCACGCGGAGACAGCCTGGTTCATCTTCGCCTGCGTACCCGCGTCGGCGCTCCGGACGTGAAACTCACCTCGCTGGTTGGGGTCGGGCCAGCGTGGATAACCGTGCCTCCGCATGCAGGCGGCAACCCGCACCAGCGCCCGGATGTCCGAAGCGCTCTCGATCGGGTTGCCCGTGAGAGACCCTCCGATCGCGTGGATCTGGGCTCCGCAGGCCGAGACCACGGCCGGCGTCGGCGTTGGTGTGCCGCCGGGGATGCCCGGGTGCCCCTTGGCGTCGAGCACGGGGTCCCGTATCCACGGCATCCCGTGCCGCCGCGCGCACGCGACGGCGGCGCGCCACGCAGCCAAGCTGTCGGTGCCCGAGGGCGCGGCGGCCTGGGTCTGGGTGCCACGCCCGAGGCTCGGCACGGTCCCGTTGTTGCTCGACGACCCGCACGCCGCGAGCGCAATCGCAGCCAGCGCGCACACCGGCAGCTGGCGAAGTGAGGGTTTCATCCGGTTCCTTTCGGGTCGGGTGCGATTTGCCGGTACGGCGAAGCCGCGCCGGGACCCAGTTGTACGATCGCGGTGGTGGCAGGCCGGTGATCGGCGCAGTCACCTGGCTGTAACCGGGACGGTCTATCCTGGAACCTCGGCCTTGCGTCCAGATCCGCGGCCGTGCATGACCGATTCTGAGCTGGAGATCAGAAGAGATGCGGGTGCTGTTGGTCGAAGATCACCGCGAACTGGCAGAGACGATCGCGACCGTGCTGCGCCGGGAGGGGCTGGCCGTGGATGTGGCATTCGACGGCCGCCAGGCGCTCGCCCAGACCGGCGTCTACGACTACGACGTCATCGTGCTCGACCGCGACCTACCCGGAGTCCACGGCGACCAGGTATGCCGCACGCTGATCGATCAGGGCAGCCAGAGCAAGGTGCTCATGCTGACCGCCGCGGACGCGCTCGAGGACCGCGTCGAAGGACTCGGCCTCGGAGCCGATGACTACCTCACAAAGCCATTCGCGTTCGCCGAGCTGATTGCCCGCATCCGAGCTATCAACCGGCGGTCGGGTCCCCCGCTGCCGCCCGTCCTGGCCAGAGGCGACCTACGACTCGACCCCGCCCTACGGGTCGCCACCCGCAGAGGACACCGGCTGGCGCTCAGCCCCAAGGAACTCGCGGTGCTCGAATACCTGCTCACCGCTCACGGCCGCGTCGTCTCGGCCGAGGAACTGCTCGGGCGCGTGTGGGACCAGGCCATCGACCCGTTCACTACGACCGTCAAGGTGACGATCCGCCGCCTGCGCGCCAAGCTCGGCGACCCGCCGCTGATCGAAACCGTGCGCGAAGGCGGCTACCGCATCTGACCTCGATGTCCACCAGCCACTCCGATCGCCGTATACCCATCCTCGCTGTTCGCTCCCGGCGGACGATCCGATTCCGGCTGACCGCTATCTACGCCAGCCTGTTTCTGATCTCCGGCGCCCTGCTGCTCACGATCGGCTACCACTTCGTCACTGACGTCCTTCCCGCCCCCGACCCCCACCACATGGGCCCGGCAGACAAAGCCGCGAACGAAGTATTCGCCGCCAGACGGCACATCACGCTTGCGACACTGCTCTCCGAGCAAGGCCGCTGGCGCGCTCACGCGCTGCACAAGCTACTGGCCGAAAACATCGCTTTGCTCGCCGGGCTGTCGCTGCTGTCGGTCGCGCTCGGCTGGCTGACCGCGACGCGGGCGCTGCGGCCGCTGCGGAGGATCACCAACACCACCAAGAACATCTCCGCTCGCAACCTCAACGAACGGCTAGACCTCGAAGGCCCCGACGATGAGCTCAAAGAGCTCAGCGCCACAATCGACGAGCTACTCGCCCGGCTCGAGCGCTCCTTCCAATCGCAACGACGGTTTGTCGCCAACGCCTCCCACGAGCTGCGTACCCCACTCGCACTCGAACAAGCGCTGCTGGAGGCCGCCCTGACCGAGCCCCACCCGACTGCGACGAGCTGGCGGACGACCTGCGAGCGAGCACTCGCATCGAGCAAACACCAAACCAGACTGCTCGAGGCGCTCCTCGCCCTCGCCCGCAGCGAGCGAGCACTCGACCGCAACGAACCAATCGACCTCGCCGTGATGGCCAGCCGCGTGCTCGACGCCCATCAGGCCGAGGCGCAACGCCAGCACATCAAGATCACGGCTCAACTCGACCCGGCGCCGGTAACGGGCGACCCTCGCCTGATCGAGCGCCTGATCGACAATCTCACCGACAACGCGCTCAGCCACAACCAGCACCACGGGTCGGTTCAGATCACAACCACAACCGTCGACAGTCGTGCCGTCCTCTCCATCATCAACACCGGCCCCGATGTCCGCGCCGCCGACATCAGCCGCCTCCTCCAGCCCTTCCAACGATACGGCGCGGACCGCACCAACCACACCGGAGGACTCGGCCTTGGACTCTCGATCGTCCACGCCATCACGAGCGCCCACAACGCACAACTCGACATCCATCCCCGACAGCGCGGCGGCCTCGCGATCGAAGTTCGCTTCGCGCCACAAGTGGCGCTCGACCAGGCGAAGACCGGCCACGCTTCGTCCCAGAGGGAAGAATGCCCGAGCCTCCCCAGACCTCGCTCAGATTCTCGCTCGGCGGCAAGCACGGCAGTGAGAACGGCAAACATGGCCGCCAGCGAGGCCTCGGGACCGAGAGCCGCTATTCAAGAATCGCCAGCTCTGCGCTGAGTGCTACTCACCGCACGGAAGCGTGCAAGCCTGTGGCGCCGCTTCGCACCGGTTGCTCCGAGCAGTCGTCCGGGGCTGCGATGATCAGCCGATGACGGCATGGCGGGACGTCGAACGGGCAGAGCCCGAGTTCGCGCAGCGCGTGCGGGCGCTGTTCGACGCTCACAAGCACAAGACAATTGCAACGTTGCGAGCCGACGGGGCGCCGCGGATCTCGGGCATCGAGGCGGTGTTCGAGAACGGCGAGCTGAAGTTTGGCTCGATGCCGAACGCGCGGAAGGGCGCGGATCTACATCGGGATCCGCGGTTCGCTCTGCACAGTGCGACGGTCGACCCCGTCGAGGGCTCCGAGGCGCAGTGGCCGGGGGAGGCGAAGATCTCGGGTCGGGCGGTCGCTGCCAGACCGGTAACCGGAGGATCAGACGGCGATCGGTTCCATGCCGACATCGCCGCCGTTGTGCATACCCACCTCAACGAAGAGGGCACGATGCTCGTCGTTGAGTGGTGGACGCCCACGACCGGGCTGCAAAGAATGGAGCGAGAATAGCCGGAGGCTGGTCGAACCTCCGAACGCGATTTCCCGGCGCGACGCACCGGACCGGGCCCGTACCGCCGTGACGCAGGCCGCCATTCGCGGAGGAGCGGCCTGATCCGGGCGACTCCGCGGCCCGCCGACTGCTGCGTCATGAGAGATCCGGGCTAGCACTAAGGCCGCTCCCGGATCGCATGACTCCGTCCGACGAGACACGACTCGCTGCCGTAGGTCGCGCATAGACTCGTAGCGTCATGACAGCGCACGAGCGATCGGGTGCGACCGTCGCGGATGCCGCCGCACGTCCCGGTCCGCTCGGCTGGCTGCGCGGGGCCGTGGCCGATCGGGAGTCGCTCCGAGCCTGGACCCAAGTCGCGAACGACGGAATCATCGCGACCGCCGGCATCCTCCAGGGGTTCTCGGGCGCCGGGGCCAGTGACCGAACCCTCATCACGGCCGCCACCACGGCCACCATCGTGGGCATGCTCAGCGTCGGCGGCGCGGAGTGGGCGGAGGCGGCCGCAGAGCGCGACGGACAGCTCATGGCCGCCGACGAGGAGGCGGCCGAGATCGCGCGCCAGCCCGACGTCGGGCATGCCGAAGTCGTCGCGTACTACGTGGCGAAGGGTCTCACGCCGCAGCTCGCAGGCGAGGTGGCCGATCAGCTCATGGCGCGCGACGCCGTGGACGCTTCGCTGGAGAGCGAGCACGGCATTCTCGACATCATGACGCGCGGCCAGACGGTGCGGGCGGGGATCGGATCGGCGATCGCGTACCTACTCGGGGCGGCCATTCCGCTCATCATTACCGTGGTGGTGCCAGTGGCCGCCGAGAGCTCGTTGATCCTCGCCGCGGTCTGCGTCTCCCTGATCGTCACGTCGAGTATCGGGGCGCGCACCGGCCACATGAAACTGCCGCGGGCGCTCGCCCGCGCGCTCATCGTCGGTCTCGGGACGATGGCCGTCAGCTACCTTGCCGGGAGCTTAATCTTCTGACGGACGAGCGGAATCCAAGCCGCGCAACCGCCGAGCGAGCGAACAGGTCATGCTCGGTCTCGACCGTCGCGGGATCCGCGAGCTCCAGGAAGTGCCGCGTTTCAGCTACGAATACTTGCGACGTGTCTGTTGCTGCTTGTGGATGGCGTTCAGCGATTGGTCGGCTCCGCACTGCCGCCCACCGCGTCGCGCCCATGCAGACCCGGTCGCAGTCGGGGATGTCGTACAAACCAGCGGCGTCGTTGAGCCCGGTCGAGGCGCCGCGCCGATGAGGATGCGGTGTCGGCGTGATTTGCCACGATCGCCACGCGGACGGTCCGAACACCTGCGAAGGCGTCGCGCTGCGTTTGGTCCGCCTTGCCCTCAGTCGTTCGGTTGATTGCCGAACAAGGGGACGGAACAATAACCTAGCTCCGCTGGGTTGGCGCCACGGAGGCAAGTATGACCGGGCTTAGATGGCTTATCTCGCTCGGCCTGGCGATGGCGAGGCTGGCGCCGATGGCCTTGCGAGGAATGGCCAATTGCGCGGCTGTGGGTCCCGCAAGCACACTCAACGACGCCAACACCTCCCTGCGCGGTGGAAAATGCAGGTTTCATCCCACCGCGCTAGAGATAGCGGTCGCGGAGTCGAGGAGGAATCGATGAGGGGGTTTAGCAATGATCCGTAGTCCGTTTCCGGATGTCGAGATTCCGGACATGTCGCTCAGCAACTTTGTCCTCTCCCGGGCGGGTGAGTTCGGTAACCGGGCAGCTTTGATCGACGCGCCGAGCGGCCGGACGATCACCTATGCGCAGCTGATGGAGTCGGTGCGCGCCGTCGCTGCCGGTCTGGACCAGCGTGGCTTTCGCAAGGGTGAGGTGTTCGCGCACTACACCCCGAACCTGCCGGAGTATGCGGTCGCGTTTCACGCTGTCGCGACGGTCGGTGGGGTCAACACGACCGCCAATCCACTTCTCACCGTGGAGGAGTTCGCCGGCCAGCTGAGGGACAGTGGGGCGCGCCTGCTAGTGACGGTGCCCGAGCTCGTGGAGAAGGCGACAGCCGCGGCCCGGCAGTCCGGCGTGGAGGAGATCTTCGTCTACGGCGAGGCCGCTGGCGCGACGCCGTTCGGATCGCTGCTTCAGGGGGACGGCGAGCCGCCCGACGTCACGATCGATCCTGCCAACGACCTCGTCGCGCTCCCATATTCGAGCGGCACCACGGGCGTACCGAAGGGCGTGATGCTCACCCATCGGAACCTGGTCGCGAACATGTGCCAGTGCACCTTCGAGCAGCGGTGGGCGGAGTGGCAAGGCGACCGCGCGATAGCCGTGCTGCCGTTCTTTCACATCTACGGACTCGTGGTGCTCATGAACCAGCCGCTCTACTGCGGCGCTGGAGTAGTGACGATGCCGCGGTTCGATCTGCGCGAGTTCCTGCGCGTGATCCAGGATTATCGGATCACGGTGGCGTACGTCGTGCCGCCAATCGTGCTGGCGTTGGTCAAGCATCCTATGGTTGATGAGTTCGACCTCTCGAGCCTGGAGCTCGTGCACTCGGGCGCCGCGCCGCTCTCGGCAGAACTCGAGCTCGCATGCGCCGAGCGGCTCGGGTGCCGGGTCAGGCAGGGCTACGGCCTCACCGAGACGAGCCCGGCTACGCACTTCGTGCCGGATCAACTCGTCGGGCCGATGCCCGGCGACGTGGGACCGCTGGTCCCCAACACCGAATGCCGGATCGTTGACGTACTCAGTGGCGAGGACGCGCCGGCGGGCGAGTCAGGCGAGCTACTTATCCGCGGCCCTCAGGTAATGAAGGGGTACCTCAACAAACCCCAGGCGACCGCGGATGCGATCGACCCGGACGGCTGGCTTCACACGGGCGACATCGCCCGGATCGATGAGAACGGCTCGATGAGGATCGTCGACCGCATCAAGGAGCTGATCAAGTACAAGGGCTACCAGATCGCGCCGGCCGAACTGGAAGCGCTGCTCCTGACGCACCCGGCGATCACAGACGCCGCCGTTATCCCGCTCCCCGACGAGGAGGCCGGCGAGGTACCCAAGGCGTTCGTGGTGACGGACGGGTCGATCACGCCGGAGGCGGTCACCGGCTACGTCGCCGAACACGTTGCGCCTTACAAGAAAGTCCGCGCGGTCGAGATAATCGACGCGATCCCGAAGGCACCGTCGGGCAAGATCCTTCGTCGCGTGCTGATCGATCGTGAGCGAAACGCGGCAGTCCCGGGATAGGACTGTCGGGCGTCACTAACCGAATCCTTCTAGGAACTTCTATCTAGAGTCGCGATGTTCAGGAGAAAGGGCGGCCATGAAACTTGAAGCGGGGAAGATCGCCGTTGTCACGGGAGCGGCAAGCGGGATTGGGTTCGCGCTAGCACAGCGGTTCGCACGGGATGGCCTTGACGTGGTTCTGGCGGATGTCGAGGAAGAGGCCTTGGCAGGCGCCGCCGACAGGATCGGGGCGCTGGGCGTCGAGACGCTGGCTGTACCTACCGACGTCAGTGACAATCAGGCGGTTCAGGCGTTGGCGGATGCCGCCGTCGAGCGCTTCGGGTCCGTGCATGTCGTGTGCAATAACGCTGGTGTGTCCAGCCGTGCCGACCCGTGGTTCGGTCCATTGTCGGCGTGGGGCTGGGTTCTCGGCGTCAACCTGTGGGGCGTGATCCACGGGATCCGCGCTTTCCTGCCGATTCTCATAAGCCAAGGTGAGGGCCACATCGTCAACACCGCAAGCATCGCTGGTCTGAACCCAGGATCCGGCCCGATGTACGCCGCGAGCAAGCATGCCGTGGTCGCCCTCAGCGAGGAGCTCTTCAAGACCACGAAGATCGTCGGTCTTCCAGTCGGGGTCAGCGTGCTGTGCCCCGGCTGGGTCCACACCGCGATCATGGACGCCGACCGAAACTGGCCTGCGCGGCTCGGCGAGAACCCCCCGCCCGCGCTGGCGGCCGACGTCATGCGGCCCCACTATGAGCGCGCGATCGACGCGGGAACGGACCCCGCCGCTATTGCCGATCTAGTTACCGAGGCGATCGTCTCTGACAGGTTCTGGATACTTCCCCACCCGGGATTCGTCGAGCTTGCCATCCGCCGCTGGCATCGGATCGGCGAAGGCCTCGATCCCGACCCCGCGGTCGACGTGCCAGGATTTCCGCCCGCCTCACAAATAGCGAGCGAGATTCAGGCGGCGCTGACGGCGCCGACCGGTGTAGGCGTCAGCACGCTGAGAGCTCGGGATCGGTGAATGGCCGAGAACGGCCGGTCAACGCGACAACGCGGCACTCTCCGTCGCGCCGGTGTCGGCTTGTCACCGCGCACACCGCCGGGAGCTGCTCGGGCGCGCCAAGAACCGATCCTGGGCGCCACCCTGCATCCGGCTGCCAGGTCCAGGCTGCGTGGGTGAGCTTCTCCTGCGGAACGTCGCGCGCAGGATCGCCAGCGTTGGGCTCGCCGCCGAGCACCCTCCGTGGGCGCCGCCGCGGCAGCTGCATCGCCGAGGCCGCCGAGGTCGTTGGACTTAGCGTCGAGGCGGTGGGTAGCGGAGCCGGGCGGATTGTCACGCAGCGCAGCGACGCTGCCTTGTGGGGTGCCGGATGCTTCGGCCAGGCGTCGCCGACATTTCGCGGCCTAGACTGACAGCAGTGACCGCCCGCGTCACCGACTGGGGTCTCGCGGGGCTGGTCGCGGCGTTGCTCGTGACCGGCGCTCTTGCGCTGTTCGCCGGCGCGCCAGGGGCCGCGTGGATCGTTGCCGTACATGACGCCTGCGGGATCGCGATCGCGCTCCTGGTCATCATCAAACTCCGGCGTGTCTGGCCGCGTCTTGTCCGCGGCGCGACCCGCCGCGCGGCGGGAATCGGCGCGGCACTGGCGGTGGTCTGCTGCGTCATCGCCGGTTTGCTGTGGTCCCAGGGCGTCGCTGTCGCGCCGGGCGGCTATAGCCTGCTGAGCTGGCATGACGGCCTCGGCGCGATCCTTGGGATCGCCGTAGCGATCCACATGGTCGCGCGCGCGAAGCCGCTCCGCCGCCGCGACGTTGCCGGGCGGCGACAGTTCCTGGCCGCGAGCGGTCTAGCGGCGTGTGCGCTTCTGGGCTGGCGCGTACAGCGACCAGTCGAGGCACTCCTCGCGCTCAAAGGCGTCCGCCGGCGCTTTACCGGCTCCTACGAGGCGGGGTCGTTCGCGGGCAATGCCTTCCCGACCACCTCCTGGGTGGCCGACAACCCCGCGGTGATCGACCCGACCGCTTACCGCCTGCGGGTCGAGGGCCTGGTGGCGCATCCTCTGGCGATCCCGCTCGGAGACTTCGCG
>JAFASQ010000378.1 GCA_019244395.1 Solirubrobacterales bacterium | reverse complement strand
CGCCGGCGGCGGCGGCGGTTACTACGGCGGCGGCGGGGGCGGCAACGGTAACGAGTCCGGCGGCGCCGGGGGCGCCGGGTCGAGCTTCTGGATCCCCGCCGCGACCGACACGTCCCTCGCCATCGACCCGACCGGAACCCCCATGATCATGATCACCGAGCACGACGCGACCACATCGACCACCCTTGCCTCCTCGCAGAACCCGTCCGCCGCCGGCAACTCGGTGACCTACACCGCGACCGTGCGTCCGGCCCCCGACGGCGGGACGGTCGGGTTCGTTGACGGTGACGGGGCGATCGAAGGTTGCCAGGCGCAACCCGTCAACCCGACCACCGGTACCGCGACCTGCACACCCACCTACACCTCCCCCGGTTCCCATGGCATCCAGGCCAGCTACCAAGGTGACTCGGCGTTCTCGGGCAGCATCTCCAATGTCCTGACGCAGCAGGTCGTACCGGACCCCAAGGCGCAAATCACCGACCCACCGAACGACCAGACCTACTCCGTCGGGCAACACGTGACGACAAGCTTCGGCTGCACTGACGGTAGCGGAGGCCCGGGCCTCGTTTCCTGTACGGACTCGGGCGGCGGGAACCCTCCCACCGGAGTGCTCGACACCTCGACCGTTGGCACGTCTACCTACACCGTGACCGCCGTCAGCAGCGATGGCGGATCCGGGACCGCGCGCATCACCTACACGGTGGCGGCAGCGCCGTCTGCGTCGATTACCGCGCCGGCCGGCAGGCAGACATTTGCCGTCGGACAATCCGTGCCGACGACCTTCAGCTGCCGCGAGGGCTCATCCGGACCGGGAATCTCCTCCTGCACCGACACCAACGGCGCGACCCAGCCGGGCGGCACGCTCGACACCTCCAAGCCCGGCACCTTCACCTACACCGTCACGGCCAACAGCAAAGACGGGCAGACCGCGAGCGCGAGCATCACCTACACGATCGCGGCGCCGCCACCGACGTCGACCACCGCACCAGCAAGCGGCAACCCGGTTGCCGTCGCGCCGATGGCGCCGACGTCCGCTTCGGAGTCGGGAGCGACTTACGTCGTCGTCCCACCCGATAACCATTTCACGATCACCCACCTGACCACCCGGCCGAACGGAACCGTGCGGTTCACCCTCATCCTCCCCGGCCCAGGCATCGCCGATGTTCTCGAGACCGCCTGGCTGGACAACTTCGCCGTCGCCGCCTCCGTGCTCCAACCCGCCCCCGGACGATTCGTGTTCGCCCGCAAGCGCCTCTCGGTTTCTCGGGCGCGCAGGATCGTGGTCACCGTACACCCCAACCGACGTGGCAAACTACTCGTGACGCGACACCGCTACGCGGTCGTGATCCGGCTCTGGGTCAGTTACACCCCAACCAACGGCACCCAGCGCAACCGCGGTCACTACGGGCTACACATCCCCCGCCGAGCTCGATTGTCCCGATAGCGAGCCCACCCAGCGTGAGCGACCTGTGCGCCGGGCGAGGGCGCGGCGATCCGTGCCTGCTGTCACACGCGTCGCGCCGAGCGGTCGTTGTGGCTTCCGTCGATCCGGGAGGAGGCGGCGCTCAACTGAACGCGGCCCGCCCCTTCGGTCGACTCCGGTGCCCGCGCGACGTGATCCTCAGCCCCCGCTACTCCCGTCGTCTCGAACGTTCCGCTCTGGGTGCGGGCGGCCGCACCCTCGGGCGTCAGCCGGCGGCCCTCGGCGAAGCGGTCCGCGTAGCGCTGGCGGCCCAGCGCCTCGCGGGCGGCGTCGAGCGCGCGCTGCTGAATGTCATCCACGGATTGCCAGGGTGGGGCGCCGATCTCCTCGTGCACGGCGGCGGACGCGCCGGCCAGGAGGGCCGCGTCATCCCATCGCCCGTCGTGGGCGGCCGACGTGGAAAGACCCGCGAGCGCCTCGCCGACATTGAACTGGTCGCCGACGTGGCGGGCAAGGGCGAAGCAGTCGAGGAACCCACGGGTTGCCTCTTGGCCGCGCTCCCGCGCCAGCGTCAGCCAGGCGTAGTCGATCAGCGGCTCGACTAGCCGCCGGTCATCGCCGTGGCGGCGCCTGAGCTCGAGGGCCATGTCGAGCCGTCGCTGAGAGTCGTCCAGGCGGCCGTGGACAAGGTCATACCAACCCAGCTCGGCGAGTGCCCAGGCGGCGCCATAGGGGTCGCCGGCTGCTCGGAAGAGCTTCAGCGCCTCCTCGGCGAGCGCGCTCGAGCGCTCCCACACCCCCATCCGCTCCCATGCTCCGGCCGCCGTCAATGCCGCATCGGCGACGGCGATCGGGTCTGCGAGGCGGCGGGCGGCGCTCAGCGCCGAATCGCATAGCGTCGTCGCGTCGAGCGCGGCGACCTGCACTGCCCGACGGCCGAGCGCCGTCAGTGTGGCCGCCTCCACCGCTGCTTTGTTCGCGTCATGCGCCGCCGTCAGCGCAGCCTCCAGCTGAGCTTCAGCGTCGACGAACAGTCCCATCGAGAGCGCCAAAGACCCGTCCCAGTAGAGACCGCTTGCGCGCATCGCCGGAGTTGGTGGCGGCGCTGCGCTGAGCGCCTGCGCCAGCCATCCTCGAACCTCGTAGGCGTGGGCATCCCAAGGCAGCGCCCGTGCGAACGCTATGGCCACCCGCAACGCTTCATCCGTCCCGCCGGCGCGTAGGAACCGCTCAAGGGCGAGACGGATGTTGGCGCGCTCGATTGCGAGGACGTCAAGCCAGTCCCGCTGATCAGTTCGCGCCGCCTGCTCCGCCGCATGCTCGCAATAGCTCAGGAAGTACCTGGCGTGCCGGATTTCAAGCGCCGCGAGATCCTCCCGCTCGGCAGCGCGCTCGGCGGCGAACTCCCTGACGGTGTCGAGCATGCCGAAGCGGGGCTGTGCGTCGCGCCCCGAATCCGTCCGCAGCAGCGAGCTGTTGTCGAGCAACGACGCGAAAAGAATCTCCAACCTGCCGCGACCGTCGCCGAATACGGCCTCCGCCGCGTCAAGCGAAGCGCCGCCTTCGAAAACCGTCAACCGGCCCAGCACCTCCCGTTCGGGCTCCTCAAGCGCCTCCCAGGTGAGCTCCAGCGTGGCGCGCAGCGAGCGCTGCCGTGCGGGCAGGTCGCGCGGGCCGCCGGTCAACAGCTCGAGTCGATGCTCGAGCCGCTCAAGCAGCGCCGGCAGCGGCAACAGCCGGGCGCGGTCGGAGGCCAGCTCGATCGCCAGCGGTAGGCCGTCCAGACGCGCACAGATGGCATTGACGACCGCAGTCTGGTCGTCGAGCGTGTGGTCGGCCAGCACCGCCCGGAGGCGGGCGGTGAACAGGGCGGTCGCGTTCGGCGTCGCCAACGGCTGCACCCGGTAGACGTGCTCGGCGCTCAGCCGCAGCGGAGCGCGACTGGTGGCCAGCACCGTCAGGTTCGCCACCTCGGCCAACAGCTGGCTCACCTGATGAGCGTCCTCGACGTAGCGGTCAAAACCATCGAGGACCAGCAATGCCGGCGCCCCCCTGGTCGCACGGCTCAGGCGCTCGCCTAGCTCCGAAGCAGTGGCGGCCACTATGCCCAACGCCGACGCCGCCTCCGGAACGAGTACGTCTGATTCGTCCGCCCCATCGAGATTGACATGCACAGCTGCGGCGGGGAACTGCGGTGCCACCGCACGGGCTGCCTCGATCGCGAGCCGGCTCTTACCGACCCCGCCCGGACCGACGAGCGTCAGCAGCCGCACCCCAGGCTGTACGAGCAGCTCTCGGACCTCTGCCACCTCGCGGCCGCGACCGATCGTCTCGGTGGCCGGCGCCGGCAACCGACCCACCAGGGCGGCGCGGGGGCGTTCGGTTGTGAGCGCCGAGTCGTGAGCGAGGATCATGCGTTCGAGCTCGCGAAGCTCCGGACCCGGTTGGATCCCGAGCTCGTCGACCAGCAGCTGGCGCCCCGCCCTCATGGTCTCGAGCGCCTCGGCCTGCCGACCGCCCCGGTAGAGCGCGACCATGAGATGACCCCGCAAGCGCTCACGCAACGGGTGCTCGGTTACCAAAGCACGGAGCTCGCCGATCAGGTCGGCGTCCTTCCCGGTGGCCAGCTCGGCGGCCAGCCGCTCCTCGATCGCTTCCAGTCGCAGTTCCTCCAGACGGGCGATCTCGCCCTGCGAAAACTCGTCAAAACGAAAGTCCGCCAGAGCCTTGCCACGCCACAATGCCAACGCCGTCTGCAAATCCGCCACGGCGCTATGCGGATCATCGCGTCCGAGCGCCACCCGTGCTCCCCGCAGCAGGTCCTCGAACCGCCTACAGTCAACCACGTTTGAAGCGACGTCCAGGGAGTAGCCGGCGGCCTGATGGCTCAGCGACACGCGGTGGCTGCTAAGCCGCTGCCGAAGCCGCGAGATCTGCTTTTGCAGGGCCTGCAGCGCCCCGGGCGGAGACCGCTCCCCCCACAGCGCCTCGATCAACTCATCCGCAGAGACCGCCTCCGGTGCACGCAGCGCGAGCACGGCGAAAAGTCTGCGCTGCTTGCTGCCCTCAAACCGCAGGAAACCGCTCGAGTCCTCGACCTCGAGTGGGCCCAGCAGCCTGACCTCCAACTCATGCAAAGGGACGGCTCCGTTCGACGAACACGGTAGCCGCTGCGGCCGTCGGCGTCGAGCCGTGTCGATGTCACCCTGATGACGACCCAGCGCCTGCCCGCTCGCCCGCCGCGTCAGCAATATGTCCGTGGAAGGTCAGGGAGCCTTGGTCTCCTATGCGCATGCGCACACGCCTTCACCTGCCACGCCGGGCCGGCATGCTCGGCCTGTGCCTGCTCGTCTGGTGCATGTTCTCGGCCACGGTGGCGTCGGCCACCGTCTCCGGCGTGCGAGTCGCTCTCAGCACGGCCCAGGCCGGGGCGGCCAGCTCCTACTCGATCACGTTCACCGCCACCCGCGGACTAGCGGGAGGCGACCAGGTCATAGTCTTCGCCCCCTCCGGCACCGTGTTTCCGGCCCCGCCCTACACCTGCCCGGGTTGCGCCCCCGACCTCAGCGCCTACCACCTCAACGACAACGTCCGCAACCACGGCGTCGTCTTGGATTCGGTCTCCTTCAACGCGGACCACTCGACTGTCTACGTCCATCTGGCACCGGATTGGCCCAACTACCCCAACGACATACCGCCGACGCGCTCGGTCACGCTGACCATCACCGGGGTGAGCAACCCGACCCACGCCGCCGGCTACGACCTATTGGTCGCGACCACCGGGGATCCGAACCAGGTGTTCTCGAACGCGTACTCGATCACCCCCGCCCCCGCCGCAGGGGTCACGGTGTTCTCGGGCAGTGGGCAAACCGCGAGCGTCCTCAATCCGTTCAGCTCGACGCTCCAGGCCGCCGTGGTCGATCAGTACGGCAACGTCGTATCGGGAGGATCCCAGAGCATCACCTTCACCGCCCCCTCGAGCGGGCCCAGCGGCACGTTCGCGGGCGGGTCGCTCACCGACACAGTCCGGGCCGACAGCGCCGGCGTGGCGACCAGCTCGACCTTCATCGCGGGCACGCAGGCCGGCATGTACCCGGTGACGGCCGCCGTTGGCAGCGCGCCACCAACTGACTTCACGCTCACCAACCTGGCCGGGGCCGCCACCCAGCTTTCGGTCACCGCCGGCAACGGCCAAACGGCACCAGCGGGGCAGCCGTTCGCCACCCGATTGGCAGTCACGCTGCTCGACCGCTTCGGCAATCCGGTTTCGACGGCCGGTGTCCAGATCACGTTCACCGCTCGGGCGGCGGACGCCGGCGGCACGTTCACGGGCAGCGGAACGAACCGCGAGGTCGATGTCACCGACGACTCCGGCGTGGCCACAGCCTCCGCGTTCACCGCCAACGGCACACTCGGCACCTACACGGTGCAGGCGAGCGGTCCGGGGATCACAGCCACGACCGTCGCGCTCACCAACGTCGTCGGGCCGCCCACTCAGATGGCGCTTGACGCCGGCGACCGCCAGTCCGTGCAGGTGGGGCAGGTCTTCGCCCGGCCGCTGGCGGTCATGGTCACCGACCAGTACGGCCATCCGATCGCGGGCCAGAGCGTGACGTTCGCCGCCCAGGCCGGCGACGCCGGCGCCGGCGCCGCGTTCGCGGACAACGCCACCAGGGACACCGAGACCACCAACGCTCTAGGGATCGCGACGAGTGCGGCGCTGACGGCCGGGGATCGCGCGGGCCCCTACACCGTCCAGGTGACCTCACCCGGCCTGAGCCCAGTCGCCTTCTCGCTCATCAACACGCCGGGTCCGCCGGCCAAGCTGATCAGCCTAGCCGGCGATCATCAGTCCACCCCGGTCGGAGGCCGGTTCGCCGCGCCGCTTCAGGTGCGGATCGAGGACCAATACGGCAACCCGGTCCCGAACGCGAACGTCCCGGTCACCTTCACCGCGCCCCCTGGCGGTCCCACCGGAACGTTCGCGGCAACCCGCTCGACCAGCGAGACGGATGACACCGACCGGTCGGCGATGGCCACGTCCTCGACCATCACGGCGGGTACGCAACTCGGGGCATTCACGGTGGTGGCCTCGGCCGAAGGGATACCGGCCGTGGACTTCTCGCTGGGCAACCAGCTCGGCCCCGCCACGACGCTGAGCGTGGCGGGGGGCAACGAGCAGGCGATCAGCGTCGGGAACCAGTTCCTCCGCGCACTCCAAGCCCTGGTCACCGATGCCTACGGCCATCCGCTAGCCGGCCAGCGGGTGACGTTCGTGGCCGCGCCGGGGGACGGAGCGAGGTTCACCGGCGGTGCGACCAGCGACACCGAGATTACCGACAGGTCAGGGGTGGCCACGAGCGCGGCCGTTGTGGCGGGGCATACCGTCCGGACCGACGCCGTGCAGGCCACGATCGGAGATGCTGCGCCGATCACCTTCTCACTGACCAGCCTCCCGGGTTCGGCGGCCCGGATCAGCCTCGGGCTAGCCCCGGGCACGATTGTCGCCGACGGCGTGGCCGCCACCACCGCGACTGCCGTAGTCACCGACGCCTACGGCAATGCGCTCGGTCACGAGCGAGTGGTTTTCAGCGCCAGCGCTGGCCAGGACGTTGAGGCCGCTCCGAGCGCCGGCGACGGACGATATCTGGCTACCGTCCGTGCGACGGAGCGCGACGGCAGCTCGACGATCACAGCCATCGACCTATCGGCGGCGTCCGCGCTGCGCGCCGCCTCCACGCTTGATCAGGTGGGGTCGAATCGCTTCAGCATCACGCGGCTGCGCATCAACCGACGGGAGGGGACCGCCGCGGTCACGGTGATGCTGCCAGGTCCGGGCGTCGTGACCCTTTCCGGAGCCCGACTCAGGTTCGTCCGAGTGCGAGTGGACCGGGCGCGCGCGGTCGTCCTCGATATCTCGCCGACGCCAGCGCTGAGGCGGAGGCTCGGCCTCCGCCGTCGTACGAGAATCATGCTGCGCGTGCGCTACGCACCGATCGGCGGCGCGGCCAGATCGTTCACCAAGATGGTCACGCTGCGCAAGCTCTGAGCACCGATCCCGCCCACTTCGGGAGCCAGAGTGCGAACTGTTCCCGCTCGGTTCGGTCGCGGACGAGCGAAGGGCGCTCCTTGACGCACTGTCGCGATGGCGGAGAATGCCGATCGTGGCCTTGCCGCTTGACGAGCCGGACGCGACGTTCGTCATTGTCCGCACGAAGCTGATGACCCCGTCGCTGCGTACGGCTATGGTTGCCCGCCCACAACTGCTCGAGACCCTTCAGCGGGGGCGCTCGGCAAAGCTGATTCTCGTGTGTGCGCCACCGGGCTGGGGCAAGACCAGCCTGCTGGCGCAGTGGATAGCGAGCGATCAAAGGGCATTTGCCTGGGTGTCGTTCGACTCCGGGGACGACGAGCCGCTGCGCTACTGGCGCTACGTCGTGGCCGCGATGATGCGAGCGGACCCCGCGCTCGCCGACACCGCGCAGCGTCGACTCGGAGCCCCGGTGGTGTCGATCGCCGACGAGATCTTGCCGGTCCTGGTCAACGACCTCACCGAGCTGCCTCGGTCGCTCGTGCTGGTGCTCGACGACCATCACCTGATCGCCAGCCCGGAGATCTACGCGCAGCTGGGTTATCTGCTCGACCGCCTGCCGCCGAACGTGCAGATCGTTCTCGCCGCGCAGCACGATCCGCCGCTGCGCCTGGGCCAGCTACGCGCCAAGGGTGAGCTCGTCGAGCTTCGCGGCGAGCAGCTCCGCTTCGGCAATGATGAGGCCGCGGCGCTGCTCAACCAGATCCACGGCCTCGAGCTCGACCCAGACGATGTGGCCGTGGTTCAGCGGCGGACCGAGGGCTGGGCCGCGGGCCTGAACCTCTTCGCTTTGTCGCTCAAGCGCGGCGGCGATAGGGAACGTATCCTGGAGGCGGCCCCCGCCGACGACCGCTTCCTGGTCGACTACCTGTGGCACGAAGTCGTGCTCTCACAGCCGGAGCCGGTGCAGCAGTTCCTAATGCGCACGTCGATCCTCGAACGGTTCACCGGGCCTTTGTGCAACGCGGTAACCGAGCGCGCGGACAGTGAGGAGATCCTGCGCGAGCTGGACCGGGGGAACCTGTTCGTCGTCCCACTTGACCCCGACCATCGTTGGTTTCGCTATCACCACCTGTTCCGAACCCTCCTTCGCGCTCAGCTCGAACGTACCAGCCCGGAGCTGATACCCGACCTTCACCGACGAGCCAGCACGTGGTTTGCCGAAAACGGGCTGATGATCGAGGCGATCGACGACGCGATCACCGCCGGTGACTTCAATTACGCCGCGGACGAACTCGAACGGCATTGGCTCGAGTTCTATTCCGCCGGACAGGTCAATGTGCTTCTCTCCTGGATCGATCGGCTTCCGGACGACGCGATCGACGCACATCCCGCGCTTGCCCTCGCGCGAGCCGGAGTGGCTCGATCGGTGGGACGCATGGACGAGTTCGAAGCCTGGTTGACACGGGCCGAACAGAGCGCCGCCGACACTCCGGCTCGCGGGATGGCGAGCACGATCGCCGGAGGCGCGGCGCTGGCGCGGTCGATGTACTGCCTCGCCATGGGCGACGTACCCGCGGGGGTCGCCTGGGCGCGCCGAGCCATGGAGCTAGAACCGGACGAGCACTCCCGCGAGCGGATGACCGCTGGGTACTTCCTCGGCGTGACATTGTTCTACGACGATCCCGACCAGGCGCAGCCGTTCCTGCGCAACTTCCTGGCGGCGGTTCCCGATGGGCAAGAGGACGTGCGGCGGTACTACGCGATGGCGTTGCTGGCAGAGGTGTACGGCCTCCACGGCGAGCCCGACGTCGCCGAGCAACTCGCCCGCCAGGCCCTTGTCGTCACCCACCGCCAGGGACTCGAGGAGCATCCTCCCACCGAGCAGGTGCACGTGGCGCTGGGGATCGCGCCGCTCGCTCGAGACGAACTCGAGGTCGCCGAGGAACAGTTCGAGCGCGCGGTGGCGCTCGCGCTGCGGGGCGGCGACCGGCTGGAGTATGCGCACGCGCTGCTTTGGCTGGCCCGCGTCCGCGCCCGCTACGGCGACATCTCCGGGGGGCGGGACGCGGTGCGGGCGGCGCGGGAGGCCGCGCCCGAGGCCGGGCGAAGTGCGCTGGCCGCACTCGTGCAGACCGTCGAGCTGGAGCTGGGGCAGGAGGCCTCGGTGCCGCACCCTCCGCAGGAGGACGAGCCACTGAGCGACGCTGAATTACGGGTGCTGCGGCTGCTCGTGGGCGACCTGAGCTACCGCGAGATCGCGAGTCACCTGCACCTGTCGCTCAATACCGTGCGCGCTCACTCGCTGCGGCTGCGTCGCAAGCTGGGGGTGTCGAATCGCGCCGAGACCGTGGCGCGGGCGCGCGAGAACGGCCTGCTGTGAGCCCGGTCAACTCCTGCTTCAGCCGAGGCCACAGCGACTTCGCGGGCGACCGTACGCCGGCGCGAGCATGCCCGCGCCGGCGTACCCAGCTGTGTTTGGGTTTAGGGCTTAGGGGCGATCCGGTCCCAGAATGCACAGTTGTGCTGTGCGGAGACCTGTGCCGCGCTTACGACCTCGGTGTCACCCGCTGGCTGGAGGGAAATCTCCTGCGGGTTGGCCAAGTTGAACCGCGGCCAGGCGGGCGCTCCGATGGCCGTCGATGGGTTCCCGCTGCGTGCGAACGCGGTCACATACGCGATTTCCTGGTCCTGAAGGACCTGCTGGTTGGCGTCGAGCGGGGTGGCCTGCGGGTTGAGGAACCAAGCCCCGACGTGCGACGCCCCAGGGGCCACGACTCCCGGCCCGGCCGGCGTATACGGCGGGATGTCGTTGTCGTCGATCTCATACCCATAGGTCGGCATCCGGCTGGCCAGATCCTGGTCGGTGACCAGGGACGGGCAGACCGTGTCCGAGTCCGCCGCGACGGTCCGCCACGCCAGGCCGGGCGAGTCGAACCTGGTCACCGGGTACTTGGCCAGCACCTGGGACGCGAACGCGCCGTACTGGGTGTCGACCAAGGTCTGATAGTCGGCGGGAGTCGTCACGGGGAACGGGGCCTCGTTTGCGTAAGCGACGAGATCCTCGTCCCGGTCCGTCCCGGCGATCACCCGCACATGGTTTACATGCCCCGTCTTCAGTGCCTGACGCAGGCTCATCGTCAGCGTTGTGCCGTTGATCGTCGGGCCGACCGTGCCCTGGCCACCGTTCAGGTAGCCACCCGGGTGCGGTGGGGTTGCCCCGCCACCGGCGATCGATTCGACGGTCGCCGCGGGCAAAGCGCGCAGGCATGCCGCGACGACGGCGGCGCTGCCGGTTCCGCATCCAGCCGCGGCGGCGAAGTTCTTGCCCGCGGCGTTGGCCTGGGCCTTCGTCGGCGGCATCGACTTGCAATCCTGGGGTTCGAGCGACGTGGGGTACCCCAGGAGCGTGTTGTACTCGCCGCTGACGCTGATCGCCTGCTCGAACAACCCTGCCGCGGTCGGCGAGGCGATCAAGTCGCACTGGCTTGACCCGCCCGCGGACTCGCCGAAGGTCGTCACCTTGCTCGGGTTGCCGCCGAACGCGGCCACGTTGTTCTGGACCCAGCGCAGCGCTGCCTGCTGGTCCTGCAGCCCGTAGTCTCCGGAGTTGGCCCCGAGCGCTTTGTCATTGACGAGGAACCCGAAAATATTCAGCCGGTAGTTCATCGAGACGATGACTTCACCGGTATTCGCAAGCAGCGAATTGTCGGAATTGCCGTTGCCACCGGTGAACCCGCCGCCGTGGATGTGAACCAGCACCGGAAGATTACTCGTGGACGTCGCGTTGCTCGGCGCCCACACGTTGACGAACAGGCAGTCTTCGCTGCCCGCCGTGCCCGAGGTTGTCGTGCACTCGCTGCCGAAGGCCGTCGCCGCCAGTGTCGTGGTCCACGGCGTTGGCGGTTGGGGCGGCTGCCACCGCAGGTTTCCGACCGGCGGTGCGGCGTATGGGATCCCAAGCCACTCATTGACAGTACTGACGGTGCTGCTGGTGATACCGCACACCGGACCCGACGTCGTCTGCACAGTCGTGCCAGCCGCACACGTCGGCGCGTCCGCGGTGGCAGACCTCGCTGCTGGACCAGCCGACGCGATCGCGATCACGGCGACAGTTAGAGCCGCGACGGCAAACACGGACCCAAACACCCGCGATCGCAATCCGGATAATCTCGTCACTGTCATACCTAATCCGAATTTCACGTTTCCCTCGTTTCCTTTGACTGAGCTACGCCGTGCCGGAGCACCAGAGGCATTCGCCGCTCGTGCGCGAATCTGGACAGCGCTTAGCTCGGTGAATCCGCATCTTCGATAGGCGTGGCTTGCTCGCCACCGACTGTCCTGGAAGGCGGCGCCCGTGCGCGCCGGTAGACACCGGCGTCGAGACTGCTCACGAGGTTCCCACTAGGTCGCAGCGTCCCCTTCGCTTCGATCGACTGAAGATTCGGAGTCCTTTCCCCAAAAATGCTGGCGTAGAGCAGCCAAAATACTGGCCAAGATGTAGCTGTCAACTGCCGCCCACGAGCGCGGGCAATGCAAGCCGAGCTTGCACAGTTTCGGGAGCGAAATCGACCGAGAGCGCAACTATCGTGACCGAGAAGGAGATCCTTGACGCCATCAGAGAAATCGCCATCGCCGACCGCGCACACGACGGTGCTGGCCGCCCGGCTCAAACAGCTCAGAGCCGAGCACGGCCTCTCCCTGTCGCAGCTCGCCCGCGCCACCGACATCTCCAGCTCGTTCCTGTCGCTGATCGAGCAGGCACAATCGGACATCACGATCGGACGGCTCGTCCGCCTAGCCGAGTTCTACGACCTCGATCTGGCTGACCTGCTCAACGGGCCGCCCACCGCCCCCAGCGACCACGTCCGGATCCTGCGGGCTGCGGCTGATCACATGCTCCACTCGGCGACCGAGGGAGTCGACGTCTACGACCTCACGTGCGGCGCGCGCTGGACCATCGTTCCGGCGCTCAGCAGCTTTCGACCTGGCGGCAGTATCGAGATCGACGACGAGCACGAGCACGAGCGCATGATTTACGTCCTCGAGGGCACGTTCGAGCTCGTCTTTCCCGACGAGACACCAACCCGCCTGCGGACCGGGGAGGGCGCGACCTTCCACAGCGTCGGCCGATACCGGATCACCAACGTCGGGAGGGGGGAAGGCCGCGTGCTCGGCGTCCGTGTACACCCTGAACCGCACTAGAACTCAATCGCTAGTCGCTGGGAAGCGTCGCCGAACCTGGATCGCCAACACCAGTTGACAGCGGGATCACCATGGCCCCCGCCCCACCCTTCCGCGACCGCGCCCGCGGAATCCCGCACTTTCCGCATATTCCGACGGCACGGCCTCGCGACGGAGCGCTCACCCGGTGAAGTCAGCGTGCGCGCCGAGCCGGAAGGCCATCCCGGGCGAGCGGATCGGCCAGCTGCGGATTGTCGAGCAGGCAAGTGGCGACTGGGACTAATGCCCCGCAGCGTGAGCGCCGGACCCCAGACCTGGCCCGTGCGGCCGCGCCGGCGGCCCAGGAAAGCGCGCGTTGGCGCAGCCACATCACGGCGGTTACGATGGCGAGCAGGGTCATGCAGATCGTGAATGGGCGCGCGGGAGCAGGTCATGTGTCCGCATCGCGAAGGAGGCGTGGTGTTGGTATACCCACGGGTTGCGGCTGACGTCCAGCGTCGATTTGACGAAGGAGGAGACACGATTGGCGACCAGCGTTGGAAAACTGAACGGCCCCGCGGGTCAACTGTTCGCGGATCCGGCGCCCACGCCAGATGAGGCGTCGTTCCAGGTCGACAATGACAGCGACGAGTACTACAACTCGGTGTACTTCGAGCAGCACAAGGACCAGGTCCAGCCCGTCCCGTCTCCACGCGCCACGCCGCCGCGGCTGGACCTTGCTTCAGTGCTCGATGCCGACGTACTGGCAGCGGTGACGGCAAGCGGGCGTATCTCGTTTCACGCGGTCGGCGACACTGGGGCCTCTGAGTCCTCGTCGATCGCGAGGGAAGCCGCCGTAGCGGACGCTATGGTCGAGGATCTGTCCGTTGCGCCGGCCTCGGCTCCGGCGTTCTTTTTTCACCTCGGCGATGTCGTGTACAACTTCGGCGAGGGTCGGTATTACTATGACCAGTTCTACGAGCCGTTCCGCGGCTACGATCGTCCGATCTTCGCGATCCCAGGCAACCACGACGGCATGGTGTTCGGGAACGCTTCGGATACGCCCAACACCGAGACGCTCACCGCTTTCCTGCGCAATTTCTGCGCCGCATCGCCGGGTCCGTCCCCCGACGCCGCCGGACTCGTGCGCAGCACAATGACGCAGCCCGGCGTCTACTTCACGCTCGACGCTCCATTCGTGTCGATCGTCGGCTTGTACACGAACGTGCTCCACGGTCCCGGTGTAATCTCCTCTCAAGGTGGCAATTACCCAATCGGCGACGAGCAATTGCAGTTCCTCGCTTCTGAGCTCAAGCGTCTGAAACAGCAACGAGCCGGTGGTGACAGGCGAGCAATTATCCTCGCCTGTCACCATCCGCCGGTGTCCGTGGACGCTATGCATGGAGGCGGCACCGGGCTCAGCCGGGACCTTGACACGGCGTTCAGCGAGGCCGGTGTGGTGCCTGACGCAGTGCTCTCAGGCCACGCGCACCTCTACCAGCGCTACACCCGGGTGCATGACGATCGACAGATCCCCTACCTCGTGGCGGGCAGCGGCGGCTTCGCGGCCCAGCCGCCCCAGCCCGGCGTGCCGCCGGCGCCGGTCACCGTCGGCGACTTCACCCTTGTTCGCGACCCGATCATCGAGTTCGGATATCTCACCTTGACCGTGGATATGACGACGGAGTCCGGCAAACTCGCCATTCGCTGGAGCGGCACTCGGGGCAGCGCCGACGCTGTGACCGTCGACCTGGGGAGCGGACGCATCGCCAGTCAGCGGATACCGGGTTGATCAAGTCTCACGCTGCTGAGCTGTCCAGCGCGTCGGCCGCGACACCCGGCACGCGATCGGATCGAGATGCAGCCACCGAGTCGATGTCTCGTGCTCCTCACAGGAATCGCCGGCGCCGGGAAACGATCTCACTCCAGCGCGCGCCGACGAGCGACGACGCGGCCGAGCGGGCGCTCCTCCTATCAGCCATCTCGGTCTGTGACGGACCGTACGATTGCTTTGGCGAGTCGCGGCATCCCAATGGCGCGCGATTCCATCGGCGTGGCTTCTGTCGGGGCGAGGCTTCTGGCTGGTGAGCGGGCGCGGGCGGTAGCTGACGAGGTGGGTATCTCGCTGCGGACGGCTGAGCGGATCCGCGAGCGTGCGTTGTTGGTACGTCGGCGGGTTTCGCATTCGCCGCATCGCCTGCCGTTTGAGGAGCGCGAGCGGATCATCGTCGGGATCGCCGCGGGGGGTCCAATGGGCAGATCGCCCCGGCGCCAACCCGGACGGGCCGGCCCGGTCGCAGCGCCGGTCGCTAAACCCGGACCCCCGTGCCAGACTCACCACCAGTGTTGCGATGACCACCTGAGCCCAAGCAGCCTACGCGGGCCCGCGCATCTCCCGCAGTAACGTCTCCCGAAGAGCCTCGTCAAGCTCGAGCGTTCCATCCTGGCTCATCCGCACGCGATACCGTTCGCGTGAGACGCGCGCGATCGGGGTGCCGGTCGCGAGGCCCGCCGGAGTCGCGTGATCCACGGCGGTGGCCAGGTCGGCGAGGGTGGCCGCATCGAAGAGCGCTCGGAGTGAGAGGTCGACCGCGAACGTCGTTCGGATGCGCGAGGAAAGCTGGACCGCGAGAAGCGAATGACCGCCGAGGTCGAAGAAGTTGTCGTGGATACCGACACGCTCGTGCTGGAGCAGCGAACGCCAGATGCCGGCGAGCGTGCGCTCGGTGGCGGTCCGCGGCGAGAGATGGTCAATGTCGGCGATCGGGGGCGGGGGTAGGGCGTGTTTGTCGATCTTGCCGTTGCTCGTCGTCGGGAGCCTGGGCAGCGTGACCAGGTGCGCCGGATGCATGTAGTCCGGCAGCCGGCGGCGAAGGTGCTCGCGCACCTCCTCGAGCGACACCCCCGGCTC
>JAFASQ010000323.1 GCA_019244395.1 Solirubrobacterales bacterium | reverse complement strand
CATCACCCGCGCGCCCCGGTCCCGCCTACGGCACGGTCCCCAACCGGAGGCGCCGGCGGACCGCTCGGCGAGCTGCGCCACCTGAGCTAGCCGGCCCAACCCCACACTCGGCGTCCGTCGCGCGCCCCGTGCGGCGTTAGGGACGCTATATGCACGCCCTGCCAATCTCGACGGCGGGGATGGGTCGAGTGTGTGGTTGGGCCGCTTCGCGGCATCCGTGGGGCCGTGCTCCCCATCCGGACACTGGCGTCCGGCCGACGACCGGCTAATAGGCCGGCGTTCACTGACCGGACGGGCCGGACCGGCCCCACGGACGCCGCCGTAGGCGGCCCCAAAAAGGAGCCCTAGGAGATCTTGATCAGGATGATCGTGTTGAGCACAAAGGCCAGCGCAAAGCCGATCGTCCAGCGGTTCAAGTTGCGCTCCACGAGCGAGCCGCCACCGAACGGACCTGCGCCGGTGCCCACGCCGAACGCGCCGGACAGACCCGAGTCCTTGCCCGAGTGCATCAGGATCAGGAACACCAGGACGACGCAAATGAAGACCTGAATGACGCCGAGAATCGTGCTCATTGCCCGTGCGATGGTAGCGCCCGCTCGCGGTCGAGCGCCCGCAGTATCTCGATCGCCTCGGCCCGGAGGCTGCGGTCGATCTCCTCGTAGTCGTCATCGGACAGCTTGCCCGTGCTGTGGTCGAGCTCGGCGTCGCGCAACTCGCGGTACTTGGCCTCGCGGGCGGCCTCGAGCTCGGCCACGCCAGGCGCCGCAGAATCGTCGCCCGGGGTCCTGGCCCTGCGCAAGGGCGCGGTCACGAACACCACCAGGCCGCCGAGGACGGCGAGCACGATCAGGAACTCCAGCGGGCCGCTCATCTCAAGCCGGTTCGCGGACGGGGAGGCCGGGCGACGCGGAGGGACGCGCCCGCTTGCGCACCGCGGCCCGCCGGCGAGCCAGCGACGGCACCGGCCACAGCGCGATCAACCCGCCACCGCCGATGATCAGCGCGCCGAGCCAGATCCAGGTCACCAGCGGATCCACGATCAGCAGGAACTCGGTGGGCCACGGATGGGAGACGAATCGCCGCGCGATCTCGGCCACGGCGAGATCGCGCTCGGCCCACAGCGCGTTCATCGCCTGCTGTGCGCGCGCCGGTGGCATCTTGGCCGCCTGCGTCATCACCGACGGCGCATAGTTGGCGAACAGCGTGTCCCCCTGGTTGATCAGCGGCGCCAGATGCGACGGATCGACGTTGATCACGGTCCAGATGTCGCGCCGCAGCCCGGCGTCCAGTCCGACCTGGCTGTCCGAGTCGGCGCTGTCGAAGAACTTCCCGATCAGGCCGTCGGCGGGGTTTTGCGAGGGGTAGAAGTTGCGGATGGTGTGGACGGTGGTGACGTGCTTGCCGCCCTTGCTTACGTCCAGCACCGCCCCAAACGAGATCTTCTGGCTCGACACCGCCTCGGTCGGGCGCACGTAGCGGATCGTGTAGCCATCGACGCTTGCCCTCTGCCCCGGCGAGAGCAGGACGTCCTGCGAGTGCTGGAAAGAGGACGATGCCGCCACGCCCACGAGCAGCACGGCCAGGCCGGCGTGGACGATGTAGCCGCCGTAGCGCCGGCGGTTGCGCCGGACGAGGCCGACCAGGGCGAGGGGCACCGGGTCGTGGGTCATCGCCCGCCGCGCCGCCGTGCCGCGCCACAGCTCCTGCACGACGGTGGCCAAGACGAAGCCCGCCAGCGCGAACATGATCAGCGCGAACGGCCGCGCCGCCGGACCGCCTGGCCAGACGAGCAGCACGACCAGCGTGGCGGCGCCGACGCAGACCGGGACAGCGAAGCTGCGCCGCAGGTTGGCCGCCGTCACCCGGCGCCAGGCGATGATCGGGCCCACCCCGGAGAGCAGGACCAGGATGAGCGCCAGCGGGACGATGAACGGACGGAACGCCGGTGGCCCGACGGACACCTTGGTCCCGGTCAGCGCCTCGGAGATGAGCGGGAAGAAGGTGATCCAGAAGACCACCGCCACCATCGCCACCAGCACCAGGTTCTGGAACAGGAACACGGCCTCTCGGGACAGGAGCGACTCCAGCCGCGCGTCAGATCGCAGCTGCTCGCGGCGCCAGAGGATCAGCCCGATCGAGCCGATGACCATCGCGGCGATCAGCAGCACGAACGGAATCCCGAGCGTGGAGGCGCCGAACGCGTGGATCGAGTCGAGGATTCCCGAGCGCACCAGGAACGTCCCCAGGATGGACAGCGTGCCGCTGGCCAGGACCAGCGACGCGTTCCACACCTTCAGCATCCCGCGCTTCTCCTGGATCATGATCGAGTGGATGAACGCGGTGATGCACAGCCATGGCATCAGGGCTGCGTTCTCGACCGGATCCCAGGCCCAGTAGCCGCCCCACCCGAGCTCGGTGTAGGACCAGCGCGCGCCGAGCAGGATCCCGACGCCGAGGAACAGCCATGCGGCCAACGCGAAGCGTCGGGTCATCGAGATCCACTCCGCCCCGAGCCGGCCCGTGACCAGCGCGCCCACGGCGAACGCGAACGGGATCGTCAGCAGCGTGTACCCCGAGTAGAGCATCGGCGGGTGGATCATCATGCTCGGGTGAAGCAGGAGCGGATCGAGGCCCGCGCCCTCGGTCGGGGGCTGGGCGCTCGTCGCGAACGGGTTGGCGAAGAACACGGCCAGCGAGGTGAAGAACGCCCCGAAGCCGAGCAGCACGGCGGTCGCGTACGGCGCGATCTCGCGGACCCGTCGGCGAGTCAAAAACAGGATCAGGCTCGACCAAACCGACAGCAGGAACACCCACAGGAGCAGCGAGCCCTCCTGCGAGGACCATGCCGCAGCCAGCTTGTAGAAGGTCGGCGTAGTCGTCGAGGAGTGCTGCGCCACGACGTTGAACGAGAAATCGGAGCGCAGGAAGGCCGCCTCGAGGATCGCGAAGGCGAGCGTGGCCAGAGCCCCCAGGGCGTAGACGGCACGGCGGCCGGAATCGATCCAGGCGCGCCGACCGCGCCGAGCGCCATAAAGCGAGGCACCGATGCCGTAGACGGTGACCCCCAGGGCCATGATCAGCAGCGCGCGTCCGACCGTAGCCATTTCAGAACCCGCCTAGTGGTCTCTCACGTAAGTACGGTCGCACCGAGAGGTGCGACTGGTGGATGCCAGGCAAGGACGCAGGACCCGACGTGTGCCTCTGGCACACGAGGGTCCGAGGACGACGCCTGGCGCCGCCAGACGCGCCTCGAATGCGAGCGTATTTGCGTGAGCGACCACTTACTCCGACGCGGCGGCCGCCTGATACTTGGACGGGCACTTGGTCGTTAGTGAATTCTGCTGGCCGATGTACGCAGCGCCTTGCTCCCGGACCGCCACCATCACGGCGCGCCCGGCGGCAAACGGATCGGGCACGACGCCGGTGTAGCGAACTGGGACCGACACGTGGAGCTTAGGATCGCGGATCCGGAACAGCATCGTGGCCCCCTGGCGCTCGACCGACCCGTCCACGACCGTCCCGGCGAGCTCGTAGGTCTGCCCGGGCCTGCCGTGGGTGAGCAGCTGGGAGGCGGTGACCTCCTTGTTGCCGGCGCTGAAGCTCACGTAGACGAGCGCCGCCGCCAGCAGCAGGGCGGCGGTCAGGGCGACCGTGAGCCGGATGGCGCGCTTGCGGCTGGGATCCATGCCTGGAGCTGATTCTCCCACACGCCGCTGCAGCGGCCCCCCGCCGCTCATCGCCCTCGGCCCCCTGCCGGTTAACGTCGTATTAGCAGGACGTGACGCCACTCTGTTTAGAGAAACGAATCGTGGCAAGAGGCGTTATAGGTAGCGATGCTGGTCAGATCCAAACGAGGCGAGCGAAGCGCCCGCCGGCAGGTGCGCAGCGCTCACGGCGCCGAGCGCCCGAGCGCGGCTTCCCGGAGCGCTCCCGCGGCGCGCGAGGCGCGCCACGGCGGGCAGTCCCAGGACCGCGCGCTGTACACGTGCGAATGCGGCTACGCGTTCGAGGCGCTGGTCACCACTTCGGTTGGTTGCCCGCACTGCGCGCGTACGCAGGCCTGGTAGCCGCCCGCCCATCCGAAAGCCGCGAGCCGGCCAAGCTCGCACTGCCCCTGGTGCTCACTTGGCGGGCCCGCGTCGAGATCCGGTCCCAACGCCCCCAACGCCCTCGGCCGGTATCGATGCTTTCAGAGGCCCCCGGCGCAGTCAAATACGTTCATCGGCGCTTGGTATATCGCTCGCTTATGTCAGTCGCGAACTTCGAGGCAGGCGGGTGAGCGAGCTCGAGTTGAGGCAGCTGCGCTACTTCGTGGCGGTCGCCGAGGAAGGTCAGATGACCCGCGCCGCGCGTCGCCTCCAGCTCGCCCAGCCGGCCCTCTCGCAGGCGATCGCGCGGCTCGAGGCGCAGGTCGGGGTCAAGCTGCTCGATCGCAATCCGCGCGGCGTGAGCGTGACTCCCGCCGGGGCGGTATTCCTCGAGAAGGCCCGGGTGACGCTAGCCGCGGTCGCGGATATCGACGCCACCGCGCGGTCCTGGGCCCGTGACCAGGCGGGGCGGCTACACGCTGGGTTCCTGAGCCTGACCCCGCCGATGATGGCCGGCGATCTGTTCCCGCGCTTCACCAGCGAGCATCCCGGCGTCGTCATCGAATGGCACCAGCTCGGCTACCCGACGCCCATACCGCGGGCTTGGCTTGGCGATGTCGACGTCTGCCTGATCTGGTTCGCCCCCACGGGTCCCGGCGTGGCCAGCCAGGCGGTCCGGACGAGCCCGCTCGTGGTGACCATGAGCGAGCGCCATCATCTCGCCGGCCGGTCTGAGCTCCGCGTCGAGGACGTGCTGGATGAGACCTTCCCGGGCATCGTCGACTGGTGCGATCCGGGATGGCTCGGCTATTGGGGGCTCGACGCCTATCGCGGAGGGCCGGCCAGGCGGACCGACGATGGGGCGATGACGCCCGAGGAGGTGGCCTCGATCGTCGCCTCCGGCCGTGCCATCACCACGGTGCCCGAGCTCGTCGCGGTTCCGTTCTCCCACCTGGGGATCAGGGCGATCCCGCTGATCGACGCCTACCCGGCGGTGCTCACGCTGGTCTGGCCGGAGGCCTCGGGCACGCCGCTCGTGGAAGCGCTGGTCGAGCTGGCGCAAGACATCCACGGCGATCGCACGGCCGGTGACTGAAGCTACAGCAACTCGAGCGCATCGTTGAAGGTCTTGCTCGGGCGCATCGCCGCCGCGACCTTGTCGATGTCGGGACGGTAGTAGCCGTCGATGTCGACGGACGAGCCCTGCACCGAGCCCAGCTCATCGACGATCTTCTCCTCGTTCTCGGCCAGTTTCTCGGCGAGGGGCGCAAAACGGTCGGCCAGCTCGGCGTCCTCGCCCTGTTCGGCCAGCTCCCTCGCCCAATAGAGCGCGAGATAGAAGTGGCTGCCGCGGTTATCGAGCTCTCCCACCTTCCGCCTGGGTGAGCGATCCTCCTCGAGGTGGCGGCCGATGGCGCGGTCGAGCGTCTGCGCCAGCAGCCTGGCTCGCGGCTTGTCGTCCTTTGTGGCCAGCAGCTCGAGCGACGGCCCGAGCGCGAGGAACTCCCCGAGCGAATCCCACCGCAGATGGTTCTCTTTGACGAACTGCTGTACGTGCCGAGGGGCGGAGCCGCCGGCCCCCGTCTCGAACAGGCCGCCGCCCTGCATGAGCGGGACGATCGAGAGCATCTTGGCGCTGGTGCCGAGCTCGAGGATCGGGAACAGATCGGTGAGGTAGTCGCGCAGCACGTTGCCGGTCACCGCGATCGTGTCCTGTTCGGCCCGGGCGCGCTCGAGGGTTCTTCGCGCCGCCTCGGTCACATCGAGGATCGCGATGTCGAGCCCCTCGGTGTCGAGGTCCTCGAACGCGCTGTTCACCTTGCGCAGGACCTCCGCGTCGTGGGCGCGGGTCTCGTCCAGCCAGAAGATCGCCGGCGTGTCGGTTTCACGCGCCCGGGTGACCGCGAGCCGAATCCAATCCTGGATCGGCGCGTCTTTGGTTTGGCACATGCGCCAGATGTCGCCCGTGTCGACCTCGTGCTCGAGCAGCGTCTCGTCCTGCTCGTCCACTACGCGCACCGTCCCTGGCCGCTCGATTTCGAACGTCTTGTCGTGCGAGCCGTACTCCTCAGCCGCCTGGGCCATCAGGCCGACGTTCGGCGTGGAACCCATCTTGGCCGGATCGAACGCCCCGTGTCGGCGGCAGTGCTCGACTGCCTCGCCGTACAGCGCGGCATACGAGTGGTCGGGGATTACGAACTTGGCGTCCTGCTGCTCGCCCTGAGCGTTCCACATCTGGCCCGAGGAGCGGATCGCCGCCGGCATCGACGCATCGATGATCACGTCGCTGGGGACGTGAAGGTTGGTGATCCCGCGGTCGGAGTCGACCATGGCCAGGGGGGGCCCGTCCTCGTACGCGTCGTCGACCGCACGGTTGATCGCCCCGCGCTCGTCCTCCGGGAGCGACTCGACCGCCTTGAGCAGCGCGCGAAGGCCGTCGTTGGCGTTGACCCCGGCGGACTTCAGCGCGTCGCCGTGCTGCTCGAAGAGGTCCTTGAAGTAGGCGCGGACGACGTACCCGAAGATGATCGGGTCAGACACCCGCATCATCGTCGTTTTCAGGTGGACCGAAAACAGGACTCCGCGTTCCTTGGCGTCGGCGATCTGATCGCCCAGGAAGGCCTCGAGCGCGGCCCGGCGCATGAGCGCGGCGTCGATGATCTCGCCGTCCTGTACTTCGACGGCCTCCTTGAGCACAGTCGCGTCGCCGTCGGGGTCGACGTGCTCGACCTTCAGCGTCCCGCCGCGCTCGACGGTGTGCGAGCGCTCGGTCGCGCGGAAATCGTCCTGGGTCATGCTCGATACGTGCGACTTCGAGTCCGATGACCAATCGCCCATCGAGTGCGGATGCTGGCGGGCGTACTCCTTGACCGAGGGGGGCGCGCGCCGATCCGAGTTTCCCTGGCGCAGGACTGGGTTGACCGCGCTCCCCTTCACCTGGTCGTAGCGGGCGCGGGTATCGCGCTGCTCGTCGTCCTGGGGCTCCTCGGGGTAGTCCGGGATCGCGTATCCCTTGTCCTGGAGCTCCTCGATCGCCGCCTTGAGCTGAGGGACCGAGGCGCTGATGTTGGGCAGCTTGATGATGTTCCCCTCGGGCTGGGTGGCGAGCTCTCCGAGCTCGGCGAGGGCGTCGGCGACGCGCTGCTCCTCGTCGAGGCGGTCAGGGAACTGGGCCAGGATGCGCCCGGCCAACGAGATGTCGCGGACCTCGATCTCGATGTCGGCCGCGGCCGTGAACGCGCGGAGGATCGGCAGCAGCGAAGCCGTCGCCAGTGCCGGCGCCTCGTCAGTCAGGGTGTAGACGATCTTCATCGCTCGGGCACCCTACCCGCCGAGAGCCTGCGCCAGATCGGCCCAGAGATCCTCGACGTCCTCGAGCCCCACGCTGAGACGGAGCAGTCCGGGAGGCACCCGGGTTGGCTCCCAGCGCGCCCGCGCCTCGAGCGTGGAGCCGACCCCGCCCAGACTGGTGGCGTTCTCGATGAGGGTCAGGCCGGTTTCCACTCGCGTGGCCTTCTCACCATCGGCCACGTCGAACGACAGCAGCGGCCCGAAGGCATCGACGTACTGGGCCGCAACGTCGTCGCCTAGGCCGGGATAGCGGACGTGACGGACGGCCGGATGCTCGGCCAGCCTCCGGGCGAGTTCGAGCGCAGTCGAGGACTGGCGCTCGACCCGGAGCGCCAGCGTCTTGATCCCACGGAGCAGCAGCCAGGCCGGGTCCGGTGCCGCCACGATGCCCGACAGGGTGCGAAACCCGGCCAGGCGTTCGCGATCCTCGGCGCGAGCACAGCTGACGACGCCGAGCAGCGCGTCGTGGTGGCCGGCGAGGATCTTTGTGGCGCTGTGCAAGACGAAGTCCGCGCCGTGCTCGAGCGGGCGGAGCAGGACCGGGCTGAGCACGGTGTTGTCGACCACGACGATCGCCCCCGCCGAGTGCGCCCCCGCGACCGCGGCATCGAGGTCGGGAAACGTCAGCATCGGGTTGGCGCACGGCTCCAGCCACACCAGGTCGGCATCGGGCGCCTCGCCCGTCTGATCGAACGCGACGACGTTCAGACCCCAGCGGGCCAGCTCGGTCTCCATCAGCGCCAACGTCCCGAAGTAGCCGCCCTCCGCGACCGCCACCGTCGCCCCGGGCTCGAGTAGGGCCAGGACCAGTGCGGTGGTGGCGCCCGCGCCCGAGGAGAACAGCAGCGCGTGCCCGCCGTCGAGGTCGCCCATGAGCCGCTCGGCCTCGAAGCCGACGGGATGGGCGTCGCGCTGGTAGAAGAATGGGCCGGGAGTGGCGTTCTCGTACGCATGGATCGTGGCGCGGTCGACCGGAGGCACCTGCCCCCGGGCCAGCCGCGTGTCGCGCCTGTAGTCGGTCATGCCGCCAGCCGCGGCAGCTCGATCGCCGGGCAGCGGTTCATGACGACAAGCAGGCCGGCGTCAAGAGCTCGGCGGGCCGCCGCCTCGTCGATCACTCCGAGCTGCATCCAGACGGCCCGGGCGCCGACGGCAATCGCCTCGTCGACGTGCGCGCCGGCCCTGTCCGCGCGCCGGAGATGTCGACCACGTCTATCTGTTCGGTGGCGGGAATGTCCCGAAGAGTCGGGTAGCAGCGTTCCCCGAGCAGGCTCTCGACGCGCGGGTTGACCGGAATGACCCGGAACCCGCGACCCTGGAGCATGCGGGCGATCCGATGGGAATCGCGGCGCGGGTCGGGTGAGCAGCCGACCACGGCCCAGGCGTGCGTCTCAGTCAGGACCTGGCGGATCGCCTGCGCACTCGAATGCTCGCTCATGACTTTCCAGTATGCCCAGAGCACCTCACAATCCAGTCCCCCTACCGTTATAGGCCCATGACGGCCGTCGCCACCGGCACCGTGCGTGCCTCCCGAGACCGCGCGGTGAGCATCGCCGCGGTCGCCGTCACGGTCGCCCTGTGGGCGTCGGCGTTCGTCGCCATCCGCTACGCGGACCGCGAGCTCTCTCCGGGCGCGCTGGCCCTCGGTCGCCTGCTGGTGGGCAGCCTCGCGTTGGGGCTGCCCGTCCTGCTCCGGCGCGAGTCGCTGCCGGGCCGGCGGGAATTGCCGGGCCTCATGGTGTGCGGGCTGCTCTGGTTCGGCGTCTATAACGTCTCGCTCAACGCCGCCGAGAATCGGATCGATGCGGGCACGGCGGCGATGCTGGTCAACGTCGGCCCGATCCTGATTGCGATCTTCGCCGGATTGATCCTGCGCGAGGGCTTTCCGTCGAGGCTGTTCGCGGGCTGTCTGGTGTCGTTCGCGGGCGCCGTCATCATCGGCCTGGCCACGTCGCAGCACGGCCTGCAGGAGAGCCTTGGCGCCGTCCTCTGCCTGGTGGCGGCGTTCGCCTACGCCGGCGGGGTGGTGGCGCAAAAGCCCGTGCTGCGGACCGCCTCCCCGCTCTCGGTGACCTGGCTGGCCTGCACGATCGGAGCGCTCAGCTGCCTGCCGTACGCGGGAGCACTGGGCCGCCAGCTCGGCCACGCCGGCACCTCGACGATCGTCTGGACGATTTACCTCGGGGTGGCGCCGACGGCAATCGGCTTCGTCACCTGGGCCTACGCGCTGGCCCGCACCACCGCCGGGCGGATGGGCTCGACGACCTATCTGGTGCCGCCCCTCGCGCTGCTCTTTGGCTGGACCTTCCTGGGCGAGGTACCGCCTCTCCTCGTGCTTCCCGGCGGAGCGCTCTGCCTGGCCGGGGTTGCCGTGGCCCGCACCGGGGGCCGCCGCGCCCGCGTCGCGCAGGCCACCCCGTCCGTTGGAAGTAGCGCGGGACCCACCAGCTAGCTGGAACGACCGACACCGGTGCCCCGGATTGGCGCTCGGGCCCGAACCAGGGACGCTTCCTGGGTGCTCGAAGCAGGCAACAGGAGTGGCCCGGTGGACAATATGCGACGGAGCGGTGAAATGGAACTGATCATGCGGACGCTGGCCGACCCGGTGACCTACCGCCGCCTGGTCTACCTGGTTTCTGCACTCGTCCTCGGCCCGGTGTGGTTCATCGCCCTCGTGATGGTGTGGAGCCTGTGCCTCGGACTGGCGATCACGCCGTTCGTGATCCCAATGGCGATCGTGCTGGCCTACATGACACGGGGCTTTGCCGCGGTGGAGGCGGAACTCGCCCGTTCCCTGCTCGACGTCGAAGCTAGGGCACCAGCCGGCGGCTCGTCCGAGCCGGGGTTCTGGGCGTGGCTGCGCGGCCTGTTCGCGGGCGGGTTCTGGCGGGCGCAGGCCTATTTGATGCTCAGATGGTTCGCCGGGTTTCCCGTCGCCTTGATCGTGGTGGCGGTCTTGGCGACGGGTCTCGGCATGTTGTTCGCGCCGGCCTGGGTGCCTTTCGTCCAAGGTGGGGCGCATCTCGGCTTCTGGCGACCGCACACGTTCCTGCAGTCGCTCGCGCTCGTGCCCGCCGGACTGGTCGTGCTACCTCTCGGCGTGGTGATGGCCAAGCCGCTGGCCATCCCGTTCGAGGCGATCGCCGCGGGCTTGCTGAACGGTGAGCCGGCGCCGGCGTCGACGCCGGTTCGGGTGTCCGCTCGGCGGCCTCGCCCGTCACCGGCGCAGCATCCTCGGCAGGCGCTCGAGACTCACGCGGCGGTCGATGCGATCGTGGTGTTCGCACTGGTGCTCATCTGGGTGGTGACCTCGCGCGGCTACTTTTGGCCGGTCTGGGTGGCCCTGCCACTGGCCGCGGCCCTCGGGATCCACGCCTGGCTCGTGCTGTTCGCCGGGGAGCCCGGGATCGTCCGGCAGTTCCGCGGCAGCCACACGCTGGCGGCCAGCGTCGGCGTCGGCGGCGTGATCGCGGCCTACTTCACCGCGATCTGGGCGATCACCGGTCACGGCTATTTCTGGCCGGTGTGGCCGATCCTCGCCATCGTCATCATGCTGGCCGTGGAGCTCGCGGCGGTCCTGCTCATGTCCCCCCGTCGTGCCGAGATGGCTGAGCGGATCGAGACGCTCGAGACCAGTCGGGCGGGCGCGGTCGACGCCCAGGAGACCGAGCTGCGCCGGATCGAGCGCGATCTGCACGACGGCGCACAGGCGCGGCTGGTCGCGCTTGGGATGAGCTTGGGCATGGCCGAGCAGAAGCTCACCGAGGACCCGCACCGCGCAGGCGAGCTGTTGGCCGAGGCGCGCCTGGGCGCCGAGCATGCGCTGCGCGAGCTGCGCGACCTGGCCCGCGGCATCCATCCACCCGTGCTGGCCGACCGCGGTCTCGAGGCGGCACTCGCCTCGCTGGCCAGCTCGACGCCGCTGCGCGTGGGGCTGTCGGCCGACGTGGCGCCGCGTCCCGCTCCGGCCGTCGAGAGCGCCGCCTACTTCGTCGCCGCCGAGGCCCTCGCCAACGCCGCCAAGCACGCCCGCGCCCACCGGGTCGACATCACGGTCGTCCGCGACGGCGACGCGCTCGAGCTCGAGGTGCGCGATGACGGTGCGGGCGGCGCCGACCCCGCGGGCACCGGCCTGCTTGGGCTCCAGCGACGGGTCGAGGCGCTGGACGGAAGCCTGACGGTCACGAGCCCGCCAGGTGGCCCGACCACGATCCGGGCAGAACTGCCATGCGGGTAGTGATCGCCGAGGACCATGTTCTGCTCCGGGATGGCATGGCCCGGCTCCTGCGCGACAACGACATCGACGTAGTCGCCGCCGTCAACGACGGCAATGCGCTGGTACGCGAGGTGGTCGCTCGGCGGCCCGACCTCGCGGTCGTCGACATCCGCCTGCCTCCCACCTTCCATGACGAGGGCCTGCGCGCCGCGCTCGAGGTGCGCCACCGCGTCCCCGGCACCGCTGTACTCGTGGTCTCCCAGTACGTCGAGCCGACCTACGCCGAGGAGCTCCTGGCCGATCGCGGCGGCGGCATCGGCTACCTGCTCAAGGATCGAGTCATGCACGTGGCCGATTTCCTCGAGGCGGTCCAGCGCGTCGCCGCCGGCGGCACGGCGCTGGATCCCGAGGTGGTGGCCCAGCTGTTTTCCCGCCGTCGCCAGGACGGGCCGATCGAGCGGCTCACCCCGCGCGAGCACGAGGTGCTGGCGCTGATGGCCGAGGGCCGGTCGAACGCCGGCATCGCGGAGGCGCTGGTGCTCACCGTCGGGGCGGTCGAGAAGCACGTTCAGAACATCCTCTCCAAGCTCGACCTCCCGCAGTCGGCCAGCGACCACCGGCGAGTACTGGCGGTTCTCGCCTACCTCCAGCAGACCGAGGACTGACCCCGGCCGCCTGCGCGCCGTCCGGCTCCGGCGCCGAGCTGCTTTGATCCGTGGGGAGCGAATGTTGCAGGACAACGCCGCTTCCACGCCTCAGCGGGGTACTTGAAAGGATTACTGGCACGATGCACGGACCGGGAACAGACCAAGGACTTCAGGGGTTCCTTGAACATCTCGGCCGCGTGGACCCGCCGTCGGCAGGCGAGGCCCGCGGGCGCGCACGCATGTTCGCCTCCGCCCGTCGCGTCCTGGCCAGGCCACTGAGAAGAAGGCTCTCGCTGCTCGCGGTGAGCCTGATGATCTGCTCCCAGGCGAGCCTGGCGCTCGCTGATGCCGCCGACTCCGGGCGCACCTACGTTCCCCCGCCCTCGCCGGTGGCGACATGCCACCGCCAAGCGGCGCCGTGCGGCCCGGTGCAGCTGCGCGCGGCGTTGAATCGCGCCGCCGCGCGGGCCAAGCTCCCCGCCGGAGCGGTCCTGAACGCCGCCACCCAGGGGATGCGCGAGCTGCTCGGATTCGGCGACCCACACAATCCGCTGCGCTGGGACCCGAACACCGGGCTGTGGGGCGGTTACACCTCGTATGGCACCTCCGACGCGCATCCGGACTGGTGGCAGTCGGCCGTCGCCACCTGGGCGCTGGTGCGCTACCTGGAGGCCACCGGCTCCACCGATCCCGCCTACCAGGACGTGCTCGACCGCACCTTCGAGCTCAACGTTTCCCTTCCCGGGTCGCGCGCGCCGCTCAACTTCGCCAATGAGTACATGGACGACACCGGCTGGTGGGCGCTGGCGTGGACGGAGGCCGCCCGCTACGAACTGAACGTGCGCGGCGACGGCAGACTCGCCGCCCGCTACCTGGCCGTGGCCGAGTTTGACGCGGACTACATCGCCCGGGCCCCTCGCTCCTGCGGCGGCATCGTCTGGCAGCTCGGGTACCCAGCCGACACAATCTCCAACGCCGAATTCGCCGCCGTGAGCGCCGAGCTGTACTCCATCCGCCACGCCCGCGGCCCGTTCCATAACGGTGGCAAAGCGGCTCACTGGCTGGGCCACGCCCGCTGGGCGCTCTCCTGGCTCCGGTCACACCACTTGGTGAACCTGCGCGCCGGAACCGTGCGTAATGGGCTGACCCGCCGTTGCCGTCCCAGCGCCGGGCCGCTCACCTACACCGAGGGCGAGGTCGCCGATGCGCTCATCCAGATGGGCGCGGCCCTCCACAACAACTGGTACTTCACCCAGGCGCGGACGTTCCTCGACTACACGATAAGCCCGACCAGCGGGATGTCCCACGACCTCGTCCTGCAGGAGTACTGCGAGTCGCGGCGGAAAATGTGCCACAGCCTGCGCCAGTTCGACGTGTCCTCGTTCAAGGGCATCTTCGTCCAGGCGGTGGCCGACTACGACCTCGCCACGGGCACCCACCTCTATCGGCCGTGGCTTCAGGCCCAGGCCGGCGCCATTCTCTCGCACGCGGTGTCCGACGGGAAGCGTCCGACGCGGTGCGCCACCCCGCACCGCTGCCAGCTCGGCTTCTATTGGTCCCGGAATGTGAGCCCGGCCTCGGCACCGGTGCCCGTCAGCCTGGCCAGCCATACCTCCGCCCTGCAGGCGCTGGTCGCCGCCCTGGCCGGCTAGCGCGACGACCAGCGGCTACCCGAGAGGTAATTGCCAGCGCGCAGTCCACGCGCTACGTTCGGCGGGGTGGCCGTACAAACAGCAGCGATACACGCGGGATCCGACCGCGCGTCGATCGGCGAATTGCTGCGCGTCTGGCGCCGCCGGCGGAGCCTGAGCCAGCTCGAGCTCGCCCTGGAGGCCGACGTGTCCTCGCGCCATGTGAGCTTCCTCGAAACTGGGCGCGCACGGCCGAGCCGCGAGATGGTGCTGCGGCTAGCTGAGCACCTCGAGATTCCACTCAGGGAGCGCAACGGTCTGCTGCTGGCCGCCGGCTATGCGCCGCTGTATGCCGAGCGCTCCCTGGAGGAGCCGGAGATGGCTCCGGTGCACCTGGCCCTGGACCGGTTCCTGCGCGCGCACGAGCCGTATCCCGCGGTCGTGCTCGATCGGCGCTACAACCTCGTCTCGGCCAACGACGCACTCGGGGCGCTGCTCGACGGGGTCGCCCCCGAGCTGCTCGCCCCGCCGGCCAACGCCTTGCGGGTGACGCTCCATCCCCAGGGAATGGCTCCTCGGATCCTCAATCTGAGGGAGTGGAGCGCCCACCTTCTGCACCGTCTGCGCCGGCAAGCCGCGCTGACCGCCGATCTGGAGCTCGGCCAGCTGCACGACGAGCTCTCCGAGTATCCGGGCGTAGCGGTGGAGGCGCCGCATGAGGATGGTTCGCCCAACCACATCGTCCTCCCCCTCCGGCTCCGCGCCGCCGAACGCAACCTCGCCTTTTTCAGCACGATCTCGACGTTCGGCACCGCGGTTGACATCACCCTCGACGAGCTGATGATCGAGGCGTTTTATCCGGCCAATGCCGCCACCGCCTCGCATCTGCTCGCCGGCATCGCCGGCCCCTGAGGGGCTGTACTCGCGAGGTAAGGGCGCTAACCTCGCTGCGTAAGCTGAGGGGCGGTGGCTGCGCCGACGAAAGTGGACAGCGCTCGGCAGCCGGATCGACCCGAGCGCGAGATGCCGGACGAGTTCCATCCCCGGCACTTGGCCGTGCGGGTGCTCGAAGTCGCGGCGATCATCGCCGTGGTCGCGATCGCGATTACCGCGCTGCCGGGGCTCGACGAGGTGCGCGCCCGGCTCGCCAATGCTGATCCTGCCTGGATCGTGGCCGTGGTGCTGGCGGAGCTGGGGTCGTGCGGTGGCTACCTGCTCGCGTTCCGCTCGACTTTCTGCCAGCAGATGTCGTGGGGGCTGAGCTACGACATCGCGATGTCCGAACTGGCCGCCAATTCGCTGTTGCCGACCGGCGGCGCCGGTGGCCTCGCGCTCGGCGTCTGGGCGCTTCGGCAGGCGGGGATGCCGACAGCTCACATAGCGCGCCGGACCGTCGCCTTCTTCGTCGTCACGAGCGCCGCCAATTTCTTCGCCCTCATCCTGGTCGGGCTTGCCATGTTCCTCGGGATCCTGACTGGTCGAGGCTCGGCGCTGCTCACGCTCCTACCGGCGCTGATCGCGGCGTTTGGCGCCCTCCTCGTCGGCCTGAGCCCGAAGCTCCTCCGTGCTCTCGGCGAGCGCGGCGCCGACGCCGACCCGGACAGCTTGAGCGGGCGTCTGCGGCTGATCCTCCGCGCCTGGCTGACGGCCACCGCGGACGGGGTCGATCAGGCCATCGCGCTGCTGCGCTCTCACAGCTTCGGCGTGATCGTCGGTTCCTTCTCCTATATGGCCTTCGACATCGCGGCGCTCGGGTTCGGCTTCGCCGCAGTGGGCCACGTGCCGCCCCTGGGTCCCCTCGTGCTCGGCTACCTGATCGGGCAACTCGGCAACCTCATTCCGTTGCCCGGCGGAATCGGCGGCACCGAAGGGGCTCTGGTGGGGGTGTTCGCGCTCTACCACGTCAACGTCAGCGACGCCGCCGCGGCGGTCCTCCTCTACCGCCTGTTCCAGGTGACCATTCCGGCTCTGTTCGGGACGCCCGCGTTCGTCATGCTCCGCCGGAGGCTGATCCGAGCGGACCGGCCGGCGTTGGTGTGTCAGCCGCTCGCGCTCGACGTGGTCGAGTTGCCGGCCAAGACCTGACGCGCGTGGGCGCCGTTTACGCCGGCACCAGAATGTCGCGCAACCGGAAGCGCGCCTCGTGACTCGGCAGCGTCGGAATCCAGTCTGGATCTAGGGCCAGGTATGACTCGGGGTCGCGCCCGATGATCCCGACCAGCACCTCGGCGACGATCCGTCCGCCGACCGCGCCGAGCCGGTCCCCGCCGCGGCGCACCGCCGACTCCCTCAGCACATAAAGCCACAGCGGGGTCTCCCCCGTCCAACCGTGTTCCGCGAGTCCGATCTCATCGTCGCTCAGCAGTTCGGCGCCGATGGCAAGCGCCACCGCTTCGCCGGAGGGCAGGCCGGTGCCGAGGCCCCGCTCCAGATCGCGCGCCGCCAGCGAGTGGTAGGCCTCGTTCTCGACCGCACCGGTGATGTCGACCGGCAATTCGATCAGCGACCGCGGCAGCCGGCCGTCAATCGGCTTTGATCGCTGCGCCGGCGGCCTGCCCGGCACGTCGAACAGCAGCGACCAGTCGACGCGCCGCTCACCGATCGGGCCGAAGCCGATGAGGTCGGGGAATACGGGCCGGCGGGGACCCCCCGGCTGGAGCTGGTAGAGCTGCCGAACCTGCGAGTGCCCGTAACGGTACGCGGCGTCGGCGAACTCGACCGGCACGAATGGCTCGGGGTCCGGCTTGTAGTGGCGCGGACCATCGCGCAGGACCTCCTCGACGAGCTCGCGGCCGGCTAGGCCGGGGAGGAAATCGTTGACGATCACCCACTGGTAATGCCAGCTCAGAGCGCGGCGCGCTTCGTCGAACAGATCGGGCTCGGGCATGCCGTCCTCTCGCAGCCGGTCGACCAGCCGATTGTGCGCATGGATGAACGCCACCTGCATCTGGCCCATGAACACGTGCACGTCGTTGCGGGGATCTCCGATCAGCGCGACGCCCTCCTGGTTGCGCGGCATGTCCCCGTCGTTCTCGAGCAGCTTTGCGGGGTCGCGCCGGCTGAACAGGTACGGCGACCCGATCGGTCCGCCGCCGTACAGTGACTCGAGATTGGCCCGCGGCGAGCGCATGTTGCGCAGCGCATCGAGATCGGCGTGCGCGCGCAGGGGCGAGCGGTCGGCCGTCAGATCGTGAGCGACGTACTGGCCGAAGAACGGCCAGCCGGCCTCGACGCACGCGTCGTCCAGGCTTTCGCCACCGTCGCAGTAACCACCCGCCGCGCCGATTCGGTGAAGCAGCATCTCGTTGCCCTCGAGGGCAGGCAGATCGAACATCCGCCCGTAGCGACCGGCCTCTCCGAGCGGCGCATCGATCCGCTCGGGCGCCAGGCAGTGGTCCCGGGCGTGGGCTTGGATCGCGCTCGCCGTCACGCTGCTTGCAATCATGTCACTCCCTCGCTGCGGACTGCTCACGGCCGCCGCCCGGGGCGGCCCGGCGCCCGGCCCGGCAGCTAACCTGGAGTAAGGGAATACTGGCTGGAGGTAAGCGTGAGCAAGGTCTGGGTACTCGACACCGAAACGAAGGGCACGGGGGCGAACATGGTTCCGCTCGAACGGGTCCTGCGCAAAGGATCGAGCGCGGTGCCTGGATTCATGCTGCCCGAGCTCAAGCCGCCCGCTCCGGCGCCAGCCGGGCCGCGGGCACCGAGGCAGTTCAAGGTGATCGACGTGCTCACGCGACAGGTGCTGGCGGAGGGCACCGAGGCCCGGGCCACAATCCACGTCCTGGAAGGGGTCCGCAGCATCGTGGACGTGACGATCTGGGTCTGGGAGCCGGAGGGCGAGCGCTGGCGGATGCTCACGCTCGAGGAGGCTCGCTCCCTGTGGGAATACCGCGGCCGCCTCGGGGAGGCCAACACAGCCGCGGTCGCCTCGTAGCCGCGCCGGTCGCGTCGTAGCCGCGCCGGCCGGCGGCTACTTCATGCCCGACATGCTTTTGCCGCTTTGCTTACCCTTCGTGCTCGGCATGCTGTGAGATGGGCGCTTGGTGCTGGTCGTGCCGGGCATCCGCGACATGCTCTGAGGCGAGGTCTTCGTGCTCGTCGTGCCCGGCATCCCCGACATGCTCTGAGACGACGTCTTCGTGCTCGTCGTGCCCTGCATCCCAGACATACTCCCCATCAGGTTGGGCAAGCCGGGGAAGGCGATTTCGTGATGGACGTTGTGCCACCACGTGTACGCATCGTAGTGCGGGGCCCCAGCCAGCTCGGCGAGCATGCGACCGGCGTCCTGGGTCCACACCAAGTAGAGGACACCGTTGGTCAGCGTGCAGTACATGCGCCCGGCGGCCTGTTCATCCTTTATCCGGCCTGAAGTGAACATGCTGATCGGGTAGTAGCTCGGATGATGGAATTCGTGATTCCAGCCGATCTCGCCGTTCTCCATGTTCTCCGTGCAGTTGCCGAAGTTCGCCCGGAACGGCCCCTGCGCCAGCGCGCTGACTCGGGCCATGTACGCGGTGTAGAGCGCCTTCAGGGACGGCAAGGTGCGGAAGATCACTTCGTCGATGGCGTAGTGCGGCTGTATGCACGTGACCATCGATGCACTCATCGCCTTGCAGCTGGAGGGCGGCAGATATCCCCTGGCGTATGAGCTTTCATTCACGCCCACGAGCGTTTTGAACAGCGGGCTCTGCCGGTAATTCACGGCCACCGCGGCATGCCGCGCTGCCGCGGGGCTGGCGGTCGGGTGGCCCGCGGTGGTCTTCGGGCTGGATCCACCCAGCTGCGACAGCCCCCACAGCACCGCCGCCACCGGAATCAGGCACGCGATCAGGAGCGCGATGAGCACCGACCGGCGGATCCCCGCCAAGTCGAGGTGCTGCGTCGGGATATACCTCGGGGGGCCGCTCCCGTTGGGCTGATGGCTGCCGTTCGAGCGGCCAGCGTCCGTCTGCCGGGGGTTGGGAACCGGTTGTTTCAAGCTAGCGCCTCTCGCTCACTCCAACCGGGCCGGAGTATGTCGCCGGCCCGTTGGCAAGTCAATCGTCGCCGACGCGCTGTCCGGCCCCAGCGCGCGGCGTCCGGGAGGATACGCTCGAACGCCGGCGCGAGCAGCCCGTCGCGCGATTCCGCCGCCCGCGCCGGCGGCCCTGGCCGGCCGGTGGGCGGCCACCTCCGCTGGCCCTCAGCGATCGAGCACGGCCAGATCAAGCCGGGCGAGGCGTTCTGGGTCAGCCAGGATGTCGATCTCGACGATCTTCCCGCCGCGCACGGTGACCCCCATCACGGCAAATGGCTGCCCGTCCCTCATGGTGATCACGCCCGCCGCACCGTTGATCACCGCCGGCCGGTGGACGAGGTCGAGCCGCGAGTAGCCCTGAGCCTGGCCGGCTACCGCCTGCGCACCACGGGTCTCTCTCGCGCCCACCGGCCCCGCACCGCGGTCGGCCCGGAGCACAACGTCCGGGTCGAGCACCGCAACCAGCCCGTCGAAGTCACCGTCGCGGGCGGCCGCGATGAAGGCGTCGATCACCTGGCGCTGGGCGGTCAGATCGGCGTCGGGCACGGGCGCGGTCGCCCGGACCCGGCGCCGGGCCCGACTGGCGAGCTGCCGGGCCGCCTGTGGCGAGCGCTCCACGATCGGCGCGATCTCCTCGAACGGCACCGCGAACATATCGTGCAGCACGAAGGCGAGCCGCTCGGCCGGAGTGAGCATCTGGAGCACCACGAGCAGCGCGAGGCCGACCGAGTCCGCCAGCAGCGCCTCGTGCTCAGGCTCGCTTCGGTCGGGGCGGTCGACGACCGGCTCGGGCACATACGGGCTCCACGGCTCCTCGCGCCGAGCGCGGCGAGAGCGAATCATGTTCAAGGCCAGCCGCGCCACCACGGTATTGAGCCAGCCGCCGAGGTTCTCGACGTCGCTCACGTCAGCGCGACTGAGCCGCAGCCAGGCGTCCTGCACCGCATCGTCTGCCTCCGCCAGCGAGCCGAGCATCCGGTAGGCGACGGCGCGGAGCCGAGGTCGATGCTCCTCAAAACGCTCGGCCAGCCGTTCCTGTTCGTCCATCGTCCTTTCCTCCACGCGGGTCATACCAATAGACCCGTGAAATCCCGGTGATGTGACGAACGGCGCGGTGGCCGGCGGGTTAGCCCGTAAGCATGGGCGACGGTGGAATCCGAGTGGTGCCGCGGATCTGCGGAATCACCATCCCCGCCTCGTCGACGTAGCACCAGACCCAATCCTCGCCGCGCTCCAGCGAGCGGATCAGCGGATGGCCGGCGCCGTGGTAGTGGGCGGTCGCGTGGCGGTTGGGTGAGTCGTCACAGCAGCCGACGTGGCCGCATTCCAGGCAGATGCGTAGATGCAGCCAGACACCGCCTTCGCGCAGGCAGTCCTCGCAGCCCGGGACGCTTTCCGGGAGCTCGAGTACGGTGATCGTGTCCAGGTGGGTGCAGGTCGTCATGGGTGGTTCTCCGTTCGAACGGGTGAGGACGGGTGCAGCCGAAGCCAGACGTGGAACGTGGTGCCCTGCTCGGAGGTGTCGAAAGTCATCGAGCCGCCGTGCCTCTCGATCACGATCCGCCGAGCGGTGTCCAGCCCGAGACCGGTGCCGGCTCCGACGTCCTTCGTGGTGAAGAACGGCTCGAACACCCTGGATCGGATGTCGGGCGGGATGCCGGGCCCGGTGTCCGCGATGTCCACGAGGATGCACTCGCCGTCGCGCCGGGTGCGGACGGTGATCGTGCCGCGTTCGCCGACCGCGTCGATTGCGTTGACGAGCAAGTTGGTCCACACCTGGTTCAGCTCCGAGCCGTAAATCGTGAGCGGCGGCAGCGCGCGGTCGTATTCGCGCCGGATCTCGATCTCCTTGTGCTTGAGCTTGTGGCTCAGGATTTTCAGCGTCGTTTCGAGACCCTCGTGGACGTCGGCCTCGACCAGGCCCCCACGATCCATGTACGCGTAGGTCTTGACGGCGCCGATCAGCGAGCTCATGCGCTCGGTCGACTCCCGCAGCTCACTGACCAGTCGCTGAGCTCCCAGCGACGCGGCGATCCATCGGATCGCGGCGGGCGTGGCCGGTCCCGCCAGCGCATGCAGCCGCTCCAGCCACTCACCGTCGAGCCCAGCGGCCGCGAGCGGCTCGGCCAGCCGCCACGCGTCCGGCACGTCGAGGTCCTCCAGCCGATCGCGCATCGCGTCCTCGGCGTCGGCGGCATCCAGCGCGGACAGCGAGTCGCGTTCGGCGCACTGCTTCAGCGCATGTTCGCGCAGGTCGGAGATCCGCGCGGCGTCCTCGCGCTCGATCCCCGCATCGGTGAACTCCCTGATCGCCTCGCCGATCATGCCGAGCGCTTCGGCGAGATCGACCGCCGAGCTGCGCGCCGCGGCGGCCGGATTGTTCAGCTCGTGGGCCAGTCCGGCCGCCATCGTCCCGAGCGCGGCGAGGCGCTCATGGTTCTGTTGGATCGCGGCGAAGCGGGCTACGACCGGGCGGACCTGGCGCATGATCTTTCGGTGCACCGCGGGCTGTGCGAGCGCCAGGCGGCGGAACTCGAGCGCCGGGATCAGCGCCAGGCGGGCAGCGGTGAGGGCGACCATGCGCACGGTGATCGGCGTCTCGGTGAGCGTCGGAACGGCGCCGATCCAGGTCGGCGCGTCCTGGTGGCCGACGGGTTCGAGGCGCTCACCGTCGCGGACGAATGTCTGCAGGCTCCCCTCGAGCAGGCACCAAAGCCCCTGGGCCGGCTCGTCTCCCGGGATCACCACCTCGCCCGGCTCGGCGCTGCGCGGCTGCGCCACCGCCGCCCACTCCCCGAGCGCATGATCGTCCAGGTCGTCGAACAGGTCGACCAGGCGCAGGTCGGCCACGGTCACCGCGGGCGTGGCGCTCTCGGCGCTCATGCCTCCGCGAGATACTGGTGGATCAGCGACACCGCCATCGATCCTTCACCAACCGCGCTGGCCACTCGCTTGATCGAACGCGCGCGGACGTCGCCCGCGACCAGCACGCCGGGCACGCTGGTCTCGAGCGGGAACGGGTCCCGCTGCAGGGGCCAGCCGTCGTGCTTGGCGTCGAGCCCGGCCAGAATGAAGCCACGCTCGTCGCGCGCCACGACGTCCTTCAGCCACTCGGTTCGGGGGACAGCCCCGATGAACACGAAGCAGGCGTCAACGTCCTCGACGATCTCGGCGCCGTCGCTGCCACGGATCCGCAGCGCGCGCAGCCGGCCGTCGCCTAGCGCACCCACGGCCTCGGCGCGCGTGCGGACCTCGACGTTGCGCAGCGCCTCGATCTGCTCGATCAGGTAGTGCGACATGGACTTGGCCAGCGAATCGCCGCGCACGAGCATGGTCACTCGACTCGCATACTTGGAGAAATACACCGCGGCCTGTCCCGCGGAGTTCGCCCCGCCGATCACCACTACGTGCTGGTCCTGGCAGGATTTCGCCTCGGTCAGCGCGGCACCATAGTAGATGCCCCGACCGGTCAGCTCAGGAAAGCCCGGGCACTCCAGCTGGCGGTAGGAGACACCCGAGGCCACCAGTACGCTCGACGCACTCAGGCTGCCGCCGCCGGAGAGCTCGACGATGCGGCCGGAGCCCTCGACATGGAGCCTGGTGGCATCCTGGAGAGTCAAGAGCTCCGCGCCGAGCCGGCGCGCCTGATCGGTGGCGCGCCGCGTCAGGTCCGAGCCGCTCAGGCCGGTTGGGAACCCGAGGTAGTTCTCGATCCTGCTCGATTGACCGGCCTGGCCGCCCGGTGCTTCCCGCTCGACCATGATCGTCTTCAGCCCCTCCGAGGCCCCATACACCGCCGCGGCCAGCCCTGCCGGACCACCGCCCACGATGACCAGGTCATAGTGCTCGGCGGCGGGCTGACCGCCGATACCCAGCCGCTCGGCCAGCTCCAGCACGGTGGGGCGCTCCAGCACGGTTCCGTCCTCGAGCAGCGCCACCGGTAGCCGGTCCTCCTCGACGCCGCCCACCTTCAGCAGGGTTCGCGCCTCGGCGTCGCGCTCGACGTCGAGCCAGCGAGCCGGCACCCGGTTGCGCGCCAGGAAGTCCCGGAGATCGTGCGACGCCCGGGAGAAGCGATGCCCGATCAGTCGCACGCCGCCCGCTTCGAGCGCGGCGCCCGCCTCCCACGAGGTCAGCAGGTCGTCCACCACGGGGAACATCTCCTCCTCGGGAGGATCCCAAGGCTTTAGCAGGTAGTAGTCGAGCGAGACCTCGTTGATCGCCTGGATGGCTGCCTCGGTGTCGGCGTAGGCGGTCAGCAGCACCCGCTTCGCGGTGGGGACGATTTCCCGCGCGCGCACCAGGTAATCCGTGCCCGACAGCCCCGGCATCCGCTGGTCGGCCACGAGCAGCGCGACCTGCTCGCCGCGCCGGACCAGTTCGCCCAGCACCTCGAGCGCCTCTTCGCCCGATCCCGCCCGCACGATCCGGTAGTGCTCGCCGAATCCGCGGCGCAGATCCCGCGCCACCGCGGCCAACACGACCGGTTCGTCGTCGACGACGAGGACGGCGGGCCGCCGGCGGATCGGCTGGGTTGTGACTGGCTCGTGTCCGGCGGCGATTCACCTAGACTACCAGCGTGAAGCCTTCACGGAATCCGGGCTCGACGCGGGACGGCACTGCCGGCGCCCAGCGGGTTGCGCAGGCGGCCTACGAGCTTCACGGCGCCCTCGAGCGGGAGCTCCGCGGCACGCTGGTCGAGCTCGATCTGACCTTCCCGTTGGCCGACGCGCTGTGGCAGCTCGATCCCGCGCGGGGCCCTGCGTCACGGCGGGAGCTCGCCGAGCGCCTGCGGTGCGACCCCTCGAACGTCACGTTTCTCGTCGACCGCCTCGAGGACCGGCGGCTGGTGAGCCGCGGCCACAGCGCTGGCGATCGACGGATCGTGGCGCTGTCCCTCACCCCGGCGGGCCGGCACGCGCGCGACCGTCTGATCGCCACCCTGGCCCGCTCCGCTATGTTCAGCCGGCTGTCGGGCGCGCAGCGGCGACAGCTGGCCGAGCTGCTCGGGCTCTGCCTCGACCAGGCGCGATCGCCGATGCGCAGCGCTCGGTGAGCTGCACTTTTGTGCGCGGGCATCGGCGGGCCGTACGCTGGCATCAGCACTCTGACCTGGGAGGGACCGGATGGAAGCCAGCCACACTCGCGCCCGCGCCAGCGCTGCGGACGACCTGACCGGCATCGCACCTGGCCGGGCGCGCCAGCGCTCCGGACGACCTGACCGCCTCGCACCCCGCGTGGAGTACGGTTGCCTCCATGGAGCGCAACGTGCTCGGCGGCCCCCTGGAGGTGTGCGGGACGGATCCCGTGACCGGCTTCTACCGCGATGGCTGCTGCCGGACCGGCCCTGGCGATTTCGCCAGCCACACGATCTGCGCGGTCGTCACCGCGGACTTCCTCGACTACCAGCAGAGCGTCGGCAACGACCTGAGCACACCCCTCCCCGAGTACGAGTTCCCGGGGCTCCAACCCGGCGAGCGCTGGTGCGTCACGACCCATGCGTGGCTGCGCGCACACGCGCAAGGCGTCGCGGCTTTCGTCGTGCTTTCCGCCACGCACGAGCGCGCGCTCGAGGCCGTGCCCCTGGACGTCCTCAAGGAATACGCGGTCGACGTCCCCGCCGATCCGGGCTCCATCAGCGCGTGAAAGCCGATTTCGAGTCCTGCACCTTCGGCGACGACGGCCGCATCCCGAACTCGAGCCTCCCGGTGGCGCTTTACCACGGCGCGCTGGGCGAGGACGCTGGCGCCGCGGGCTACGAGCAGCGGTTCGCCGGCCATGGGTGGCTCGGCGCCTGGCGCGACGGGATCTTCGGTTTTCACCACTTTCATTCGACCGCCCACGAGGCGCTGGGTATCGCCGCAGGAGAGGCCGAAGTGATGCTGGGCGGTCCTCAGGGCCGCCGATTTCATCTGCGCCGAGGCGACGTCGTCGTGCTGCCGGCCGGAACGGGCCACTGCAACCTGGGATCGAGCGCCGACTTCCTAGTGGTGGGCGCATACCCGAACGGGATGAAGTGGGACCTCCGGCGCGGGGATCCCGCCGAGCGCGACGAGGTGCTGACCAACATCGCTCGCGTACCGCTCCCCGACCAGGACCCCGTGCTTGGCGTGGACGGGGCGCTGCTCGAGCTGTGGCGCGCCGCGCCGTAGCTCCGCGCGGGCCACCACGCCGATGAGGATCCGGCCGCGAGCGAGTCTGATCCGCGAGCTGACTGACCGACCACAGGAGGTGGCGATGGGTGAGACATATTTGCTCCTCGAAGGCCTCGGCTTTCCGGAGTCCACGCGGTGGCGGGACGGCCGTGTCTGGCTGTGCAATTGGGGCGCGGGCGAGGTGCTGGCGGTGAGCGCCGCGGGCGAACGCGAGGTGATGGCTCGCCTCGCGCCACAAACGCTCCCGTTCAGCATCGATTGGCTTCCCGATGGCCGGCTGCTCATCGTCGACGGGCCGCGACGCCGCCTGCTGCGCCAGGAGCAGGACGGGTCGCTCCAGGAACTCGCTGACCTCACCGGGCTCGGCGCCGGACCGTTCAACGAACTGGTCGTTGACGGCTCCGGCAACGCGTACGTGAACGGAGGACCCGGATGCGTCGTGCGCGTGGCAGCGGACGGCGACGTGCGCCTCCTCGCCGACGGGCTGCAGTGGCCCAACGGCATGACCCTCCTCGACGATGGCCGTACGCTGGTCGTGGCCGACTCACACGCCGAGCAGCTCGTCGCGTTTGACGTGGCCGCCGATGGGCCGCTGTCAGGCCGTCGGGTTTGGGCCGAGCTCGAACACGCGCCCGACGGCATCTGCGCCGACACGGACGGTGCTGTGTGGGTCGCGAGTGTCCCCGGCCAATACTGCGTGCGCGTACGGGAGGGTGGCGAAGTCCTGGACACCGTCCCCTGCGATCGAGGCTGTTTTGCCTGCATGCTGGGGGGCGAGGACGGCCGGACGCTGTTCATCGCCGCGGCGCAATGGCGCGGCATGGAGGCGGCGATGAACGAGGGCCCGGGCGTGACGGGCCGGCTCCTCGCCTCGCCCGCGCAGCCCGCGCCCCACGCCGGCCGCCCGTAGCCTGCCTAATGAGGGCTGCTG